>JADGRB010000204.1 GCA_017881315.1 Pseudomonadota bacterium
ACGTCGCTGTGCCGATTGAGGGCGTCGGCGAAGGCCGCTTGCCCGGTCCGATAGGCATCGAAGAGCGTCTTGCCATCGAGCATCGAGGGGCCTGCGGCGTCGGGTGGCGTGGCGGCCGCAGGTTTGGCCCACCGCTCGTGCCAACGCTCCTCAGCCAGCCGGGTGCCGAGCATCACCGCCGCCAGCTCGGGGACCGCGCCGGCGGTTGTGGCGAGGGTCTTGTTCGCCCGGGCCAGCGCCACCTCCCCGCGCGTGTAGGCTTCGAGGGTGCGAACGTCGCGGGTGGTGAGGTACGCGCGCAGGGCGATCTCTTCGTCGAGCATCGCCGTGTTGGCGGAGCTCTCGCTTCGCACCGCCAGCCGGCTCCGGACGAGATCCGGTGTCAGCCAAGTCCGGCTGGCCCCGAACGCCAGCGCCGCCACGATGAACGCCGCCGCGACCAGCGAGCCGAAGAACTTGAATGCCCCACTCAGCTGCCTGGCGAGCGTGCGATCTTGTAGTGGGGGATTCACATGGGTCTACCAATCGGTCCTTGATGCATAAGGCGGCGTGCGGCCAATACAAGGCGCGCCCCGGCAGGAAAAGCCCCCAATCGCCGGAAAGATGTGCCTTTTTAGCGACCGACCAGCTGGCGTTGCAGGTTCGAGAGCACCTGGGACGCCGGGGCGGAGATCTTTGTTTGCGTCAGATCGTCGGCGCGGGTGGGGCCGATGTTGACGACGCCGATCGGCAGCTCGAGCTCGCGCGCGCGCCGCACGAACCGGAAGCCCGAGTAGACGGTCAGCGACGATCCGACCACCAGCAGCGCCTCACCCCGATCGAACAGCTCCCAGGCGGCGGCCAGCGTGCGCTCCGGGACGTTGCCGCCGAAGAAGACGACGTCCGGCTTGAGCTGGCCACCACATGAGACGCAGGCGACCACGGCGAATCCCGCGACGGCCTCGGCCGGCAGCTCGGAGTCGCCGTCGGGTTGGACCTCGCCCACCGTCCGCAGCCAGCCTGGATTGGCGGCCAAGAGGCGCGTTTGCACGCTGTCTCGGTCTTCGCCGCGGCCGCACCCGAGACAGAGGACCTCCGCGAGCGCGCCGTGAAGCTCGACCACCCGGCGGCTCCCGGCGCGGCGGTGCAGGCGATCCACGTTTTGCGTGATGACGCCGGCCAGATGTCCGGCCGCCTCCAGGGCGGCCAGCGCGCGGTGGGCGGCGTTGGGCTCCGCGGTCCGAAACCGCGCCCACCCCACCGTCGCGCGCGCCCAGTAGCGTTGCCGGACCTCGGGGCGGCGCAGGAAAGCGTCGTGCTGGACCGGGTTTCGCGGTCCGGCCCGGCCGCCGCCCCGGTAGTCCGGGATCCCCGACTCCGTGCTGCACCCCGCGCCCGTCAACGCCACGAACCGCCGGCCGACCAACATGTCGCAGAGAGGCGCGACCAGATCATCCATCGCGCGGGTCGACACCCCGCAAGGATGACACGAGCATTTGACAGGCGCGGGAAGCAGATAAAGATTGGGCCGCGCGCAACCATGGGTTCCCAAAGCGATGAACGCGACCGAGATCCCTGGCCCCGTCTCGATGTGGGCGGCGGCGCCGAGACCAGCCAGTCGTTACTCCTCTGGGCTCAGATCGTCGGCAAGACGCGGCTGGCGCTCTCCCCGATGGTGAATCACTGGTGGCAGGTCTCGCTGAGGGTGACGGCGCGCGGCCTGACCACCACGCCGCTGCCGGTCGGCGACCGGGTGCTCGACGTCGAGCTCGACTTCATCGACCACCGGCTGGTGGCGCGCACCAGCGACGGTGCCGTCGCATCGATGAGCCTCTGCGACCAGGCGCTGTCGGGTTTCCATGCCGAATACATGCGGTGCCTCGCCAAGCTCGGCGTGTCGGTGACCATCAATCCGCTCGCGGTGGAGATGGTGGATCTCGTGCGTCTCGATCAAGACGTGCGCCTCTGCCGCTACGATCCCGACTGGGCCAATCGGTACTTTCGCGCGTTGATCCAGGCCGATCGGGTGTTCAAGGAGTTTCGCGGGCGCTTCGTGGGCAAGGCCAGCCCGGTTCATTTCTTTTGGGGCGGCTTTGATCTGGCGGTGACCCGCTTTTCGGGCCGTCCCGCGCCGCTGCACCCGGGCGGCATTCCCCACGTCGCCGATCGGGTGATGCAGGAGGCGTATTCGCAAGAGGTGAGCAGCGCCGGGTTCTGGCCCGGCGACGCCCGATTTCCAGAGGCGGCCTTCTACGCCTACGCCTATCCGACGCCGCCTGGGTTCGGCGAGGCCGCCGTTCGTCCCGCCGCCGCCCGCTACGATCCCGCGCTGGGCGAGTTCTTGCTCCCGTACGCCGCCGTCCGCGGCGCGCCCGATCCGTCGGCGGAGGTGCTCGCCTTTCTGCAGAGCACCTACGAGGCGGCCGCCGATCTCGGCAAATGGGATCGCGCCCGCCTCGAACGAGACGAGGGCCCCAACCGCCCGTGAGCTGAGAATCGGCTACCATGCGCCCATGACGCGCACCGCACCGCTCGCCGGTACCACCACTTGCCTCCTGGGTTTTTTCGCAATGGCCTGCTCGAGCAGTGGCGGCCCGGGCGCCGCCACTGGAACCGGTGGAGCCGGCGGCGCCAGCGGCGCAACAGTCTCGCAATCCGTTTCGGCGGACGGCGGGATGCTGACCACGCCGGAGGGCGCGACCGTCGCGGTGCCCGCGGGCGCCCTCTCGGCGACGACGACCCTGACGGCGACGGCGACGCCGAGCGCGATCCCGTCGACGGGCACGGTGACGCTCACCGGCGGCTCCGCGACCAGCGGGACCGCGGTGGGGACGCCGTTCGTCTTCGGGCCCGAAGGGACGACCTTCTCCGTCCCGGTGACGGTGACGCTGCCTTTCGATCCGGCCAAGGTCCCGACTGGCAAGACCAGCGCGTCCATCCAGATCGCCACCGCGCCGATCGGGACGACCACGTTCACTCTGCTGCCGACCACGGTCGTCGACACGACGCACGTCTCGGCACCGACCTCGCACTTCTCCGGCTTCGTGCCGGTCATTCCCCAATCGAGCGGCGGTAGCGGCTGCGGGAGTGGGGGCGACTGCGCGACCGGAATGATCTGCGTGAACGGCACCTGTCAGGCTGGCTGACGGACGGCCGACCGTCGGCCCCCTCGCGGAATCAGTGGAACGAGTGTTTGAGCATGCTCAACCGCCCGACGTGCGGACAAGCCCTCGCGTGCGCTTTTTGTTTGTCATACTCCGATCGCGTCCATGGTCACCGGACTACGAAGAGCCGCCCTCCCCCTCGCCGTCGTTCTGATCGCGGGCGGCTTCTATTGGCGCTACGCCCGCGCCGGAGACGGCGTGCCCCTCCCCTCCCCGACCGCAGACAGCGCGCCCGCGGGCGGCAAGCCCGGCCTCAAGACCGTCGTGTTCGCCGGCGGCTGCTTCTGGGGCGTGCAGGCCGTCTTCCAGCATGTCAGGGGCGTCGCGGACGCCACCTCCGGTTACGCGGGCGGCGCGGCCTCGACCGCCAAGTACGATCTGGTGAGCACCGGCGACACCGGGCACGCGGAGTCGGTCAAGGTGACCTTCGATCCGGCGAAGATCTCCTACGGCCAGCTCCTGAGGGTGTTCTTCTCGGTCGCGCACGATCCGACCGAGCTGAACCACCAGGGCCCGGACGACGGGACGCAGTACCGGTCGGTGGTCTTCTTCACGGGCGCGGATCAAAAACGGATCGCCGACTCGTACGTCCAGCAACTGGAGCAGGCGAAGGTGTTCCACAATCCGATCGTCACGCAGATCGTCCCGCTACAGGCGTTCTATCCCGCCGAGGGCTATCACCAGAACTACGCGCGGCTGCACCCCGACAATCCCTATATCGTCATCAACGACGCCCCCAAGGTCGCGCACCTGAAGAAGCTGTTCCCGCAGATCTACAAGGAACCCTGACCCGGGACGGCGGCGACGCCGGACGACGAACGTTACCGCGATCCCGGGTGCACCAGCACGAACACGCCCCACAGGCACAGCACGACGCCCGCGGATCGCGAGAGCCAGAGCGAGCGCGGGGCCAGCTTCTCTAGGGCCACGTAGGCCGCGATCAGGAAGACCCAGGGGAGGCTCATCACCCCCACGGCGAACAGGACGCCCATGAGCGCGAAGCAGCAGCCCAGGCAGTGGACGCCGTTGCGAAGGCCTTCCCGGAACGGGCCGGCCGGACGCGCGCCGCCCGCCAGCACGCCGCCGAGGGGCGAGCGACACCGCGCCAGGCAGGCGTTCTTGAGCGGCGTCAGCTGGAACAGCCCGGCCGCGATGAGAATCCCGGCGCTGAGGCGCGCGCTGGCGCTGACCATCATGGGCGTCACCAGCGCCGCCTCCAGCAATCTCCATTGCAGCAAGGTCGCGAGCGCGCTGAAGACGAACCACGCAAACAGATATCCGCCCGCGAACGCCAGCGGCCGGCCCCGCGTGCGCCCGTAGAACAGGATCGTCGGCAGCGCCGACGGCAGCATCATCGCCGCCATCATGAGCGCCCACATCACGAACACCAGCACCAGGTCGACCGGCCGCCATCCCACCATCCGCGGCATCAGCACCATGTCGCCGGCGCGATCCATGTGCCGCATGCCCCAGTCCATCCAGAGCAGGTACGCCCACGACAGCACCAGCACCACGGCGATGCCGATCGACGCCACCGCCACGCCCTGTCGCGCGCTCGGCAACTCGGACGTCACGGAGAGGCCCTGTCGCGCGCGGCACTCGGGCGTCGTGGCGCGGGAGGCGCCGGGCTCAGGCAACTCCGGCGTCATGGCGCGAACGGCGGCGGGCTCAGGGCGGCGCGCTGGTGAAAACACACGGACAGGCCACATCGCAATGGCATGCCTCGAAATAGGTTCCGGACACCTTCCATTCCGTGGTCATCGCCGGTCCTCCTCGTCTGGGTCCGATCGATATATCACGCGCGGATGCGGCGTTTCCACGGTTACGCCGTTGCGCTATACGCTCGGGGAGTCGGCGCGAGGTCCCGATGAGTCGCGCGCGGTCCACGCCAACAGCCACCGGAGACTGAGCCATGAAACCAAAAGCCAAAACGAAGTCGCCACCCAAGAAGAAGGTCGCGGCTCTCCCGCGGATCGTCACGCCCGCCGCATGGAAGGTCGCCCACAAGAAGTTGCTCGCCAAGGAGAAGGTGGCCACCCGCGCGCGCGACCGACTGGCGGCGGAGCGTCGTCGCGCGCCGATGGTTCGGATCGAAAAGCAGTACGTCTTCGACGGTCCGGACGGCAAGAAGAGCCTGCTCGATCTGTTCGAGGGGCGCCGCCAGCTGGTCCTGTATCACTTCATGTTCGCCCCCGGCACCGGCGGCTGGCCGACGGCGGGCTGCCCCGGCTGCTCGATGGTCGTCGACCAGATCTGCCACCCCGCGCACCTGCACGCCCGCGACACCTCGTTCGCCCTTGTGTCCCTGGCGCCGCTGCAGAGCATTCTTCGATACAAGGAGCGCATGGGTTGGCCGCTCCCCTGGTTCTCCTCGGCCGGCAGCGACTTCAACGTGGACTTCGGCGTCTCGACCCGGCAGGGCGAGATCTTTGGCCTCAGCGTCTTCTTGCGCGACGGCGACGACGTCTTTCGCACCTACGCCACCGCGGGTCGCGGCGTCGAGATGCTCGGCACCGTCTGGAGCCTCCTCGACCTGACGCCCCTCGGGCGGCAGGAGAACTGGGAAGACTCACCGGCAGGGTGGCCGCAGACGGCACCCTATCAGTGGTGGAGGCGGCACGACGAGTACGGGGAGTAGGGCGGTGAGTCAATCTCAGGGCATCGCCATCGGGCCCGTGCCGCAGGTGCCGGTGCTCGCGTCGCCGAGAGCGCAGGTGTTCATCTTGGCGCAGTCGGCTGGCACCGTGCAGCTGGTCTTGCAGGCGTTAGTGGTCGTGTCGCAGACGTAGGGGTCGCAGGCCGTCATGGGCCCTGGCATGCACATGCCCATCGCGGTGCAGGTGGAGGCGGCCTTCACCTTGCCGCTCATTGCGTCGCAGGTGGCGGGCGCGCAGATCGTTCCCGTCGGATAGGTCGCGCAGGCGCCCGCGCCATCGCAGGTGCCGGTGGTGCCGCAGCTCGGGGCGGCCATGGCGACGCAGACCGCCGCGGGATCGGCGGCGCCCGCCGCCACCGGCGTGCAGGTCCCCTGCTTGCCGGCGATCGCGCACGACTTGCAGCTGCCGCACGAGGCGGAGCCGCAGCAGAAGCCGTCGGTGCAATGACCGCTGATGCAGGTGGCGTTGCCCGCGCAGGCGGCGCCGTTCGGCGAGAGGTTGGTGCAAGAGCCCGACTGGCAGGTGAAACCCGCCACGCAGTCGCCGTCCTTCGTGCACATGGTCAGGCAGGCGCTGGGGCCGCAGGCGTACGGCGAGCAGCTCACGGTCGGCTGTTTGCAAGCGCCGGCGCCGTCGCAGCTCCCGGCAGGCGTCTGGGTCGCGCCGCTACACGAGTTGGCGCCGCAGGCCGCGCCCGAGGGCGAGACGGCACAGGCGCCCGCGCCGTTGCAGGTCCCATTGAAGCCGCAGGGCGGTGCGGCGGTGCACCGGGCGTGCGGGTCCGCGGCGGCGGCCGGCACGGCGTTGCAGGCCCCCGCGGCCCCGGCGACGTTGCAGGACGCGCAGGTCGGACAGCTGGCGGACGAGCAGCAGACCCCGTCGACGCAATTGCCGCTGTCGCAGTCGGCGCCGGCCGCGCAGATCTGGCCGAGGCGTTTCTTGCCGCACGCGCCGGCGTTACAGACGTTGCCGGGCGCGCAGTCGCTGTCCACGGCGCAGACGGCCGTGCAGGAGGTACCGTTGCAGGCGAAGGGCGCGCAGGTCTGGGTGGTGGCGGGCTTGCAGACGCCGGCGCCGTCACAGGTGCGCGCCAGCGTGGCGGTCGTCGTCCCTTTCGGGCAGACGGGACCGGCGCATTGCGTGCCGGCGGGATAGAGCTGGCAGGCGCCGCTGCCGTTGCAGAAGCCGGTGGTGCCGCAGCTCGCGGCGCCCTGGGCGGTGCATTGCCCGGTCGGGTCGGTGCCGCCCGACGCGATCGGCGCGCAGGTACCGGCGCTGGCGGGCAGCGCGCAGGACATGCACTTCGCCCCGCAGGTGGTCCCGCAGCAGACGCCCTGGGCGCAGATGCCGGTCCCGCATTCGGTTCCGGCGGCGCAGACGGCGCCCCGCGACTTGAGCCCGCACGAGCCGGCGACGCAGCTCGCGGGCGAGGCGCAGTCGGCGTTGGCGCTGCAGGTCGATTTGCAGGCGGCCGTGCCGCAGGCGAACGGAAAACAGGAGCTCGACGCCGGCGTCGCGCAGGCGCCCGCGCCGTCACAGCTCGCGGCCGGCGTGAAGGTCGTTCCGGCGGCGGGGCAGCTGGCGGGCGCGCAGGCCGTTCCCTTGGGATACTTCTGGCAGCCGCCGGCCTGACACTTGCCGTTGGTGCCGCAGCTCTTCCCCCCTTGGTCGACGCAGGACGCGGCCGGGTCCGGCAGACCCGTCGGGATAGCGGCGCAGGTTCCCATCGTGCCGGCGAGCGCGCAGGATTCACAGGCGCCCGCGCAGGCGGTGACGCAACAGACACCCTGGGCGCAGCTGGTGGACTGACACTCCGCCTTCGTCGAGCAAAACGCGCCGTTGGGCTTGAGGCCGCACGAGTTGCTGGTGCAGACCTTGCCGGCCGTGCAGTTGCCGTCGACGGTGCAGGCGGTGAAACAACGGGGGCCGTTGCAGGCGAAGGGCGCGCAGGCGATCGCGTCGGGCGCCGCGCAATTTCCGTTCGCGTCGCAGGTGGCGGTCGGCGTGTAGATGCCAGTGGCGCATTTTTCGGTCGCGCAGGCGGTCCCGGGCAGGTACTTGTGGCAGCCCCCGGTGCCGTCGCAGGTGCCGTCGGTGCCGCAGGACGCCGCGTGCTGATCGGCGCACACCCCGCGCGGATCGAAGCCGGCGGCCGGGCTGGGCATGCAGGTACCGCGTGACGACGCCAGCGCGCAGCTGCGACAGGCGCCCGCGCAGGCGTCGGTGCAGCAGACGCCGTCGACGCAGAAGTTGCTGGCGCACTCGCCCGCCGCCGCGCAGGTCTGCCCGTTCGATTTGGGGCCGCAGCTTCCGCTCACGCAGCTGTGACCGCCCACGCAATCGGCGTCGACCACGCAACGGTTGACGCAGGCGCCGTCGGTACATTGATATGGGTCGCAGCTCTGCACCCCCTGCGGGCGGCAGGTGCCGAGCCCGTCGCAGGTGCCGGCGGTGTTCAGCCGATCGCCGCTGCAGAAGGGGGCGAGACAGATCGTCTCGGCGGCGTACTTGGCGCATCCCCCGATCCCGTCGCAGCGCCCGGTTTGCCCGCAGGTGGCCGAGGCGCTGGCCGAGCAGATCCCGTGCGGGTCCGGAGCGTTCACCGCGATCGGCCAGCAGGTGCCGATCCGCCCGCTCTGGTCGCAGCTGACGCAGGCGCCGGTACAGGCGACGTTGCAGCAGAATCCGTCGGCGCAGAAATTCGACGCGCACTGCGAGCCGGCGGTGCAGACCGCGCCGATCGGTTTCGGTCCGCAGCTGCCATTGACGCACTTGGCGCCGCTCACGCAGTCCCCGTCGGCGGTGCAGGTGACGACGCAGGCATTGGTCTTGGTGTCGCAGCCGAACGGCGCGCAGATGGTCGCCGGACCGGAGGTGCAGGTGCCCTGGCCATCGCAGACGCGGACGTCCTTGACGGCGGCGCCGTCGCAGGAGCCGGGCGCGCAGGTGGTGCCCGCGGCGTAGCTGGCGCAAGCGCCGTTGCCGTCACAGGTGCCGTCGAGCCCACAGCTCGAGACGTCCGAGATCGGACAGGTGGCGGGCAGGCGCGGCGCGCCACCCGAGGGGACGAACCCACAGATCCCCGGCGCTCCCGGCGTGTTGCAGGCCTTGCAGGACTCGGTGCAGGCGGTGTTGCAGCAGACGCCATCGACGCAGAA
>JADGRB010000467.1 GCA_017881315.1 Pseudomonadota bacterium
GACGCTGAAGATCCGCTCGTCCCGGTAGAACTCGCCGTAGACCACGCGCTGGAGGCCGGCGTTGGCGATCTCCTTGAAGCAGTTCCAGCAGGGGCTGGCCGTCACGTAGATCGTCCCACCGTCGATCATCACACCGTTCTTGGCGGCCTGGATGATGGCGTTGGCTTCGGCGTGGATGGTGGCCACGCAATGGTCGTTCTCCATCATGTGCCCCGCGTCGGTGCAGTGGGGCATGCCGCGAATCGATCCGTTGTACCCGGTCGACAAGATGGTCCGGTCGCGCACGATGACGGCGCCCACGAACTTGCGCGGACAGGTTGACCGCGAAGCCACCACCTGCGCGATGTTCATGAAGTACTGATCCCAAGGCACCCGAGCGTCCATAAAGGCATTTCTACCAGATGATGGGCCGGTGACGGGGACCGGCTTGGCGGTCGCCGGTGTTGTAGTATGCCGCGCGCCGTGGATTGGAAATCGACCCTCAACCTCCCGAAGACCGAGTTCCCGATGCGGGCGGATCTGGCACGCCGGGAACCCGAGTGGCTGGCGCGCTGGGCGCGCGACAAGCAGTACGAACGCCTGCTCGAGGCCAGGCTGCGGGACGAAGCGGAGGCGTTCGTGCTGCACGACGGTCCGCCCTACCCGACCGGCGGCATCCACTACGGCACCGTGCTCAACAAGGTGCTCAAGGACATCGTCGTCCGCTCGCAATTGATGCTGGGCAAACGCGTGGTCTTCCGGCCGGGCTGGGACTGTCACGGCCTGCCGATCGAGCAGCAGGTCGAAAAGGAGCTGGGCAAGGACGCCAAGTCGCTGGACGCGGCGGCGTTTCGCGAGCGCTGTCAGGTCCACGCGCTCAAGTTCGTCGACGTCATGCGCGGGGAGTTCAAGCGCCTCGGCTGCCTAGGTCTTTGGGACGATCCGTACCTGACGCTCTCGAAGGAGTACGAGGCGACGATCGCGCGGCAGCTGGCGGGGTTCGTTCGCAAGGGGCTCATCTACCGCGACAAGAAGCCGGTGCACTGGTGCTTGACCCACCGCACCGCGCTGGCCGAGGCCGAGGTCGAGTACGAAGACCACACCTCGCCGTCGATCTACGTGCGCTTCCCGGTGAAACAGGGAGCTCTGGGGAAGGCCGATCCGCGTCTCCGCGACCAGAAGGCGGCGTTCGTCATCTGGACCACCACCCCCTGGACGCTGCCGGCGAACCTGGCGGTGGTCGCCAACCCGGAGCTCGACTACGTCGCCATTCCGGGAGCAATCGATGAATACTTCATCGTGGCCGCCGGCCTGGCGGAGAGCTTCCTGGCGGCGACCGGAATCGTGGCGCCGCCGGAGACCTGGATCCGGATCTCGCGGGAGGGCTTCCGCGCGCTCGAAGGAACGGCCTACGATCCTCCGTTTCCAGTCAGCGCACCGGCTCCGGACGATCCGGAGGTGGTCGGTTTTCCCGGGGCGATGTATCGACTCTGGTTCGCGCGTCACGCAACGCTCGAGGCGGGGACAGGGTTGGTTCACACTGCGCCTGGCCATGGTGCCGACGACTATGTCGTCGGTCGTGAGCACGGGCTCAAAATCTTCGCGCCCGTCGATGCGGCCGGCCGGTTCACCGACGAGATCCCCGAGTGGGCGGGCGTCCCGCCGCTGCGCGGCCTGAACGTCTTCAAGGCCAACCCGATCATCGTGACCAACCTGGCCGAGCGCGGGCTCTTGCTCAACAAACCGGGCGAGACGGTGCGCCACCAATATCCCTGTTGCTGGCGCTGCAAGAACCCGATCATCTTCCGCGCCACCGAACAGTGGTTCGCGCGGCTCGGCGAGGCCGACGATCCGGCGTCGCTGCGGCACGGCGCCCTGGAAGAGATCGGGAAGACCCAGTGGATCCCGGCCTGGGGCGAGAACCGCATCCGCGGGATGATCGAAGCGCGCCCCGACTGGTGTCTGTCGCGACAGCGCGTCTGGGGCGTCCCCATTCCGGCCTTCCGCTGCGAAAATGAGGCATGCGGGAAGGATCTGCTGGAGGCCCCGGTTATCGACCACGTGGCCGAGATCTTCGCGCGCGAAGGCTCAAACGTCTGGTTCACCAGGCCGGCCGGCGATCTCTTGCCGCCGGGGACGACCTGCGGCCACTGCCGCGGGCGGCGGTTCGAGAAACAACACGACATCGTCGACGTCTGGTTCGAGTCGGGCGTCTCCTGGGCGGCGGTGGCCGACGGCAAGCTGGTCCCCTCCGGCGACAAGGTCGATCTCTATCTCGAGGGATCGGACCAGCACCGGGGGTGGTTTCACTCCTCGCTGCTCACCAGCGTCGCGACGCGGGCCGAGGCGCCCTACAAGGCGGTGCTGACGCACGGCTGGGTCCTCGACGAGCGGGGCAAGGTCTATTCGAAGTCCGAGATCGCGAAAGCGAAGGCCTCCGGCGCCAAGATCAGCTATGTCGACCCCGCCGTCTGGATGGAGAAGAACGGGGCCGAGCTGCTGCGCCTGTGGACCGCGGCGGGCGACTATCAGGGCGACATCGTCTTCTCGGAGACGATCCTCAACCAGCTCTCCGAGTCGTACCGGAAGATCCGGAACACCTGTCGCTACCTGCTTTCGAACCTCTACGACTTCAAACCTTCTCGTGACAGTCTCGAGGACGACCAGCTCCGCGAGCTGGATCTGCTGGCGCTCGGCGTTCTGCGCGAGCGCGACCATCAGATCTTCGACGCCTATCGGCGTTACGCGTTTCACGAGGTGGTGCGGCTCATGAACGACTACGTCATCACGGTCTCGGCCGAGTATCTCGATCCGGCCAAGGATGCGCTCTACTGCGAAGGGCCGGGCTCGCCGGCTCGGCGCAGCGTGCAGACGGCGCTTCATGAAATGACCCGCACGATCGCCGCCTGGATGGCGCCCGTCCTCTGCTTCACGGCCCAGGACATTGCCGACGAGCTGGCGCGCGCGACCGGCGAGCCGTTCGACGTGCACGCGACGGTGCGGGAAGAGATCTATCCGCCGGGCAAGGCTCCGGTCCAACCCAACCGCCGCTGGACCGACGAGATCCGCCCGCGGCGCGAGGCGATCCTGCGCCCGCTGGAGTCCTTCCGCGCCGCCGGCCACAAGTCGCTGGAGGCGCGGGTGCGCGTGACGCCGACCGCCGCCGAGCGGCCGCACTGGCAGTGGAGCCTCGCGCACCTCGCCGAGCTGTGCGTCGTCTCGCTCGTCGAGCTCGGCGAGACCGACGCCGCGGCGACCACCATCGAGGTCGAAGAGGCGGCGGGCCCCACCTGCCCACGCTGCTGGCGGCGGACCGGCCAGCGGGCGGGCGAAGGCGCCGCCGATCCGGATCTCTGCCTCCGCTGTGCCGCCGTGATCGCCGCCGG
>JADGRB010000468.1 GCA_017881315.1 Pseudomonadota bacterium
GATGCCTGGGCGCAGCTCGAGGTCTACCTGTCCAAGGCCACCGGCCCGACGGGTGAGGTCACCGTGTGGCAAGACGGCAGCCAGATCCTGCAGCATTCCAATGTCGCGACCGTCTCCAACGACTGGGTCCAGTGGGATGCTGGGGGCGCTGCGGACAGCACCACTCTCCCTTCTCCCGCGTACGTCTATATGGACGATGCCGCGATCAGCCTGGCCCCCGTCGGGCCAGGTTCTTGACGCGCAACCGACGCGAACAAAGGGGCGGAACGGCGCGCGGCGGCTCGGCCTCGTGCGTCGTACGCCCCTCACGAAGTGAAGGTTTTCTTCCTTCGTACCCATGTACTCTTTACAACCGGCATGCGTCCCGTGACTGTCCTCGCCCAGAGCCGCTCCGAGCCCCCGAAACTGCGGGTGGTGGGCGGTGGTGTCAGCGGGGCGGGGGCGGAGCGGTCGTCCGCCCCTCCGACGGGCGCCGATTCGAGCCGTGACGCCCAGTTTCGCGAAATCTACGACCAGTGGTTCGACGATGTGGTCGGGTGGCTCTACGCGCTCGGCGCACCCGGTCCAGACACCGAAGATCTCGCCCAGGAAATCTTCATCGTCGTTCGCCGAAATTTGGGGCGTTTCGACGGAGGGAATCTGGCAGGCTGGCTGTATCGGATCGCGCAGTTCACGGTTCGCGATCACCGCCGGCGTTCGTGGTTCAGGAATCTCGTGCTGCGGAGGCAGGAGGTGGATCTCAACAAGATGCCGCACGACGCGGACAGTCCGGCGCGGAATCTCGAGGACGCCGAGGCGCGCCGGCAGTTCCAGCTCATGGTCGCCAAGATGCACGGGAAGCTGGTGACGACCTTCATCCTCTTCGAGATCGAAGGCTACTCCGGTGAGCAGATCGCCCGTATCCAGGACATTCCCATCGGCACTGTTTGGACCAGGTTGCACAAGGCACGGAAGGAATTTTGGAAGCTGGTCAAAGACCAGCGTGAAGTTGACGAGGGAATCCGATGAACCGCCTCCGCGAAGAATCCGGGCTCGATCCGATCTCCGAAAAGGGAATCGAGATGTTGCGTTCGGTAAAACCGACCGCAAGCTCGCCCTTGCTGAAGCGAAGGGTGTGGGCTGCCCTGCAAGAGTCGACGATGGCATCGCCCGCGCGGCAGCGATCCTCCATGTTGAGGGTCGTGGTCGTTGGCGTCGGGCTGGTGGCGTTCACCGCGACCGCCGCTGCCACGATCGGCGGTCGGCGAATCGCGGGGCGGATCGAGAAGCTCTTGGGGCATCAACTCGGCGTCGGCGCCACGCTGCCTCGGCCCGAGCGAACCAAGCCGGTTCGGGTCGTCGCCCAAGCTGAGAGAGCACCGAACGTGGAGCCGGTCCCCGAGGTCGTTGCCTCCGAATCACCGGCCAACGCCGACAGCCGAATGCCGCCTGCGGGAGCTCTGCCGCCGTCGCCCGCGCACGCCGCGTTGCGACCAGCGAGGGCCGTTCCGCTCGCGGCGGAGACGACCCGAGAGCGCGCGCAGGTCTGGGAGGCGCTGGTTGCGCTCCGGCGCGATCACGACCCAAATCGCGCGGCGGCGCTGCTGAACCACGAGCTCGAGGCCAACCCCCACGGCGTCCTCCGCCAGGAGGCTTTGGTGCTGGCGATCGAGGCGGCCGACGCCCGTGGTGATCGCCGGGGCGCGGAGAGCTTTGCTCGCGCCTATCAGCGGGAGTTTCCGTCGGGACGATTCAAGCAATTGGCGCAGCGCTATCTCGATGAGAAGAACGCGCGCCTGCGGGCTCTCCCGTCGAAGCAATAGCGCCGCTCGGGCCGCCCGCAAAGGGACCACGGCAATACGCCTAAATCGAGGACGGGTGGTCGATTTGGTGAGCCGGTTTGCTTGCTGTCGGTTTTTGCCGCCGGCGCGCGGATTGATCGAACGGGGCGCCACACCGTCGGTATAGATTCTCAATGAGCAGCGGAGCCACCATCGGCTCTCGAGGTCGTCGACAATGTCTCTGAGTCATCTGCAGCGTCTCGAAGCTGAGACCATCCAGATCCTGCGCGAGGTCGTGGCCGAGGCCGAAAAGCCGGTCATGATGTATTCGATCGGCAAGGACAGCGCCGTGATGCTGCACGTCGCGCGCAAGGCCTTCTTCCCGGCGGGGCTTCCGTTCCCGCTGCTCCACGTCGACACGACCTGGAAGTTCCGCGAGATGTACGCCCTGCGGGACAAGGTCGCCGCCATGCCGGGGACCGAGCTCATCGTCTACATCAATCCCGACGCGGTCGCGCGCGGGATCAATCCGTTCACCCACGGCTCGGCGGTCCACACCGACATCTGGAAGACGCAGGGGCTCAAGCAGGCGCTCGACAAGTATGGCTTCGACGCCGCGCTGGGGGGTGCCCGACGGGACGAGGAGAAGTCACGGGCCAAGGAGCGCGTGTTTTCGTTCCGCACCGTTCAGCACCGCTGGGATCCCAAGAACCAGCGCCCGGAGCTCTGGCGCCTCTACAACGCGCGCAAGCACAAGGGGGAGTCGATCCGCGTGTTCCCGCTCTCGAACTGGACGGAGCTGGACGTCTGGCGCTACATCGAGCTGGAGGGGATTCCGATCGTGCCGCTCTACCTGAGCCGCGAGCGGCCGGTGGTGGAGCGCGACGGGGTGCTCGTCATGGTGGACGACGAGCGGATGCCGCTCCTCCCGAACGAGAAGCCCAAGCTGCGCAAGGTGCGGTTTCGGACCTTGGGTTGCTATCCACTGACCGGCGCCGTCGAATCGACCGCCAGCACGATCCCCGAGATCATCGCCGAGATGGCCCGGGCGCGCACGTCGGAGCGGCAGGGGCGGCTCATCGATCAAGACGCGCCCGGCTCGATGGAAATCAAGAAGCAGGAGGGTTACTTCTGATGAGCGTCGCGCCAGTGATCCTCGAAGAACCGGCCGGCCTCCTGCGCTTCAATACCTGCGGGAGCGTCGACGACGGCAAGAGCACGTTGATCGGCCGCATGCTCTACGAGGCCAAGGCGCTGTTCGACGACCAGCTCGCCGCGCTGGCTGTCGACTCGCAGCGGGTGGGGACCCGCCCCGGCCAGCTCGACTATGCGCTGCTGCTCGACGGACTCTCCGCCGAGCGCGAGCAGGGGATCACCATCGACGTCGCCTATCGCTACTTCTCCAGCACGCGGCGACACTTCATCGTCGCCGACACGCCCGGCCACGAGCAGTACACCCGCAACATGGTCACGGGGGCCTCGACCGCCGATCTGAGCATCATCCTCATCGACGCCCGCAAGGGGGTCCTCACCCAGACGCGCCGGCACAGCTTCATCGTTTCGCTGCTCGGCATCCGGCATGTGGTCCTGGCTGTGAACAAA
>JADGRB010000205.1 GCA_017881315.1 Pseudomonadota bacterium
GATCGGCTGCTGCGCGGTTCGGAGGTCGCGTTTCTGCTGGTGCTGGTCCCGGCCGCGGCCGCGGTCGACGAGGCGCTCTACTTTCACGGCCGGCTGCGCGACGCGGGCGTCCCGCTCGGCGCCTTCATCGCGAACCGGGTCGCTCCGTCGCCCGGTCTCACCGAGGCGGGGGCGCTCGCGGCCGCGCTGCGCGCCGAGCCGACGTTTGCGGATCTCTCCGACGCCGCGGTCACCGACGCGGTCGTCCATCTGGAACCGCTCGCGCGGGCGTTCGGGACGCGCCACGCGTCCGAGCTCGCCGAGCTCGCGCGGCTGGCGGCGCGCGCGCCGGGGACGACCGTCACTCGCGTCCCGCTCCTCGATCACGACGTCGACAACCTGGTGGAGCTCCGTGTCGTGGGCGAGTCGCTGCTCGCCGGCTAGCGGCCTGCCGGCGCCGCCAGCCCTCGAGCATCTCGTCCAGCGCCGGCGCCGCGGGTGCGGGCGCGCCGAACAGCAGCGCGACGGCCTCGCCCCGGCGCTCGAGCGCGGTGACGCCGGCCGGCGCGGCGGCCACCTGCGCGGCGATCAGCTGGGCGGCGGCGCGGGCGAAGTCCTCCGCTTCGCCGGCATCGTCCCAGACCGTCAGCCAGGCGAGCGGGCGCAGGGTGCTGGGGGCGCCCGCGTCGGGGGTGGCACCGGCCTTGGGCGTGTAGATCCCGGCGCGGTCGCCGCCCCAGCCGGCCGCGGCGCGGGCCGCGATCTCGGGCGGCAGCGCAGACGCCAACCAGGTCCGCGCCGTCAGCTCGCCGAGGACGTCGCTGCCGGTCGGCCGCCCGAATCCCGTCAGGGTGGGGAGCGTCGCCTCGTCGACCGCGACCGGCAGCTCGCAGGCGTCGTATTTTTCCGGGTGCAGCACCTGCTCCGTCGAAGCGGGCGGATCGGCCCAGAGCGCGTCGACGGCGCTCCACGGACCCGCCGCGCGGGCGCGCGCCATGAACAGAAAACCGTCGACGTGGGTGAAGCTGCCGAGCTCGCCGAACCAGCGCGGCAAACCGGGGGTGGTCGCGTCCCGGAGGCGGGCGGCCAGCGTGGCGCGCGCGTGGGTTCCCAGGAACCCTTCGTGGGGATCCCCGAGCTCGAGGACGCTCAGGGTGGCGTCCCCTTCGACGATCGCGAGGCGCGCGCGCTGGGAATCGCCGTCGAGGCGGCGCCCGCCGCTTCCGGCGGCATCGGGCGCCAGCTTCAAGAAGTCGCGCAGGCCAAAATGCTGGTCGGCGATCGCGTGCGCGATCTCGTGGATCAGCACGCCCCGTTGATCGTCGAGGGGGATGAAATCGGGGACCGAGAGCCGCGTCGAATCGACGTCGTAGCGGGCGCCCAGCGACGCAAAAGGGGCGTGGACCTTGGCGAGCAACGCCCCGGTGTCGCCGCCGGCGGGGAGCAATCCCAGCCGCTTCAAGATCTCCCCCTCGACCTGCCCCCCCGCGCCGGCGACGCCGACACCGATCGCGATCGCGATCTCCCGCTCGGCAGCTTCGCGGGTCACCGTGCGCGCGGCCAAGGTGCCGCGGTAAGGCAGGTGGCGGGCCGCCCCCAGCGCGAGGATCAGGTGATCCACCTCCGCGCGCAGGGCGCCGTCGGTGACCGGCGTCGCGGCCAGCGCGACTGTGAGGGCGGCCACCAGCCTGCTCGCGCCAGCCACGGGCGGCAGTTTGAGGTAAATAGGCGGACCGTTCAATGAGCGTCTCCGGTTCGAACATGGGCGCACCGCTTGCACCCGAGCGACGCGGTTTCGAGCAGGCGCTGCACGAGATCCGCAAGCTGCTGGGCAAAGCCCGGGCGGTCGAGCTGTATGGCGCCGCGGGCTCTCTGGGCGCGGCCATCGCCGCCAGGCTGGGGGAGGGCGCCACGTTGCTCTACGTCGTCGCCGACGAGGAGACGGCCGAGGCGCGCACGCACGATGTCGGGTTCTTCCTGCGGACGCCCCCCGCCAGCGACGATCCCCTGGCGCCCCCCTCGGTGCTCGAGCTGGCGGCGCCCGATTCGTCGCCCTACGCCGAGATGCAGCCCGACCGGGCGACCACCTTGCGGCGGATGGCAGCGCTGTTCCGACTGTCGCGGGGGTTTGCGCCGCAGGTGGTAGTGGCTTCAGCCGCGGCGCTCTGCCGACGGGTGGTGCCGCGCGCGTCGTTCGAAGGGCTCTGCGAGCGGATCGCGACCAGGTCGACGCTGGATCGGGACGCCACGATCGCGGCCCTGCTCCGGGCCGGGTTTTCGCGCGCCGCGGTGGTCGAGGATCCAGGCACCTTCGCGGTACGCGGCGCCGTGATCGATCTCTATCCCCCGGTCTATCGCCACCCGGTCCGGATCGAGCTCTTCGGCGACGAGGTCGAGTCGATCCGGCTCTACGACGCGGCGACGCAGCGAACGCTGCGCCCTCTCGACGCCGTCCACTTTCACCCGGTGCGCGAAACCATCACGACGGAAGGCGCCGATCCGCGCGCCCGGATCCTGGCCGCGGCGGACGCCGCCGTGTATCCGTCGTCGAAGACGCGCCGGTTGCTCGAGCAGGTCGAGGCCGGGGAGCTGTTCTTCGGGATCGAGGCGCTGGCGCCCGCGTTTCACGCGCGGATGGACACCTTCTTCGACTATCTACCGGAGGACGCGCTGTGCGTGGTGGAGGATCCGGCCACCGTGATCGAGGGGGCGCGTCGCCAGTCGAGCCGGCTGCGCGAGGCGGCCGCCGCCCGCCAGGTCGAGCATCGCCTGGCGCTGCCCGCGCTCGATTTCGTGCTGGGCGAGGACGAGGCGGCCGCGGCGCTCGAAACCCGGCGACGTCTGGAGCTGCGTCCGATCGAGATCGCGCGGTTCGACGCGGGCACCGACGCGCCGCCGCGGGTGCACCTGCAGTCGACGCCGCACACCACGCTGCGCGCCGAGCTGCAGCAGGCGCGCGCCGAGGCCGCGGCCCCGCAGAGGGACGTCGAGATCGACATCGGCCGCCCGGTGCGCGATCGCCTCCGCGCCTGGCTCGACGCCGGCCAGCGCGTGCGGGTGGTCGCGCCCAGCCGGATGCACGCCGACCGGCTGGTCGCGTTGTTCCGCGCGCTCGGTCTGGCCACGGACGTCTCGCCGGGCGGTGCGGACGATCTCTTCTCCGCCGAGACCGGCGCCCGGCGCGCGCCGCTGGCGGTCCTGACCGGGCCGCTGCGGCGCGGGTTCGCGCTGCCGGCCGATCGTCTGATCGTCGTCGCCGAGGAGGAGATCTTCGGGCCGCGCTCGCTGCGCGAGACCAAGCCCGTCAAGACCCCGGCGCTGGGCGATCTGGGCGAGATCGCCGAGGGAGACTTCGCCGTCCACGACGAGCACGGCATCGGGCGCTACGTCGGTCTCAAGAAGCTCACCGTCCGGGGCGTGCCGCAGGACTTCATGCAGCTCGAGTACGACGGCGGATCGGTCTACGTGCCGGTCTATCGCATCGGGCTCGTGCACCGCTATTCCGGCGGCGACAGCGGCGCCAATGTCAATGTCCGGCTCGACAAGCTGGGCCTGCGGACCTGGCAGGAGAAGCGGCGCCGCGTCTCGGCCGAAGCGAAGAAGATCGCCGAGGAGCTGATGCAGCTCTACGCGCAGCGCGCCGCGCTGGCGGGGCACGCCTTCCCGGCGCCGGACGCGGTGTTTCGCGCCTTCGAGGAGACCTTCCCGTTCGAGGAGACGCCCGATCAGGAGAAGGCCATCGACACGGTGATCGCCGACATGCAGCACGGGGTGCCGATGGATCGGCTGATCTGCGGCGACGTCGGTTACGGCAAGACCGAGGTGGCGCTGCGCGCGTCGCTGCTGGCGGTGCTGGGCGGCAAGCAGGTGGCGGTGCTGGCGCCGACGACGGTGCTGGCCGAGCAGCACTTCGTCACCTTCTCGGACCGCTTCGCCGATTTTCCGGTGCGGGTCGCGGTGCTGTCGCGCTTTCGGACCAAGGCCGAGCAGCAGAAGACGCTGGCCGGGCTCACCGGCGGGAAGATCGACGTCGTCGTCGGGACGCACCGGATCCTCTCTCGCGACGTGCGTTTCCACGATCTGGGCCTGCTGGTGGTCGACGAGGAGCAGCGGTTCGGCGTCGGCCACAAGGAGCGTCTCAAGGAGCTGCGCACGCAGGTCGACGTGCTGACGCTGACCGCCACCCCGATCCCGCGCACGCTGCAGATGGCGATGGGGGGCCTGCGGGAGATCTCGATCATCGCGACGCCGCCCGCCGACCGGTTGGCCATCCGCACCTTCGTCTGCCGCTTCGACGTCGAGCTTTTGGGCGAAGCGTTGCGGCGCGAGCTGGCGCGCGGGGGCCAGATCTTCTTCGTCCACAACCGGATCGAGAACCTCGCCGAATGGGCGGGCAAGATCCGGGACCTCGCGCCCGAGGGGACGCGGGTCGCCATCGCGCACGGCCAGATGGCCGAGGGGGAGCTGGAGAAGGTGATGGTCGATTTCGTCGACGGCCGCTACGACGTGCTGGCCTGCACCACCATCATCGAATCGGGGCTCGACATCCCGCGGGCCAACACCATGATCGTCAACCACGCCGATCGTTTCGGGCTGGCGCAGCTCTACCAGCTGCGCGGTCGCATCGGCCGCTCGCGCGAGCGCGCGTTCTGCTACCTGGTCGTTCCCGAGGAGACGCGCATGACCGCCGAGGCCCAGCAGCGCCTGGCCGTCCTGCAGCGCTTCACCGAGCTCGGAGCCGGGTTCCAGGTGGCGACCCACGATCTCGAGATCCGCGGAGCCGGTGAGCTCCTGGGCGAGCGGCAGCACGGCGCGGTGGCGGCGGTCGGGTTCGACACCTACGCGCGAATCCTGGAGGAGGCCGTCGCGGAGCTGAAAGGCGAGCCGATCAAGGCCGAGCACGATCCGGAGATCTCGGTCGACGTGCCGGCCTTCCTGCCCGACGACTACCTGCCCGACACCGGGCAGCGGCTGGATTTCTACCGCCGCCTCGCGCAGGCGCGCGACGAGGACGACGTGCGCGCGACGCTGGCCGAGCTGGAAGATCGCTACGGCCCGCTGCCCGACGAGGCGCAGCTGCTCGGCGAGGTCATGATCGACAAGACGCTGGTGCGCGCGCTGGGTGCGCTCGGCTACGAGCTCGGCCCGGCGCGGCTGGTGATCTCGCTGGGGAGCGACAACGCGCTCGACCCCGCCAAGGTCTTGCGGCTGGTGCAGGCCAAGGGGAGCCGCTTCAAGCTGACCCCCGACATGCGCCTCTCTTACAGCTTCGACGAGGGGGAAAAACGCGACCGCATGCGGGCCGCGCGGGACTGCCTGGCCAAGCTCCGGGCCCTGGTCACGCCCTGAGTTTGGACCGTCATTTCCCAGATCTTGGGTTAGGCTTCGCGCATGTACACCCTGCTGCATCTCGCGACGCTCACGGTGACCGTCCTCCTGCTGTCGCGGATCTTTTCGACGGTGAAGGTCAAGAGCGTGGCCTCCGCGCTGGTGGTGGCGATCGTCTTCTCGGTGCTCAACGTGCTGCTTGGCTGGCTGATTCGCGTGGCGCTCTTCGTGCCGGCGATCCTGACCCTGGGCGTGTTGTTTCTCTTCGTGCCGTTCATCGTCAACGCGGTGATGTTGTGGTTGACCGACAAGCTGCTGGGCTCGTTCGAGATCGAGACGGCGGGCGCGCTCTTCGCCTCGGCGGCGATCATCACGATCGTCAACGCGCTCTTCAGCTTCGCCCTTCACGCCCACCAGCTCCACGCTACCGGCGCCGGCCCGACGCGCTGGATCTAGCCCCAAAGGCGTGTAATCTCTCGCGGATGTCAAAGCCCGCCCTTGGCCGTACGGCCCTAAATTGTACCTTCGGAACCGTTTTCGCCGTCGTCGCCGTTGTCTTGGCCCTCCCCGCCTGCAAGCACCACGCGCAAAAGGCCGGTGGGCACCCGGCTGAAGACGTCGATCCTTCCCAGGTCGTCGCCAAGGTCGACGACACCGTCATCACCGTCACGGATGTGCAGGAGCGGATCAACAAGCAATCGCCCTTCGTTCGCGCGCGCTACACCAACGCCGACCGCAAGAAGGAGTTCCTGGACGGCCTCATCAAGTTCGAGGTCATGGCCAGCGAGGCCGAGCGGCTCGGGTACGACAAGGATCCCGAAGTGCAGCGGGTCATGAAGCAGCAGATGATCTCGAAGTTCATGCAGAAGGACTTCGAATCGAAGCTGAAGGTGGAGGACGTCCCCGACGCCGACGTCGAGAAGTACTACAACGATCACCCCACCGAGTTTCACCAGAAGGACGAAGTGCGGGTGAGCCAGATCCTCGTCAAAGAAAAATCCAAGGCCGACAAGGCCTACGCAGAGGCGCGCGCGCTCCCCAAGGGGCCGGCCAACATGGGGGACGGCAAGGCCTTCCGGGACCTGGTCACCAAATATTCCGAGGACGAGGAATCGAAGCCGCGCGGCGGGGACCTGTCGTTCTTCGCGGCCGACTCGGCGACCTACCCCAAGGCGATCGTCGACGGCGCGTTCAAGCTCAAAGAGGTGGGCGACGTCGCGGCGCCCATCAAGACCGACAAGGGATTCGTGATCCTGCGCCTGACGCAAAAACGTCCGGGCTTCAGCCGTCCGCTGCCGGAGGTCAAGCGTCAGATCCAGCAGCGGCTCTTCCGCGATCTGCGCGCCAAGTCGATGGACGCCTTCGTGGCCGACCTCAAGAAGAAGAGCAACATCGAGATCCACGAGGACAACCTGGCCAAGGTGGTGGTCGACACGACGGGCGCGAGCGCCGGCGTCGGGCCGGGCGGGATGGGCCCCGGTCCTGGCGGAATGCCGGGGATGGGGATGGGGGCGCACGGCATGCCGGGCGCCAGCGGAATGCCGGGGATGTCCCCGGGCTCGCGCCCGATGCCACCGGGCATGATGAATCACCCGCCCGGCGGAGGGCCGAGGCCGCCGATGTCGTCGGCGCCGCCGGCCGCACCGGGCACACCGTGATCCACCGTTACACCGGCGCCGGTCTGCGCCTCGGCGCCGTCGTTTTCACCCTGGCCGCCGCGTCGGGCCTGGCGCGTGCGCGGGTCGTCGAGCGCGTCGCCGCGGTGGTGGGCGACTCCCTGGTCCTCGCCAGCGAGGTCGAGGAGAAGGTCGCCCCGCTCATGGCGGACGTCAACCGCATCCCCGATCCCGACAAGCGGGCGGCCCGGGCCGGGGCGCTGCGGCGCGAGGTGCTGGAGCGGCTCATCGACGACGAGCTGATCTTGCAGCAGGGCGCGGAGCTCAAGCTCAGCATCACGAGCGAGCAGGTCGACGCCTCGATCGACGAGATCAAGAAGCAGAACAGCATCGACGACGACCAGCTCCGCGAAGCGCTCCGCGCGCAGGGGATGACGATGTCGGCCTACCGCGCCGATCTGAAACGCCAGCTGCTCCGCTTCCGCGTGCTCAACATCGCGGTCGGATCGCGGGTCAACATCTCGGACGACGAGGTGAAGTCCTACTACAACCGGCACATGAAGGACGGCAGCAACGTGCAGGTGCGCGCCAGCCACGTCTTCGTGGCCATCCCCGACGGGGCGGACGCG
The DNA here is from genome assembly GCA_017881315.1 of Pseudomonadota bacterium. Classification (GTDB taxonomy): domain Bacteria; phylum Myxococcota_A; class Polyangia; order Fen-1088; family Fen-1088; genus JADGRB01. The sequence goes on from JADGRB010000205.1 coordinate 7,553, forward strand.
ACGGTGGTCGGCGAGAAGCAGGCGCAGGCCCAGAAGATCCTGGAGCGGGCGCAGGGCGGCGAGGACTTCGCCAAGCTCGCGCGCGAGACCTCCGACGACGCGGCCACCCGCGCCGAGGGCGGCGATCTCGGCACCTTCGGCAAGGACATGCTGCCGAAGGCGATCGAGGAGCTGGTGTTTTCCATGAAGGTCGGCGACATCCGCGGCCCCATCCGCGCCGACCGCGGCTTTCACGTGATCAAGCTGGTCGACCGCAAGATCAAGGACCCCAAGCCCTTCGACGAGGCCAAGGAAGACATCCGGATGCAGCTCCGCCAGAAGGACATGGAGCGCCAGACCAAGATCTACCTGGCCGAGCTGCGCAAGAAGACGCTCGTCGACATACGCTATTAGGCGCCGTCGGGCGCCTCTACCGCTACTGAACGCCGCCGGATTTGTCGCAGGTGTAGAAGATCGCGTACTGCGAATCGGCGGTGTTGGGGTCGACGTTGTTGGTGCTCTGGTAGGCGCAGGTGGGGCGGCAGCAGTCCTGCATGGTCGTGGTGCCGTAACCGGTGACAAAGCCGCTGCCGGCGGTGGACGCGCTCTGGGCGTTCGGATCCGGCTGCGGCAGGCCCTGGCTCTTGAGCTTGCAGCCGGTGACCCGCGTCAGGTTGGTCGGGCACTCGACGCGCTCGGCGCGCACGTTCCAGTTCAGGTGATAGAGGTTGGCCGGCTGGTTCGCCTCGATGCAGGACTGCTGGCTGGTGCTCTGGATGCTCGCCGACATGGTGCTGGTGATCATGTCGCACTGGGAGGCGATCTGTTGCTGGCAGGTGGACGACGCCACGCTGGCCTCGGTGTACATGTTCATCGACGCACACTGGGCCGAAAAGTTCAGCGGGCGGATTCCGCCATTGTTGGGCTCGCCGGTGGTCGGGAAGGTGGTGTAGAGCGCGGAGCAGCCATTGGTGTTGCCGCCTTCGCCGCCCTTGGCCATGTAGATGTCGAAATTCTTGGCGCCGCCCGCGGCCGTGTTGAAGGCCTGGACGATCATTGGCTTCGGCACCGGCAATCCCGAGACCGCGTCTTTCGGCGATTCGAAGACCAGCTGGTAGCACTGACAACAGGTGTTGCTGGATTGCGTGTCGAGCCCGCCCGAATCTTTGTCGTGGCCGACGACGCCGTAGACGAAGGGGGGACTGCTGACGTTCCAACCATTGGCGACCGCGTCGTCGTGCGCGGCCTGTTTGAATTCGGGGCTGAAGGCCATCGAGCGTGTGCACATGAACCCCGTGCCGCCTTGGCATCCGCTCTGGGCGTTGTTCTTCAGATTGGGCGGGTTGATTTGGTAGCTGGGACAAGCCGGGCAGGAGCCACCGCAGTCG
>JADGRB010000206.1 GCA_017881315.1 Pseudomonadota bacterium
TTGGGCCAGCGAGAACTTGTTGTTCCGCTCGTCGACGACCTGGAACGAGGCGCGGGTCTCGGCCGGCAGATCGTCGCGGACGCGCCCCTGCTGGTGGCGCTCGTAGAGGAAGAACACGCGCCGGCCGCGGTGATGCGCGATCCAGTCTTTGAGGCGATCGTCGGCGCCCTCCTGGTCGAACACGGTGCGCTCCTCGGTCGGTCCTTCGTAGATCTCGTTGGACGTGTAGAAGGTCTCGCCGCGCCAGTAGAGCATGTAGGCGATGAGGCGCTCATCGGCCGAACGGCGGTGCTCGTAGTAGGCGGCGATGGGACCCTTCTGCGACCAATACGGCGCGACCTTGGGCATGAAGTCGTCGAGGATGAAGAAGGTGAAGGCGATGGCGGCCGCCGGCAGCGCGTAGACACCGAACCGCCGCGCCCGCGGCACGAACAGCGCCGCCGTCCCGAGCGCGAAGGCCGCCGCGAACGCGATCAGCGTCCCCGAAAAATCGAGCGCCTCGGGCCAGGGACGGCCGCTCGGGCTCTGCACGTAGTCATAGGAGAACAGCCAGAGGAAGCGCTGGGCGGCGTTCGGGCTATCCACCAGATCCACCGAGATCAGCAGCAGGAGCGGCAGCCCGACGACCAGGGTGGCCGCCGCCGTCCGCCAGGCGCGGCGCTCGATCAGATCGTCGACGAAGCAGGCGACCACGATCGCGAGGCCAGGGATCGCGGGCAGCACGTAGTGGTGGAACTTGGTCATCGACAGCGAGACGATCGCGTAGGCGGAGACGAACCAGATCGCCCCCAGCCAGATCACCCCCTGCTTGCGCGCATCATGTCCCGGCGCCGGTCGCCGCAGGACCGCCCAGCCGAGCGCGGCGGGCGCCAGCGCCACCCAGGGCCACAGGCCGTACCCGAGCTCGCGCAGAAAATACTCGAACGACCCACGATCGCCGTGGCGTCCGATCACCATCCGCCGCCAGTGGTTGTCGCCGAACAGCTCGTTCCAGAACGGCAGGCCGTGCCGGATCAGCATCGCGTGGTGCCATGGGACGGCGACCACCGCGAACGCGATCACCGACACGACCAGGCCGAAGCCGAGCTGCGCGCGCCCGAGACGCCGCCAGCTCCAGGTGAAGCTCAGATAGCAGAGGAACACGATGAGCGGCAGGCCCAGCCCCGCCAGCCCCTTGGCCAGCACCGCCAGCCCGCACAGAATCGCCGACAGGTAGAGGAAGAGCGGCGCCTTGTAACGGGTGCGCGCCGCCAGCAGAACGAACAGCGCGAACCCGAGATAGTACGGAATCATCGCGATGGCCCCGTACATGACGATCGTTCGATCGCCCCAGGGGATCTCGACCTTGAGCTCTACGGAGTTGACGATGAGCTGTGGGATGGTGGTGACCGCGAACAGCGCCAGCGTGCCGTAGAAGAGGCCGTGATGGGGCCAGCTCCGCCAGCCCCGCCCCCGGCGTGGCAGCTCCCGATCGTCGTCGTCGCCGAACAGCGCCAGGCCGGCCAGCGCCAGCGCCATCGCCATCGGTCCGACGAACGCCATGTCGGTCATGGCCTGCCGCGCGACCAGGCTGTACATCGGCGCCGTCGCCACGATGACCGCCGCGAGGACGCCCGCCCGCCGCGAAACGAACCGCGCCGTCACCAGATAGACCGCGTAGATCCCGAGGACGCCAGTCAGGCAAAACGGCACCCGCGCGGCCCATTCGGCGCGGTGACCGAGCGCCATCTCGCTGGCCGGATTTCCCGGCAGCCCGATGCCGGCCACGTGCATGGCGATGCTCATCAGCCAGAACGACAGCACCGGCTTCGACCAGAACACATCGGGATCGCGCGGCGACCCTGGCCACCAGAGGCTGATGTAGTCGCCCCGGTGGGTCATCTGGCGGGCGACCTCGGAGTAGTGCGTCTCCCAGGGATCCCACATCCCGTAGCTGCCGGCGAGGGGCAGGTAGAGCAGCAACCCGAACAGGATCACGAGCAGCGCCATCTGACGCTCGCTCAGACGCTCGAGCGCCGTCACGCCATCACTGCGCGAGGACCTTCTGAAGCTGGAGCAGACCGAGATCGATCCCCTTGGGAACGCCCACCACCTCGTCGAGCGGCGTCGCGCGAATCTCGCCGCGCATGAGGCCGACGAGGCGCCCGTGCTCGCCGCGCGCGAGCTGATCGGTCGCCGCCGCCGCCAGCCGGGTGGCCAGCAGGCGGTCGAAGGCGCCCGGCGCGCCGCCTCGCTGCACGTGACCGAGCGTGGTGACGCGCAGGTCGAACCCGAGGCGCCCCTTCTCCTGCTCGAAGTGCTGCGCGAGACGAACGGCGTTGTGCCGCGCCCCCTCGGCAACCACCACCAGCGCGTGCGCCTTGCCGCGCTCCCAGGCGCCCTGCAGATCGCGCGCGATGTCCTCCGGCGCCACCTCGACCTCGGGCACCACCACCGAATCGGCGCCACCGGCGATGCCCGCCATCAGCGCCAGATAGCCGCAGTTGCGGCCCATCACCTCGACCAGGAAGGCGCGCTTGTGTGACGACGCGGTCACCCGCAGGCGATCGATCGCCTCGAGCGCGATGTTGAGCGCGGTGTCGACCCCGATGGTCATCTCGGAGCCGGCCAGATCGTTGTCGATCGTCGAAGCCACGCCGACGACCGCCAGACCCATCCGCGAAAGCGCCAGCGCGCCGGACTGAGACCCGTTGCCGCCGATCACCACCAGCCCGTCGATCCCCTTTGCCTCGAGCTGGGCCATTCCCCGCGCGCGCACCGCCGGATCTTTGAACTCGGGCAGACGTGCGCTCCCCAGGAAGGTTCCGCCCCGCTGCAGGATGTTCCCCACCTCGCGGGCGCCGAGCGGTTCCATTTGCCCGTCGCACATGCCGGCGTATCCGTTGCGAACGCCGAAGACTTCCCAGCCCTTGTCGATCCCGGTGCGCACCACCGCGCGAATGGCGGCGTTCATGCCGGGGGCGTCGCCACCGCTGGTCAGGACCGCGATTTTCCTCGGGACCATCGAGGCAAATCGTATACCACGGGAGGCTGGTAGGCTGGCGCGATGGCCGCCAAGCCGCCTCCCAAGCCGACCGAGACGAACTACATCACGCCGGTGGGCTTCCGGCGGCTGGCCGACGAGCTCACGTACCTGCACACCAAGAAGCGTCCCGAGGTGGTGGGGGCGCTCTCCGACGCGGCCGCCGAAGGGGACCGATCCGAAAACGCGGAGTACATCTACCGGAAGCGCCAGCTGCGCGACATCGACCGGCGGCTGCGCTTTCTGTCCAAACGCCTCGACGACGTCCAGATCGTCGATCCGGCCAAGCAGGCGCGCCGAGACCGGGTGTTCTTCGGCGCACAGGTGACGATCGAGGACCAGGATGGCGAGACGGCCACCTACCGGATCGTCGGCGTGGACGAGAGCGACGGCGCCCACGGCGACATCTCCTGGAAGTCACCGGTGGGTCGCTCGCTGCTGGGAAAGACCAGCGGCGACACCGTGGTCGCCCGCTGGCAGAGCGGCTTCCGCGAGCTCACCATCACGAAGATCGTCTATGCCGAAGCAGCCGTCGCGGCGGCTTCGGCCGGCGCCGTCATCGCCGAGACGGAGGCAGAACGATCGCCGAGCGCGGGGCGCGGCGGATCATCACCACCCCCCGGGCGCCGCGCGCCGCTTGCCAAACGCGGAACCAAGGCTCCCGGCGCAAAGTCGGCAGCGTCCGCACCAGCTCGGGCAGGTAGAGGTCGATCTCCCGATACGCGCCGTTCGTGAGCGCGTCGATCGCGGGGCCGAAGCTGTAGCGGGCGAGCGCCGGCTCGGGGCGTAGGTCGTTGTGCAGCGCGCCGCCGTAGACGATCACCAGCGGCCGGTCGCCAGGTCGCGGCAGCGCGAGCGCCTGCTCGATCGCGCGGCCGAGGTGCTGGCCGGTGATCGTCAGCAAGCGATCGTAGTCGACCCCGCCCCCCGCGGCGACCAGCGATTGATACTCCCGGCAGCCGACGTCCAGGACGTGTGGCGCAATGCCCAGCTCCTTGGCGCGCCGGAGGAGACGCACGATCTCGTTCTCGGTCTCGGCCGGCCGCTCGGTCGTGCGCGCGACCTCCGCGGTGACGTGCTTCTCTGGCTCGCCGCAGCTGCCGTTCGACACCCAGGTCTCGACGATCAGGTGCCCGGCGCGCGGCGCGATCGCGGGAAGGATCTCGTCGGTGAACCAGGCCAGCGTCGATCGGGGGCCGGCGGTCTTGGCCGTCTGGTGCAGCTCGCCGAAGGCGACCACACCGGTGGCGTCGCCCAGGAACGTCGTGACGGCAGCGGCCGCCGACGGGAACGCCTCCGCCACCGGCGGCGTACCCGGAGGCGGAAACCAGGGTGGATGGGCGAGCGCGACCAGCGCAGCCCAGAAACCGACGGCGCTCGTCAATCGCCTCCCAGCGTGATGAAACGCATGCCGCTCGCCCCGCTCACCCGCACCAGATGGCCCCCTTGGCGGGGCGCGGCCAGCAGGCCCGCGGCGATCTCGGCCGTCGCGACCCGCTGCCGATCGATCTCCAGGATCAGATCCCCTTCGCGCACGCCGGCCGCCGCCGCCTGGCCGCCGGGCGCGACCTCGGCCACCACCGCCGCGCGGGTTCTCGGATCGAGCCCCATCGACTGCGCCAGCGCGGGCGTCAAGGTCTGCAGCGCCAGGCCCAGCTTGGTCGGCGGCGCCGACGGGTGTCCGTCCGCAGAGGGCAGCTCGCCGAGCCCGACCGTCAGCGACTGGGGTCGGCCATCGCGCCAGACCCCGACGGCGACGCGTGCGCCGATCGACCGGGTCGACACGTAGTCGATCACGTCACCGGCGCCCTCCATCTTTCGTCCGTCGATATCGGTGATCACGTCGCCCGCGCGCAGGCCGCTCTTGGAGGCCGGCCCGCCCGGCGTCACCTCGCTCACGAAGGCACCGCCGCCCGGCGGGGATGCGCCGAGCGGCTTGGCGGGACCGGCGGGAACCCCGCTCAGATCCCCCACCACCACGCCGAGGTAGGCGTAGCGAACGTGCCCATCCTTGAGCAGCGACTCGGCCACCATCCGGACCTGGTTGATCGGAATCGCGAAACCGTAGGCGCCGCCCGGCCCGGTGTTGATGAGGGTATTGATGCCGATCACCTCCGCCGACAAATTCACCAGCGGACCGCCGGAGTTGCCCGGGTTGATCTTGGCGTCGGTCTGAATGTAGCGGCGCACGCGACCGCCTGACATCTGCACGTGGCGCCCGACTTTTCCTTTGCCGCTCACGATGCCGGCGGTGACCGTCTGGTCGAGGCCCAGCGGGCTGCCGATGGCGAGCACCCATTCGCCGACCTCCAGCGCGTCGGAGTCGCCCAGGCGCGCGGCCACCAGATCCCGCGGAGGCTTCTCGAGGCGGATGACCGCCACGTCGGTCTCGGAGTCCATCCCCAGCGTCTTGGCGGCGAACTCGCGCCCGTCGCTGAAGGTGACCTTGACGTTCGTCGCGCCCGAGACGACGTGCCGGTTGGTGACGATGTCGCCGCGCCCATCCATCACGACGCCCGAGCCGGTGCCGCGCTGCGGGCCGGGCGACGGCTCGGGCATCCCCGGCCCGTACTGGAAGAAGTGACGGAAGAACGGCGCCATCTCGGGGTCCTCGCCGTCGTCCGCCTGGCCCTGCCCTTCGCCATTGGCCAGGCGGGCCGGGATCTCGACGTCGATGCGAACCACCGACGGACCGAGCGCGCGGGCAGCCGCCGAGAACGCGGACGAGAGCACGCGCGCTTCATTGGGCGCCTGGGTCTTGGGTGTCACCGATGCGCCCGGCTGCAGGGCGGCAGCCGCGCCCGGCGCGCCCGGCGCGCCCGGATCGACGGGCGTCGCCGGCGGAGAGGCCGACTCACCCTCTGAAACGCGGGAGGCGAGACGCTGGCAAGCGGTCAGCGCCAGAGCGGCGACGGCGGCGGCACCCAAAGTGGCCGCGCCTGCAGAGATCCAGCGGCGACGCTCGACGATCCGGCCCATGACATTATTTAGCGACCTGCCGATGACGAGCGCAACCCCTTGCCGCCGTGTAAGAGTAATGCGCCATGCGCGCGATCACCACGAGACCGGGCGTCGCCGATAGTGCCCGGCTCGACGAGCTTCCTGAACCGCCCGATGAACCGGAAACGCTGCTGGTCGACGGCGTCAGCATCGGCGTCTGCGGCACCGACGCCGAGATTCTGAGCGGCGCGTACGGCAAGGCGCCGCCAGGCCGGGAGCGGCTGATCATCGGCCACGAAAACCTGGGCCGCGTGCGGAGCGCGCCGCACGGCAGCCACTTCGCGCCGGGCGACCTGGTCGTGGGCGTCGTGCGCCGCCCCGATCCCGTCCCCTGCGCGAGCTGTGCCGCCGGCGAATGGGACATGTGCAAGAACGGCCTCTACACCGAGCGCGGCATCAGCGGCCTCGACGGCTACGCGGCGGAGCGATACCGCCTCGAGCCGGCCTTCGCGGTGGCGGTGCCGGCCGCACTCGGCGATCTCGGCGTCCTGGTCGAGCCGACCACCATCGTCGCCAAGGCCTGGGAGCAGATCGAACGGATCGGCGCGCGCGCGTTCTGGAAACCGGCGCGCGTCCTGGTGACCGGCGCGGGCCCCATCGGTCTTCTGGCGGCGCTCCTCGGTCGGCAGCGCGGGCTCGAGGTACACGTGCTCGACCGCGTCACCGACGGGCCGAAGCCCGCGCTGGTCGCGGCGCTGGGCGCCGTCTATCACAGCGGTCCGCCCCGCGATCTCCCGGCGCCCGACATCGTCCTCGAGTGTACCGGCGTCGGCGAGCTGGTGTTCGACGTCCTGGAGATCGCCGCCCCCGACGGGATCGTCTGCCTCACCGGCGTGTCGTCCGGGACCCGCGAGATCCCGGTGAACATGACCGCGCTCAACAAACAGATGGTGCTCGAAAACAACGTGGTCTTCGGGGCGGTGAACGCGAACCTCAGGCACTACCGAACCGCCGTGGACGCGCTGGCGCGGGCCGATCGGCCCTGGCTCGAAGGGCTCGTCTCGCGGCGCGTCCCGCTCGCCGGCTGGCAGCAGGCGCTGATCCGCCGCCCCGACGACGTCAAGCCGGTGATCGTCTTCGGCTGACCACGCGCCCTATCGACAGGCCGGGATCTTCCCCCAACCGCGCGCCGGTCTTAGATTTCTCCCGTCCGCCTGTGCGGATCAGGAGACAACGAGCATGCTCTCGCACGACAGCGCCCCGGCTTGGGCCGGCACCGTCTTGCTGGCCGACACCTACCTTCTCGGTCGGCGCCTCAGCCGTGGCGAAATGAGTGAGATCTTCGAGGCGACCCACGCACGGCTGCCCGGTCGCTTCGCGGTCAAGATCCTCGCCCCCGACCTGGTGGGAAACCGAGAAGCCTTCGCGCGTTTCTGCCGCGAGGCGGAGATCATGTCGGAGCTGCGCCACCCGAACCTGGTCCAGATCTTCGACTTCAACACCGCCCCCGATGAGCGCCCCTACTTCGTCATGGAATACCTGGAAGGGCGAGACCTCGCCACCCGTCTCGCCGAGTCGGGCCAGCTCTCCCTGCCGGCCGCCGTCCGGGTGGTGGAAGCGGTCGCCTCGGCGCTGGCGACGGCGCACGCGCACGGCATCGTGCACCGCGATCTGAAACCCGCGAACATCTTTCTCTGCGCCGTGGACGGTCAGCCCGACGAGCTCGTCAAGGTGCTCGACTTCGGGACCCCGAAGATCCGCGCGGCGAGCACCCCGGTGTCGATGCCGACCGAGGTCCTCGGATCTCCGCCCTACATGGCCCCAGAGCAGGTGCGTGGGGCGACCGACCAGATCGACGGGCGAACCGATCAGTTCGCGCTGGGCGCGATCGCGTACCGGATGTTGACTGGCCAAGACGCATTCACGGGCACCGACGTCTCATCGCTGCTCCACAAGATCGTCAACGAGGCACCACAGCCGCTCGCGCATCACCTGCCGGTCTCCTGGGATACTCGCCCGCTGCAGGCGGTCCTCGATCGCGCGCTCGCCAAGGATCCGGCCGATCGCTGGGGCGGGATGATGGAGCTGGCGCGCGCGTTCGAAGCGGCCGCGGAACGGACACTGTCGCTGTCGCCCTCCGCGCCCATTCCGCTCGAGAGCGCACCGCCCCTGCCCGCCCCGATCCCGCTCGAGAGCGCGCCGCCCCTGCCCGCCCCTATCTCCCTCGAGAGCGCGCCACCCTTGCCCGCCCCGATCCCGCTCGAGAGCGCGCCACCGCTGCCCGCGCAGATCGCCCTCGAGACCGTGCGGCCTCTGTCCGCGTCCGAGCCGATCTCTCCGGTTCGAAAGAGTCCCCGCCGCCCGGCAATCGCCGTCGAGGGCCTGCCGATTCCCGACGATCTCGATCTGTCCGACACGCTCGACGACCGAGTCCCGGTCACCCACTACCGCGTCGCCGCGTTGGGCACGATCTTTCTGATGGCGGCCGGACTGCTGATCGCCACCGGGTGGTACCGCAAGATTCCCGGGGCGCTGCCGCGCGTCCGCCAGAGCCTGGCGGCCTGGCTGCCGCCGCCCAAGCCGTCGGCGACGCCCATGCCGCTCATTCGCCCCGATCCCGTACAGGCGCCCCAGCCGGCGCCGGAGCCGGAAGCGTCCGTCGTCGCCGCCGGGAGCGCCCCGCCCGCGCCGTCACCGCCCGAACCCCCGGCCGCGCAGGAGCCGCCGCCAGAGCCGACGGCGCCCGCAGCCGCATCCGTCGGCGGCTCCCATCGCCACCACGCGGGCGCCAGCAGATCCAGGTTCCAGGGCCACCCGGGGAGCATCGACCTCGCCCCGCCGAGCTCAGCGGACGCCACGCCACCGGCGATGCCCGCTGGATTTCCGATCGAGCCGCCGGCCGCCCTGGCGGATTCACCCGCGCACGATCTGGTGCCCACGGCCGAGCCGCCCCC
>JADGRB010000207.1 GCA_017881315.1 Pseudomonadota bacterium
GGACTTCGGCCTCGTCCAGGTCGGCGGCGACCACGGTCAGGCCGAGGCGTCGAGATCGAGTGCCAGCCCCGGCGAAGGGACTCCACCCGTGTCTGGGGACGATGAAGACCTTCTGTCGACGCGACAGGTGGGAGCGGCGAGGGCCGCTCCTTCTAGAGCGGTCGCGGGCGCGCTGAGCGTCGAGCTGACCAGAACCGGGGTCGCCTTGGGGACCCCGGCCTACATGTCGCCGGAGCAGTTCCGAAACGAGCCGACCGACGCGCGCACGGATCAGTTCAGCTTCTGCGTCGCGTTGTACGAGGCGATCTACGGGGAGCGGCCCTTCACCGGAGGCAGCGTGTTCGAGCTCTCCGCCTCGGTTTGTGACGGTCAGCCGGGCGAGGCCCCGGAAGGGACCCAGGTACCCGGCTGGATCCGCGAGGTGCTCCTTCGGGGCCTGCGCCGCCACGCGAGCGAGCGCTGGCCTTCGATGAACGCGTTGCTCGCGGAGCTGGAGAAGCAGCCCGCGGTCGCGAGCCGCCGGCGTTTCGTCGCCGCCGCCGCCGGCAAGCTGGCGGGCATCTGGGAGGCGCCCCGCGGCGACACGCCCCTGGAAACGCCCGCCAAGGCGGAGATGCGGGAAGCGTTCTTGTCGACCGGCAAGGTCTATGCGGCGAAGGCGTGGCAGATCGCGAGCCAGATTCTGGACCGCTACGCCCGTCGATGGTCGGAGCTCTACATCGAGGCCTGCGAGGCAACCCACGTGCGCGGTGAACAGTCGGCCGAGGTGCTGGACCTTCGGATGGCTTGTCTCCGGGAAGGGCTGGGGGATCTCGAAGCGCTGCTTCGAATGTTCCGCCGACCAACGGCGCAGGTCGTCGAGAACGCGGTCGGCGCCGCCAACGCGCTCGGCAACCTCGAGCGCTGCGAGAACATCGAGCTTCTGCGCGCGGTCGTGAGGCCTCCGGCGGATCCGGCGAAGCGTCAGGAGATCGAGCGGCTGCGCAGCCAGCTGGCTGAGGTCCGTGCGCTCTGCCGCGTCGGGCGTCTCAATGAAGGGCTCGCGGCGGCTGCCCCGCTGGAACGCTCGGCCCGCGATGTGGAATATGGACCGTTGCTCGCCGAGGTCCTGATCGCGGTCTGCCTGCTGCACGAGGAGCAGGGTGCGATGGAAGACGCGGCCCGCCGCTCCGAGGAGGCGCTGCTGACCGCGATGGCGTGCCGCCACGAAGAATCCGCGGCAGAGGCGGCCGCGTTGCTGGTCGGTCACGCGAGCGGCTACGGGGAGCCGAAGATCGAGGCCGCCGAGGTCTGGAGTCGGATCGCGGAGGCGTTGCTCCGGCGGATCGGCGGACACGATCTGCTCTGGGGCTGGCTCTTCACCAACCGCGCCGTGATCCGGGCCAAGCAGGGGCGAATCATCGAGGCGCTCGAGGACGCGCGCTTGTCGCTCGGCGCCAAGGAGAAGGCGCTGGGGGCCGATCATCCGGACGTCGGGTTCTCGGTCGGCAACATCGCCGTGTACCACGACGAGCTCGGCCAGCTCGCCGAAGCGGTCGCGCACGGCGGACGCGCCGTCGAGATCGTCGAGCGCGGGCTCGGGCCCGATCACCCCCGCGTGGCTCTGTTTCTGTCGAACTACAGCGAATACCTGGCCCGCAGCGGCCGCTGGGACGAGGCGACCGTTGCCGCCGCCCGCGCGCTCGCGATCTTCGAGCGGGAGGCCGATCCGGACGGGATGTACGTGTTCGTCAGCCTGACGGCGCTCGGTATGGCCCACCTGGGCGCCGGGCGGATCGACGAAGCGCTGCCCCTCCTCGAGCGCGCCAACCGGCTCGGCGACGCACGCGCGCCCACGATCGCCTATCGTGGCCAGGTTCGTTTTGCGCTCGCGCGCGCCCTCGTTGGAGCCGGGCGCGAGCAGTCCCGCGGGGTCGCGCTGGCGGCGACGGCACAGCAGGACTACGCGCAATCGCCGCCGACCCCCACCAACCAGCGGGAGCTCGCGACCATCGCCGCCTGGCTGGACGCGCGCGCCGCGGTCCGGTAGGCGCCGCCCGTCAGCCGACTCGTCTACGTCGCGCGATCGACTCGAGCTCGGCGACGACGGCGCGGGTCGCCTCGGCGCGCGCGAGGGCGCCCATGGCGGCGGACATGCTGCCCCAGCGGGCCGGATCGCCCAGGATCTGATCCACGAGATCGCCGAGGCGGGTGGCGGAGGCATCGCTCTGGTGGAGGACCACGGCCGCCCCCGCCCGTTCGAAGGCCAGCGCGTTTCGCGTCTGGTGGTCGTCGGCGGCGGTGGGGAGCGGAATCAGGATCGCCGGCCGCTTCATGATGGCCAGCTCCGCCAGCGTGAGCGCCCCCGCGCGCGCCACCACCAGCGCCGCGTCGGCCAGGGCGCCGGGCATGTCGTCGATGAAGGCGCGGACCTCGACCCGTCCTTCGTAGCCGAGCGCCGCATAGTGGAGCTGCATGCGATCGTATTCGTCGGGCCCGGTCTGGTGCACCACCAGCGGCAGCCGGCCGCGGGCGTCGAGGACGCGCACCAATCCGGTCGCCAGCTCATTGACCGCGTGGGAGCCCTGGCTGCCGCCCAGCACCAGGATGTTCTTCCCGCTGCCGGTCGCGGTGAGGGCCCGATCGAGGAAGCGCCGCCGGACCGGGTTGCCGGTGAGCCGGACCTTCCGTCGCGCGAAGAAGCCGCCGGCTTCGTCGAAGGCGACGAACACCCGCCGCGCGAAGTGGCCGAGCAGACGATTGGTGAAACCGGGAAAGCTGTTCTGTTCCTGCACCGCGGTCGGATATCCCGAGAGCGCGGCCATGAGCACCAGCGGCCCCGACGCGTAGCCGCCGACGCCGAGCACCACGTCGGGCCGATGGCGGCGGAGGATGCGGCGCGATTCGAGCAGCGCGCGAGGCAGACGCGCGAGCCCGTTCACGAGGCCGCGCAGGCCCATCCGCTTGAGGCCGCTCACCTTGACCAGCTCGAGCGGGAAGCCCGCCTGCGGAACCAGCTTGGTTTCGAGCCCGCGCGCGGTTCCCACGAACACGGCCAAGCCGCCCGGCACCGCGGTCACCTCCTCGGCCACGGCGATCCCCGGGTAGAGATGGCCGCCGGTCCCGCCGCCCGCGATCAGCAACCGCAGCGGCGGCGCGCTCATGCGCTCGGCGATCGCCGCCGCCCCACCTCGACGACCAGACGCGGACCGACGTCGAGTCGGCGATTCGCCCCCTTGAGCGCGTGCCGGGCCGCCGGCAAGAGGCCCTCGTGCGGCTCGGGATTGCGCGCCGAGATATTGGCCAGCACGCCGGCCGAAAACAGGCTCATCACCAGCGAGGTGCCGCCGTAGCTGATGAAGGGGAGCGGCAACCCCTTGGTCGGCAGCGATCCGAGGACCACGCCGATGTTGACCAGCGCCTGCAGGCCGAACATGGCGGTGATGCCGAAGGCCAGGTAGGTGCCGAAGACGTCGCGCGCGCGAACCGCGGCGCGCAGACCGCGCCAGACCAGCAGCGCGAAGCCGGCCACGATGCAGAGCACGCCGATGAGGCCCAGCTCCTCGCCGATGATCGAGAGGATGAAGTCGGTGTGCGCCTCCGGGAGAAAGAACAGCTTTTGGCGGCCATCGCCCAGGCCCAGGCCCGACACGCCGCCGGAGCCGACGCTGATGAGCGACTCGGTGATCTGGTAGCCGACGTCGCGGCGAAAGGCCCAAGGGTCGAGGAAGGCCAGCATGCGGCGCATGCGGAACGGCGTCGAGACGATGAACTTCCAGCCGGCGGGGAGCGCGACCAGCACCGCGAGGATGAGATAGCTGGTGCGCGTGCCGGCGATGAACAGCAGTCCGAGCGCGACGGCGCCGAAGATGGCGGCGGTGCCGAGATCCGGCTGCTTGAGCAGCAGGCCCATCATGAGACCAGTGACCAGCAGCGGGGGGAGAAAGCCGATCGAGAAGACCCGGACCTTTTCGGCCTTGCGGGCGAGCAGCGCGGCCAGGTAGACGCAGAGCGCGAGCTTGGCCAGCTCGCCGGGCTGGAAGGAGAGGGGGCCGAGACGGAACCAGCGGATCGCGCCGCCGGCGCGCGAGCCGATCTTCAAGACCGCCGCCAGCAGCAGGATGCTGAAGACCAGCAGCGGGTACGCCAGGCGGCGATAGAGGCTGTAGTCGATCCGGGTCCCGAGCGAGAGCGCGCCCAGGCCCAGCAGCGCGTAGATCATCTCGCGCTTCAGGAAATAGCTGGCGTCGCCGTACTTCTTGGCGGCGAAGACCGCGCCCGACGAGTAGACCATCACCATCCCGAAGGCGAGCAGCCCGAGCACGGCGCCGATCAGCACGCGGTCGACGCCGACCTGGCTCGGGCGGATGAGCTGCGCGCCGGTGGTCTGCACGCCGGGTTTCTGCGCGCCCGAGGTGGCAGGATCGCCGCGCAACCCGCGGACGCGTGCGAGTAGCCGCGACCAGAGCGCAGCGGCCGCACCGAATGTGCGATTCATGGCGTCGCCTTGGCGGGCGACCGGGACGCCTGGCGGGCGACCGCGGCGCGGAACACCTCGGCGCGGTGGGCGTAGTCGCGGAACATGTCGAAGCTGGAGCAAGCGGGCGACAGCACGACGGCGTCGCCCGGGTGGGCCAGGCGTCGCGCGGCGTCGACGGCGGCGTCGAGCGTCGTGGCCCGTTCGACCGGAAGGGTAAGGCCGAGCGCGGCTGCCATCTTGTCGGCGGCCTCGCCGATCAGGACCGCGGCGCGGCCCACCCGGCCGAGCGCCTCGGCCAGCGGCGCGTAGTCTCCGCCCTTGTCGCGGCCGCCCGCGATGAGCACCACCGGCCGCGGAAATCCCGCCAGCGCCGCCACGACCGCGCCGACGTTGGTCCCCTTCGAGTCGTCGTAGTAGGCGACGCCGTCCGCTTCGGCGACGAGCTCCATGCGGTGGGCGAGCGGGCGGAACGCGATCAATCCCGCGCGCGCCTGGGCGGGCGTCGCACCGGCGAGCCGGGCCGCGAGCAGCGCGGCCAGCGCGTTGGCCTGGTTGTGCCGACCGGTCAGCGCGGGCAGGCTGGCGGGATAGCGCTCCGATTCTTCTCCCGGCAGCCGGAGCGCGAGGGCGTCATCTTCGAGCCAGCCCCCCTGGTCGAGGGGGCGCGCGACCGAGAAGCCGGTGCGCCGGCTCGGCGCGCCGGCGGTGGCGCCCACGACCAGCGGATCGTCGAGGTTCACGACCGCGTCGTCGGCGGCGCTCTGCGCCGCGAAGATCCGCGCCTTGGTTGCGGCGTAGGCGTCGAGGTCCGGGTAACGATCCAGATGATCGGCCGTGACGTTGAGCAGGGCCGCGACCCGCGGATGGAACGTCACCGTCGTTTCGAGCTGGAAGCTGGACGCCTCGACGACGCAGAAACCGCCTGGCTCCGCCGCTGGGGTCCCGACCGCCTCGGCCAGCGGCTCGCCCAGGTTGCCGCCCACGAAGGTCGGGCGTCCGGTCGCCCGCAGCATGTCTCCCACCAGCGTGGTGGTGGTCGACTTTCCGTTGGTGCCGGTGATCGCGACGATGGTCCCCGCCACGAAACGCGATGCCAGCTCCAGCTCCCCGGTGATGGAGACGCCGGCCGCGCGCGCCGCCGCCAGCTCGGCGATCTCGGGAACGCCCGGCGACAGCACGATCAGATCGGCACCCACGAAGCTCTCCCGACGATGTCCGCCGAGCTCGCGCACGACGCCTTCGGGCAGGCGCAGGAGTCCGGGGCCGAGCGCGGCGGCCGCGCGGCTGTCGGTGGCGGTCACGCGCGCGCCCCGCGCCGCGCAGAGCTGCGCCGCCGCGATCCCGGAGCGCCCGAGACCGACCACCAGAATATTCTTGCCGCGTAGCTCAATGCTCATCGCACCTTCAGGGTCGTGATGAGGCCTAGAATCGCGCAAGCGAACGACACGATCCAAAAACGCACCACGATGCGCGATTCCGGCCAGCCGAGCTTCTCGAAATGGTGGTGGATCGGCGCCATCAGGAAGATGCGCTTGCCGGTCCGCTTGTAGTAGCCGACCTGGATGATGTCGGAGAGGGCCTCGACCACGAAGACGCCGCCAATCAGGGGCAGCGACAGCTCGGTCTTGGTCGCCAGCGCGACGAACCCGATCGCGCCCCCCAGGGCCAGCGCGCCCACGTCGCCCATGAAGACCTGCGCCGGGTGGGTGTTGAACCAGAGGAAGCCGATGCCGGCCCCCCCCATCGCGCCGCAGAACACCGCCAGCTCGCCGGCGCCGGGGACGTGCGGCATGCCGAGGTAGTTGGCGATGTTGAAGTCGCGCAGCGTGGTGCCGGCCGCGTAGGAGAGCAGCAGCAACGTGAAGGCGCAGATGATCACCGGCCCGATCGCGAGCCCATCCAGACCGTCGGTGAGGTTGACCGCGTTCGACTCGGCCATCAGGACGAAGACCGCGAAGGCGACGTAGGCGCCCACGGGGAGCGCCAGCGACAGGTGGTGGAAGTTGACCAGCGGCAGCGCCAACCGCAGCCGGATCTCGGGCGGCAGCCCGTCGCCCGTGTAGAGCCAGATCATCGCGACGGCGCCGATCACCAGCTGGCCGGCCAGCTTGAGCTTGGCGGGGAGCCCTTTCTTGTTCTTGCGCGAGAGCTTGAGGTAGTCGTCGAGGAACCCGATGGCGCCGTAGCCGACGGTGACCAGCAGCGCCAGCCAGACCAGCGTGCTGCGCAGGTCGCACCAGAGCACCGTCGCCGACACCAGCGCCAGGATGATGAGGGCGCCGCCCATGGTCGGTGTGCCGCTCTTCGCGGCGTGGCCGGCGGGGCCGTCCGCGCGGATCACCTCGCCGAGCTGGCGCTCGCGGGCCCGCCGGATGAACCAGGGCGCGACCATGAAGGTCATCAGCAGCGAGGTCAGCGTCGCCAGACCCACCCGCGTCGAGACGTAGCGGAAGATGTTGGCGCCCGGGACCCGCTCACGCAGCGCATGGAAGAGATGAAACAGCATCGGTTAGGGCACTCCCTCCAGCGTCGGGGCGAGCGTCGCGCGCAACGCCTCCACGGCGCGCTCGAGACGGATTCCGCGCGACGCCTTGACCAGGATCCAGTCGCCCGCCGCGGTCCAGGGCGCCAGCGCGGTCGCGGCGGCCTCGGGCGACGCCGCGACGACCGCGCGCGCGGCCGCCAGCCCCGCCTCGCGCGCACCGTCGATGATCGTGGCGGCGAAGTTGCCCACGGCCGCCAGACCGGCCAGTCGCCCGCCCGCCTCCCGCCCCAGCGCGCGGTGCAGCGCCTCGGCGTCGGGCCCGAGCTCCAGCATGTCGCCCAGGATCGCGAAGCCATGACCGTCCGGGGCCGCGGCCGCCAGGCTGGCCAGCGCCGCGCTCATCGAAGCGGGATTGGCGTTGTAGCAGTCATCGAGAATGGTGCGGCCACCGGCCGGCAGCGCCGCCGAGCGGTGCGGCGGGAGCGCGACGGTCTCGAGCTCGACGGCGGCGGCACGCGGGGAGACGCCGGCCGCCAGGGCGGCCGCCAGGGCCGCGGCGCCATTCTTGGCGTTGTGCGCGCCGCCCAGGGGGAGCCGCACGACGACCGGGACGCCGCGCACGGCGTAGCGCACGACCGCGCCGGCCACGCCGGCCGGCACGAAGTCGAGGACGCGCACGTCGCCCGACCCCCGCGCGCCGAAGGTGATGCGCCGCTCGCGCGCCACGGGCGCCGCCTGCGCCGCGATGAGCGGATCGTCGACCGGCAGCACGGCGAAGCCGCCCGCGCCCAGGCCGGCGAAGAGCTCGCCCTTGGCGCGCGCCACCTCCTCGAGTGATCCCAGCGTTTCGAGATGCACGGCCGCGACATTGGTGATGACGCCGATCTCCGGCCGCGCGATGTCGCAGAGATACGCGATCTCGCCGCGCGCGCGCATCGCCATCTCGAGCACCCAGACGGCTTCGTCGCCGGTCGCCGAGAGGATCGTGAGCGGCAGGCCCACGTCGGTGTTGAAGTTGCCGGGCGTCCGCAGCGCGGCGCCGAGCGGTCGCAGCGCCGCGGCGCAGAGCTCCTTGGTGGTGGTCTTGCCATTCGATCCCGTCACCGCCACCACCTTCCCGCGAAAGCCGGCGCGCACCACCCGCGCCAGATCGCCCAGCGCTCGCCGCGGATCCTCGACCGCGATCACCGCCAGGTCGGGGCAGCCCGCCGGCAGGCCCCGGTCCCGCGCGACCACCACCCCGGCCGCCCCGGCCACCCCGGCCTGCGCCGCAAAGGCGAAGCCGTCCACCCTCTCCCCCGGCAGCGCGAAGAAGAGCTGCTCCGCCGTGATCGCGCGGCTGTCGGCGGCCGCGCCCGCGAAGGTCAGGCCGCGCGCGCCCGGTTGCACGATCGTTCCGTTCATCGACTGGGCGGCGAACTCCAGGCTGTGGCGTGCGGCGCTCATGCCAGTCTATCCACCGCTGCCGCTCCTGCTGCCGTCGCGGCCAGCGCGGCCGCCGCCTCTTCGCGGTCGTCGAAGTGCGCGCGCGTGGTCCCGACAATCTGGTAGTCCTCGTGCCCCTTGCCGGCGATCAGCAGGACGTCGCCGGGCCCCGCGGCGGCGGCGGCGGCTCGAATCGCGCGACGCCGGTCCACCTCGACGTGATACCCGCGGGCCGCGCTAGGCAGCGCCCCGAGCGCCTGCTCCGGGCTGCCGGTCGAGCGCACGCCTTCGAGGATCATCGCCACGATGCCGGCCGGATCCTCGGTGCGCGGGTTGTCGGAGGTGACGATCGCGAGGTCGGCGTCGCGCGCGGCGATCTCGCCCATCAATGGGCGCTTGCCGCGATCGCGGTCGCCTCCGCAGCCGAAGACGACGATCAAGCGCCGGCGCGCCAGCGGTCGCATCGCGGCGATCGCGCGCTCGAGCGCGTCGGGCGTGTGCGCGTAGTCGACGACGCACAGGACCTCCCGGGC
>JADGRB010000469.1 GCA_017881315.1 Pseudomonadota bacterium
CCGGTGATCCCTCCGGTGCCGGTGATCCCTCCGGTGCCGGTGATCCCTCCGGTGCCGGTAGTTCCACCGGGTTGGTTTCCGCCCGTGCCCGTGATCGATCCGCCCGTGCCGCCCGTGCCGCCGCCGCCCGTTCCGGTGCCGCCCGTGCCGGTCATGACCTCGTTCCGAGCACATGCTGCCAGCACGACCAAGCTGAACGTCAGGAACGACCTAAACATGCGAGTCATGCGCAGACCTCCGGGTGGGGGCTCGGGGTGGGCTGTCGGAGACTGTGTATGTGCCGCTCAGTACGGGTCGGTATCAACAGAATTAGCGACCTCGATCGCACTAAACGCCTCAATCGCAGGAAGATGACGAATTGTTGAGCCGATTTCGAATTCGCTGTGATCCGGTGACCAGTTCAGCGGCCGGCCTTGGCGATCACCGCCGCCGCGGGCACGGGCTGACTGACCGCGTGCCAGAGGAGCTCGAACGATCCCTTCGTCGTCGTCGAGAGGCAGGCGACCTGGCCCTCGCCGACCGCGAGGGTAGCGATGCGATCCGCCTGCACCACCGTCGTGCTGGCGGACGACCCTTTGCAATCGCGATCGGTGCCCGTGACGGCCGGCGCCGCGTACAGCGAACCGCCGGCGAACTCCGAATAGGCGTGCAGGGCAATCGGTCCCGCGACCACGACCTTGGCGACCGGCCCACGGGCCACGACGGTGCCGCGCTCGATGCCTGCGCTCCGCGCCGACGCGATTCCAGTCCCGCCGAAGCTGGCGAGCGCCAGCGCGACGAAGCCGACGAGCTTGGTGGTGAGGGGCGAGAAACCGGGGCGCTTGATGGAGGTCATGGTGGCTGTCCTTTTCCGTTCTGGTTTGTCTTCGCTGTGTCTCGAACGGACTCTCCTAAAGCAACAGGCGGACCAACCCCGATGGGGCCGGAGATCCGCGCCATTCGAAGGAGCGCCGAGCCCCGCGTGCTCACCGTGAGCCCGCGGTTGAGCATGGCGTGCACAATCAGTGCACGTCGGGACGGCTCATGCATGAGGCGAACAGCCAGTAGCAGATCCCGCTCGTGAACCCTTTCGCCATCCGGCGGCTCTCACCTGCAGAAGTGAGGTGATGGGCTCATGAAGACAACGATCGAATCGATCGGCAAAGTGGGGAGCCGTGTCCGCTTGGGGGTGCACGAGCTTGTCTTCGATCAACCGAGCTCCGTGCCCGGAGGAGAGGATCGCGGGCCATCGCCGCTCGACGTGATGGCGGTGGCGGTGGCGGCGTGCGCGCACTACTACGCGGCGGCCTACCTGCACGGCCGCGGTCTGTCGACGGAGGGATTGACCGTCGATTGCGAGGCGGTCAAGGAACGCGTGCCGGTCTCGCGAATCGGGAGCTTCTCGATGAAGGTGCGCGTCCCCGCGGGGCTCGGCGAACGACAGATCTCGGGGATCGAACGTGCGATCAAGAGCTGCCCGGCCTACGGGACACTCCTGCATCCACCGACGGTCGAGGTTGCCGTGGAGGGCGGCCCTGCTCCTGCGCGCGCGGCCCAGTCGGCGTGATTCCGCGCCTCGATTCCGTCGGGTAGCATTGGGGAGTGACGAAAGCCGAACCGACGGACGATCGCCTTCTCACGGCGGCGCGTGCGGGTGACCGGCAGGCGCTCGAGACCCTGCTCGAGCGCCATCAAGCCCAGGTCTATCGGTTCGGCGTGAAGATGTGCCAAGACCCGGAGGACGCGAAGGACGTCCTGCAGGACACACTGCTGGCCATGGCGCGCGGCGTACGCGACTTCCGGGGCGCGTCTTCGATCTCGACGTGGCTCTACACGATCGCTCGGAGCTTCTGCATCAAGAAGCGACGCCGGAGCAAGTTCGCGCCCGAGCAGGAGCGATCGCTCGACACCGACCTGACCGCCGAGGCGAAGCAGCTGGCGGCTCCCGGGGAGAATCCGGACGAGGCGCTCGCTGCGAAGCAGGTGGAGACGGCGCTCGCGGAAGCGATCGCGGCGCTCGAACCGATGTACCGCGAGGTCCTTCTCCTCCGAGACGCTGAGGGCCTCACGGCGCCCGAGGTGGCGGAGATCCTCGGCGTGACGCCCCAGGCCGTCAAGAGCCGCCTGCACCGCGCGCGCCTCTCGGTGCGGGAGCGCGTCGCTCCGCTCCTGGGCATGCAGCTCGACTTGCCGCCGACGCCGGGGACGTGCCCCGACGTGCTGGCGATGTTCTCTCGGCACTTGGAGGGCGAGATCAGCGCCGATCTCTGTGCCGACATGGAGCGGCACCTCGAGGCCTGCGGTCGTTGTCGAGGGGCCTGCGATTCGCTCAAGCGCACGCTCGCGCTCTGCCGCACCTCGGGGCCCTCCGCCGAGCTCCCCGCCTCCGTTCGGGCGTCGGTCAAGAAGGCGCTTCGCACCTTCCTCGCCGAGAATGCCTGAACCCTTCAGGCGGCGGGCGGCTCATACTCGTCATGGAGGCCAAGATGGCGACGGCGATCGTGGAGGTGACCGAGCAGAGCTTCGACGAGCGCGTCAAACAGGGGATCGTCCTGCTCGATTTCTGGGACGCGTGGTGTGGGCGGCCCCGCGCCGCAAAGGCAGCAGGCGCCTGATGTGCCGGCGGGTCGAGTGCTCGAAGTGCGGGCGTCCGACCTATGCCGGTTGCGGCGCGCACGTCGAGCAGGTGCTCGGCGACGTTCCGCCGGCTGGGCGCTGCCGGTGCCGTGAAGAGCGCGCCAAGAATCCGGGCGCGGCCGGGCCGCGTTCGTGGCTCCGATTTCTTCTGGGGAAATAGCTGCCAGGACGGACCGCTTTCGCAATTGCGCGCCGGCTTTGGCGAGCACCGGTGTGTCCAGAGTTGCTATCCTAGTTACCATGCAACGACACGTCCTTCTGGTGATGGCTTGCTTGGCCTTTGGTCTTGGAATTGGATGCGGCTCGGTTTCGGGCGGCAACGACGGCGGCGGCGGCAAGGCCGGTAGCGGAGGCAGCACCGCTGGGCAGGGTGGCGGTTCGTCTGGCGGTAGCGGTGGAGGCGCGGCCGGAACCGGTGGTCACGGGGGCGGCGCCGGCGGCGGGACCGCTGGCGCGGGTGGACACCAATGCGGACCCGACACATCCTGCACCCGTTGCGCGACGGGTGCGTGCTGTGGAGGCGCGTGCTGCGCGCCCGGAGAGTGGTGCGATACGAGTGCGTCAGCACCCACGTGTCGATGCAACGCGGGCGCGGCCTGCGGGGCGGGCGAGACGTGCTCGTCGTCGCTCGGCGGAGGCGCCATCTGCGGGCTGCGCTGTTGCGGTGGCGATGCGGGCGCCTGCCCCGTCTCGCGTCGGATGTACAAGCGGGACATCCAGCAGCTCG
>JADGRB010000470.1 GCA_017881315.1 Pseudomonadota bacterium
GAGCATGTTCATGTGCGCGTCGGCGGCGGATCGCAGCAGGAACCGGTAGCGCTCGTCGGTCATGCGCGTGACGAAGCTGTCGGCCGGGATCCAGTTGGCCCCTTTCATGAAAACCGGCGCCCCGTTGACCTTGATGAGGAAGCTCTTGCCGTCCTGATCGCGCTGGTGCACGACCTCCAGCGTCCGCAGGCCGATCCGGGTGCGCCGCGCGTCCCTCGGCTTTCCACCGTCGGTGAGCGTGGTCTCGAGCGTGTACATCCGCTGTGGCCCGAGACCGTTCGGCCACCAGAGCTCGGGGTGGTCGATGCGGGCCCGCAGCGCGAGCTCGTTGGTTCCGACCTCCAGATTCACGTCGGCCTGCGCGATCGGTCCGCCGCCGTCGGCGGTCACGGTCAATCGCTGGCGCCCCGCGTGGGCGGCAACCACGCGTACCTTGATGGTCAGCTCGGCGGCGGCCGCGTCGAGGCGATCCTGAAAGATCTGCACGTCGTCGAGGCGCGCGCCGTCCCAGCTCTCGATCGCGATCGGCCGCCAGATCCCGCTGGTGACGAAGCGCGGTCCCCAGTCCCACCCGAAGTGGTAGGGGGCCTTGCGCGACCACACGCTGACCATCTCCTTGGCCTGATCGTTGGCGGCCGGCAGGTGGTAGCCGAGGTGGTCGTAGGCGGGCTTGACCTCTTCGACGGGCGAGCGAAAGCGGATCACCACCAGGTTGTCGCCGGGCTCGAGATGCGATTTGACGTCCACCCGCCAGGCCCGGAACATGTTGTTCGTGAACAGCACCGAGACGCCGCCCACGAACACCTCGGCGTAGGTGTCGAGACCCGAGAGGACCAGCTCCACCCGCTCGCGCGCCAGGGTCGCGTCGTCGACGTGGAGGGTGGTCCGGTACTCCCACGATTCATGCTCGATCCACTGCTGGTCTTTTTCGTTCAGGCGATAGAAGGGATCGCCGATCTTGCCGGCCGCGAATAGATCGGTGTGGACGCATCCGGGGACGGTCGCCGGGAGCCAGGGCTCCGCCGGCGCGTCGCTGCGGGTCACGCGGCGGAAGGTCCAGGGACCCGCGAGCTCGTGTCGCGCGCGCGCGCCGCTGTCGTCCGCGGCCAGGTCCGCGCGCGCCGGATCAGCGAGGATCATGGTCCCCGGGAACCAGGCAACCAGCGGCCGTCCGGAGCGCAAGCGGGCTTGAACCCGGCCCTTGGCCCGTGAGACAAGCCCCGACTATGAGCGAGCTACCGAGCAGGCGCGAGATCTTACAGGGCGCGGCGGTGGCTGCCGGTGGTCTTTTGATCGAGGGCTGCCACAGCATGCCGGTCGCCGCATCGCCGGCGACCGTCGCGCGCGACCACCTTCCCGGCGCGCTCGAGGTCCGCGGGACCCGCTTCATCAAGGAGGGCAAACCGTTCTTTGTCAGCGGTATCAACTACTGGGCGGGCACCACGCTGTCGCGGACTGGCAATGTCGCCGGCCTGGATCAAGTGAAACGCGATCTCGACGGCATCCAGGCCGCCGGCCTCAACATGATCCGGACGATGGGCGCGACCGAAGGGCCAGACAGCGCGCCCGAACGGATCGTCCCCACGATTCAGCCCGCGATGGGCCAGTACGATCCGGCCGGGATCGCGGGCGTGCTCAGCTTCGCCGACGAGCTGCAGAGGCGCGGCCTGCAGGGCATCTTCATGCTCAACAACTTCTGGCAGTGGTCGGGCGGCTTCGCCCAGTACCTGTCGTGGGCCGGCGCGGGCGCGATCCCGTACCCGCCACCGGCGCCGGGCGGAAGCTGGGACCAGTTCCAGAAGTTCTGCGGCTCGTTCTACAAGAACGACAAGGCCAAGGAGGCCTTTCGCGCCTACATCAAGTTTCTGGTTCCGCAGCTCAGGAACAACCCCGCCGTGATCTGGGAGCTGGCCAACGAGCCGCGCGGCATGACCAACATCCCCGCCTACCGCGACTGGATCGACGAGACCGCGCGCCTCATCAAGTCGCTCGCGCCCGGCCAGCTGGTCACGACCGGCTGCGAGGGGCTGACCGGGTCACCCGTCTACGCCGGCGTCGACCCGGTCAAGGATCACCAGAGCCCGTCGATCGACTTCATCTGTTTTCACATGTGGGCCGAGAACTGGAACTGGGTCCACGGCAACAGCATCCCGGCGGGCTATCCCAAGGCGCTCGACCTGGCCAAGAAGTACCTCAACAAGCACGCCGAGCTGGCGGCCAAGGTCGGCAAGCCGCTCTTGCTCGAAGAGTTCGGATTTCCGCGCGACGGCGGCAGCTTCGATCCCACCTCGCCGACGACCTACCGGGACCAGTACTTCCAGGAGGTCTACGCGCTGGTGCAGTCGCTGATCCCCTCGACGCCGATGGCGGGGATCATGCCCTGGGCCTGGGGGGGAGACAGCCGGCCGCCGCGGCCGGGCGACTTCTGGAAGGTGGGCGATCCCTTCATCGGCGATCCGCCTCACGAGAAGCAAGGCTGGTACAGCATTTACGACAAGGACACCACGCTGAAGCTGATCGCGGAATGGTCGCCAAAGATCATCGGATCGTCCGTCGGATCGTCCGCGCCTACGGCGGCGGCCGCTTCGGCTCGATCCAGCGCGGGGTGATCTGCGCGGCGACGCCGCCTCCCGGGGCGAGCTTCATCTTGAGGTGGAGCGCGGGAACGACGCCGAGGCTGGTCCGAACATAGCTCTGCGCGACATGGTCGGCGTCGGGTCCGTCTGTGAAGGCGACCATGTCCCAGAGCGGGTACCCGGGCCTGCTCGCGAGAAACGACAGATCGATGTCCAGCTCGCGGGGCGTCCAGTCGGTCATCGCCCCGATGAACCAGTCCAGGCCCTTCCGCCGCGCGATCACCACATAGTGGCCGATCTCACCGCCGAGGACCCGGGTCTCGTCCCAGGTGGTGGGGAACCTGCGGAGAAAATCCAGCGACTCGGGTTCCGCCTCATAGTTGGACGGCGAGTCCGCCAGCATCTGCAGGGGGCTTTCGAATACCACATACATCGCGAGCTGGTGGCAGCGCGTTCCCAGGCTCATCGGGGCCTTGAAGATCGATTTGAAGTGCGCGCGATCGGCGTTGTGCATGGCGCCCGGCGTGTAGTCCATCGGGCCCAGGAACATGCGCGTGAACGGCAACGTGAGGTTGTGCGCCGGGTCGGAGGCGTCGCTCCACTTGAGATGCTCGAGGCCCTGCACCCCCTCGGCGGTCAGCAGATTGGGCCAGGTGCGCGTCATCAGGATCGACCGAATGGCGCCGTGGAAATCGACCAGCATCCTGCGCTTGGCGAGCTCGCGGCAGACGCGCGTGTAGAAGTTGATCACCGGC
>JADGRB010000018.1 GCA_017881315.1 Pseudomonadota bacterium
ACGCGGCCGCGCCGCTGGAGGGGGCGGTGTCCGGCCGCGCGGCCGTGGCGCCGGCAGCGGCGTTGTGGGACCAGGGGTCGCCATCGGATCCTCGACGGAGGGAGTCGGAGTCGCGCCTGTCGCGGCCGAGGCCGCCGGCTCGAATCGGGCGGCCGAAGGGTCAACACCCTCCTGCGGTGAGACCGGTGTCATTCCGGGAGAGGTCAGCGGCGCCGGGGTGGCGGGAGCCGCGAACGCTTCCCGCAAAGCCTGCTCCTCCGGGCCGAGGCGGATCACCCGAGACCGCTCCAGCATCAGGATCCGCGGCCGGCGCGGTGGATTGACCAGGCCCAGCAGCGCCCCCAGATCGCTGGCACCCACCGGCACATTCATCTGTCCCAGGACCTCGCGAATCGCGGTGCCGAACGCGGCCGCATCCGGAAAGCGCTGGGCCGGATCGGCGGCCAGCGCGCGATCGAGGAGGCGTTCGATGGCGACCGGCAGATCCGGCCGGATCTGGCGCGCGGACGGGACCACCCCCGAGGCGACCTGGCTCCAGCCCGCGACCTCGTTGGTGATCTCGCGCAGGCGGCGACCGGTGAGCAACTCGAACAGCACGGCGCCCAGCGAGAAGATATCGGTCCGCCGATCGAGCGGCTCCTGCATCGCCTGCTCCGGCGACATGTACGAGAGATTTCCCTTGAGGCTCCCCACCACCGAACGATCGTGGCGCCGTTTGGCCAGACCGAAATCCGACAGCTTCACCTCGCCCGCGAACGAGATGAGGACGTTCGACGGGGTCACGTCCCGGTGCACGAGCCCCATCGGCTGGCCGTCGGGGCCCCGCAGCTCGTGCGCGAAGTGCAGGCCCTGCGCGAGCTCGGACGCGATGTGCAGCGACAGCGCCTCCGGGATGATCTCCCCCTCGGCCGTCAGCTGCTCGCTGATGATCCGCAGGTCGTACCCTTCGACGTACTCGAGGACGATGAAATACTGCCCGTCCTCCGAGATCCCCAGATCGTGAATCTGGACGATGTTGCGATGCGAGAGCGCCGAATGAATGCGCGCTTCGGTGAGCAGCATCTTGACGAAGCGCTCGTCCTCCGCCAGGTCGGGGAGGATCCGCTTGATGGCGACGAACTTCTCGAACCCTTCCGCGGCGACCACCCGGCCTTTGAAGACCTCGGCCATGCCACCGATCGCGATCGGCTCGAGGAGCTCGTACTGGCCGAATTTCATGCGGGAAGTTCCCCAGGCTAAACCGGAACCCGGGGCCCGGTCCATCAGAACCCTTGGCGGGTAACGTATATAGTGCCGCACACGGTGAAACTGAGGTTCGACCCCGTGCGACGGATGTGCGCGGCCGCGGTGGAAGACGGCACCGTGCCGGGGCTCGTGGCGTTGGTGGCGACGGGGGGACAGACGGTGTTCCACGAGGCCTTCGGGGCCAGGCAGCTGATCCCGCGCAAGCTGCCCGCCCTGGCCGACACCGTGTACGACATCGCGTCGCTGACCAAGGCGGTCGTGACCAGCGTGCTCGCCATGGGCGAGGTGGGCGCCGGCCGACTGGCGCTCGACGCGACGGTGGCGAGCTTGCTCCCGGAGTTTGCCGGTCCGGGCAAGGACCGCGTGACGGTGCGGCAGCTCCTGTGTCACACGTCGGGGCTCCCCGCCTACCGGCCGTTCTGGCGTCGCGCGGCCGAGGCGCCGGCAGAGCGCTGGGCGATCACGCAGCTCGCCGCGCGCGAGCCGCTGGAGTACCCGCCCGGAACGCGCGCGGTCTATTCGGATCTGGGCTTCATCCTGCTCGGCTGGTTGCTGGAACGGACCACCGGCGCGCGCCTCGACGTGCTGACCCACGACCGGATCGCGGGGCCGCTCGCGCTGGCGGCCACCACCTTCGTGAACCTGGCCGATCCCGCCGCGCCCGCGCGCCTGCTGGGCGACCGCTCGGTCGCCGCGACCCAGCTTTGCACCGAGCGGCATCGGCTGGTGCTGGGCGAGGTGGACGATCTGAATGCGGCCGCCATGGGCGGGATCGCCGGGCACGCGGGCCTGTTCAGCACCGCCGCCGATCTCGGTCGGATCGCGGGCGCGCTCACCGCCGCCTGGCGTGGCGAGGCGGGGACCGCGGCGATCGTCGAACGCGACGTGGTTCGGACGTTCTGGGCGCCGTCGGGCGTTCCCGGATCGACCTGGCGCCTCGGCTGGGATGGTCCGGCGGCGACCGACTCGCAGGCCGGCGGGCGACTATCGCGCGCGGCGGTTGGCCACCTCGGGTTCACGGGTTGCTCGCTCTGGATCGATCCCGCGCGCGAGATCTGGATCGTTCTGCTCTCCAACCGCGTCCACCCGGCTCCCCCGACCGACGATCGCTTCCGCCAGTTCCGTCCGGCACTGCAGGACGCGGTCGTCGAGGCGCTCGGCTATGATTGCTCCTGACGTGAGCCTGCGAGCCCCCATCGCCGTCCCGATCGAGCTTCGCGCCGACGCGCGCCGGATCTTCCGCCTCGCCTGGAACGTGGGCGAAGATGGCCTGCGGCTCTGCGGCGAGCTGCCGTTCGAGCCCGGGCGACCGATCGAGGCCCGCTTCCGGCTGCCCGACGGCGAGGCGCTGACGCTCCGGGCCCGGGTCGAGAGTGACGGCGGCGACGAGGCCGATCGCGATCATCCCCGCGAGCTGGCTTTCTTGGATCCGCCGGCGGAAGCGCGCATCGCCCTGCGGCGCTACGTCCAGCAGCGGCTGGAGCTGCCGGCGTGAGCAACGCCGATCGGCTGGAGCGCCTCGCGGCGCTGGAACGACAGGCCGCCGAGGCGGGCGGGGCCGCGCGGGCCAAGCGCCAGCACGACGCCGGCAAGCTCACCGCGCGCGAACGGGTGGCGCTCTGCTGCGACCCGGGCAGCTTCGTCGAGATCGACAAGTTCGTCACCCACCGCGCCACCGACTTCGGCCTCGGCGACAACAAGATCCTCGGCGACGGCGTGGTCACCGGCTACGGCACGGTTCATGGCCGAACGATCTTCATCTTCGCGCAGGACTTCACGGTCTTCGGCGGCTCGCTGGCCGAAGCGCACGCCCGCAAGATCTGCAAGGTGATGGACCTCGCGATGAAGGCCGGCGCGCCCATCGTGGGGCTCAACGATTCGGGCGGCGCGCGCATCCAAGAGGGGGTGGTCTCGCTGGCGGGGTACGCCGAGATTTTTCTGCGCAACACCCTCGCGTCGGGCGTGGTGCCGCAGATCTCGGCGGTGCTGGGCCCCTGCGCCGGGGGGGCGGTCTACTCGCCGGCCATCACCGATTTCGTGTTCATGGTCGAGTCGTCGAGCTACATGTTCATCACCGGGCCCGACGTGATCCGGACGGTCACCCACGAAGAGGTCACCAAGGAGGAGCTGGGGGGCGCGGCGGCGCACGTCCGCTCGGGCGTGGCCCACCGCGCCTTCGCCGACGAGCCTTCCTGCATGGAGGGGCTGCGCACGTTGCTTTCGTTCCTGCCCCAGAACAACCGCGAGGATCCGCCGCGCCTGCCCACCCAGGATCGCGCCGACCGCGCCGATGCGGCGCTCGACGACATGGTTCCCGACGAGCCTTCCAAGCCCTACGACATGCGGGCACTGGTGGGCCGGGTGGTCGACGACGGGCACCTGTTCGAGATCCAGCCGGACCACGCGCGCAACATCATCGTGGCCTTCGCTCGCCTCGACGGCCGCCCGGTCGGCATCGTCGCCAATCAACCGGCCCACCTGGCCGGCTGTCTCGACATCGACGCCTCGGTCAAGGCGGCGCGCTTCGTCCGCTTCTGCGACTGCTTCAACCTGCCGCTCATCACCTTCGTCGACGTCCCCGGATTTCTCCCCGGCACCGCGCAGGAGTGGGGCGGCATCATCCGCCACGGCGCCAAGTTGCTCTACGCGTTCGCCGAGGCGACCGTGCCCAAGCTGACGGTCATCACCCGCAAGGCCTACGGCGGCGCCTACGACGTCATGTCGTCCAAGCACATCCGCGGCGACTTGTCGTTCGCCTTTCCGTCGGCGGAGATCGCCGTGATGGGACCGGAGGGGGCGGTCAACATCGTGTTTCGCGAGGAGCTGGCCAAGGCGGCCGATCCCGAGGCCGCGCGGGCGCGCTACGTCGCCGAATACCGCGAGAAGCTGGCCAATCCCTATGCGGCGGCCTCGCTGGGATACGTCGACGAGGTGATCCGTCCCCGCGACACCCGCGCGCGGCTCTGCCGCGCGCTCGCGGTTCTCGGCAACAAGCGCGACAGCAACCCGCCCAAGAAGCACGGAAATATACCGTTATGATGGGAAGGGCATGAACATGGGAACCCTGAGAGGGTTCCCAAACCCTCCCGCGAAGAGCTCGCGCCGGCAAAGCCGTCGCGCGCTCACGCGATCGAGGTTCTTCCTCCTGCTGAGCGGGGTCGCGATTGGTTGCGCGACGGCGCCGGTGCCGATCACGAAGATCGTGAATGGGCGGGTGGTGCAGACGCGCGCGGTGAGCCCCGAGGCCTACGAGCACGTGGCGCGCGCGCACCTCTACGAAGATGAGGAGCGCTGGCAGGAGGCCGCCGACGAGCTGCAGCGCGCGCTGCCGTTCGATCCCGACGCGGCCGAGGTTCGTGCGGAGCTGGCGGAGCTCTTCATCCGACTGGGACGGACCGAGGATGCGGCCGATCAGATCGCGCGCTCGCTCGCCACCGCGCCGACCGTGCCGGGCTATCTGGCCCAGGCCCACTTCGCGCAGGCGCACCCGGGGGTACCGGGCGCCGGTCCCATCCCGGCGCTGGAGCAGGCGGCGCGCCTGGCCCTGGCCGACGAGGACGTCGAGGCGATCGAGACGACGCACCTCGAGCTGACGGAGGCCGAGGTGGGCGGACTGGATCTGTCGGCCGC
Source organism: Pseudomonadota bacterium (assembly GCA_017881315.1). GTDB lineage: Bacteria > Myxococcota_A > Polyangia > Fen-1088 > Fen-1088 > JADGRB01. The sequence continues at coordinate 4,876 of JADGRB010000018.1, forward strand.
GATCGAGACGGTCCGGCGCCTGGTGCGGTCCGCTCCCGACACGCAACGTGGGCGGGTGCAGCTGGCCGCGCTCTCCTGGCCGCTCGGCGGCCTCGACGAAGCGATCGCGGCCGTGACCTCCGCGGTCGCCGACGAACCCGCCGACGTCGAGGCCCGCATCTTGCTGGGTGAGCTGCAGATCGCCACCAATCAACCCGCGGCCGCCAAAGCCAGCTTCAAGGACGCGATCGACCGAGCCGATGCGCCGCTGGAGATCGCCGACGCGTTCGCCGGCTGGCTGGTCTTGAGCGGCGATCTGACGGCGGCGCAAGAGCTGGCCGACGGGCTCACGGCCGATCTCCCCGATGCCGAAGCGGTGGAGCTGGCCGCGACCCTGGAGCGCACGGTCAAGCGCCCGGCCCGCGCCCTGGCGCTCGCCGAGCGCGCGCGCAAGCTGGGCGCCAGCGCCGGCCGCGTCGCCCTCATGATCGGCGCGGCGCTGGCCAGCCAGGAGGATTGGAGCGGCGCAACCAAGGCCTACCTCGGTGTCGCCAAGACCGAAGCGGAGTTCTTCGAGTCGCGGCTGCGCGCCGCCGAGGTCGAGCGTGAGCACGGCAAGCTGGATCAGGCGGGCCGACGGCTCGCCGAAGCCGCCAGCGCGCAGATCGACGGGGCGCGCTCGGTCGATCTGGCGATCGCGCGCAGCCAGATCGACGAGAAGCGCGGGGACGCGGCGCTGGCCGCGCGTCACCTCGACGAGGCCCTGGCCGGAAAACCCGACGAGGCCATGGCCGGAAGACCCGACGACAAGCCGCTCGACCAGCGTCTCGTGGATCGCTTGATCCTGGCCCACGCCGCCGTCGATGAGCGCCGCGGCGACTGGCAGCGCGCGGTCGCGCAGGTCGACGCGTTGCTCGCCCGCGAGCCACGCAACGTCGAGGCGCTGAACTTTGCCGGCTTCATCGCCGCCGATCGCGGTCAGGATCTGCCGCGCGCCATCAAGCGCTTGCAGGCCGCGGTGGCGCTTTCGCCGGGGGCGGGCGGGGTCGTCGATAGCCTGGGCTGGGCATATTTTCGCTCCGGCGACCTCGCGCGGGCCGATACCTTCCTCGAAGAGGCCGGTCGGCTCGAGCCGGCCGACCCGGAAATCCTGAGCCACCTCGGCGATCTGTACGCGAAGCGCCAGGAGCGGGACCGCGCGCTCGCGACCTACCGGCTGGCGCTCACGCTGTCGCCCAGCGACCGGATTGCCCGCGAGCTCGGCGAGCGGATCCACACGCTCGACGCCAAGAGCGCCGCCGGGCGATGAGAGCGGGTCTCCTGGTCGGCGCCCGCATCGGCGTCGGCATCGGCGTCGGCATCGGCATCGGATTGACAGCGTTCGGGGGAGCCTGTGTGCACGCGCCGCCCGTGGTGCGTCCGTATCCGGCGCCGACCGCCGACGCGCTGGTGGCCGCGCTCGCGGCCCGCCAGCACGCGCTTTCCGGGATGAACGCGCGCGCTCGGGCGACGAGCTGGCTGGGCGGGGAGCGCGTGCGCGCGACGGTCAACATGCTGGTCGAGCGCGATGGCCGGCTGCGCTTCGAGGCCGAGGTGAGCCTGCAGGGGACGGTGGCCACGCTGGTCACCGACGGACCTTCGTTCGCGTTCCTCGACCTCCGTCGCAACGAGCTGTCGCGCGGGCCCGCCTGTCCAGCCAATGTCGCCTCTCTGGTCCGGATTCCGCTCGCGCCCGCCGACGTGGCCGCCGTGTTGCTGGGCGACGCACGGCTGCCCGAGTCCTCCCCGGGCGCGGCGCCGACGGTGTCCTGGGATCCCCAGCGCGGCGCCGACGTGCTCGCGGTGCGCGACCGGGAGGGCGGCACCCTGCAGCTCTACTTTCGCGGGGCGGGTGGGCAGGCCGCCGGCGCTGACCTGATCGCGCTGGTCCGGAGCGGCGCCGATGGCACGCGCCTCTGGCAGACATCGTACGAGAGCTTCGAGACCACCGGCGGGCGCCGCCTCCCCGGCACCATCCGCTTCGCCGAGCGCAACGGCAGCTTCGATGATGGCGTCGAGATCCGGTTCAAAGATCGAACCCTCGACGAGCCGCCGCCGGCCGCGGCTTTTACCCTGGCGCCTCCCCCCGGCGTGGTCGTCAAGGACATCGGCTGCGGCCAAGGTCCCTGACTTTCACGCGCCGGGCCCGCTCGCCGTGATTGACTCCCGCGGCGGGCGCTGGGAAACTTCCGCGCTTCCGCTGGCCCCCTTCTCTTTTTTCCGGTAAGGAGTCCTCGATGTCCGAGTATCTGTTCACGTCCGAGAGCGTCACCGAAGGTCACCCCGACAAACTTTGCGATCAGGTGTCGGACGGGATCCTCGACGCGCTCATCAAGGGGGACAAGGGTTCGCGGGTCGCCTGCGAAACGCTGACCAAGACGGGCTTCGTGATGGTGGCCGGGGAGGTGACCTCCGCCGCCCAGATCGACATCCCGAAGATCGTGCGCGGGGTGGTCAAGGAGATCGGCTACAGCCACTCCGACATGGGCTTCGACTGGAAGACCTGCGGCGTGATGGTGGCGCTCGAGCAACAGTCGCCCGACATCGCCCAAGGCGTCGACGGCAAGGGTGTGTACACGCGCGACGAGCAGGGTGCCGGCGATCAGGGAATGATGTTCGGGTACGCCTGCGACGAGACGCCCGAGCTGATGCCGCTGCCGATCATGACGGCGCACAAGCTGGCCAAGCGGTTGGCCGAGGTGCGCAAAAAGGAAAAAGGCGCGATCGACTTCTTACGCCCCGACGGCAAGAGCCAGGTGTCGGTCCGCTACGGTTCCGACGACCGACCGCTCGGGATCGACGCGGTCGTCATCTCCACGCAGCACAGCGAAGAGGTGAAATACCGCACGCTCAAGGAAGCGGTGATGGAGGAGGTGGTGCGGCCGGTGCTTCCCGACGGGCTGGTTTCGCTGAAGACCAAGTTCTTCATCAACCCGACCGGGCGCTTCGTGGTCGGCGGACCGATGGGCGACTCGGGGCTCACCGGGCGCAAGATCATCGTCGACACCTACGGCGGCATGGGGCGACACGGAGGCGGTGCCTTCTCGGGCAAGGACCCGTCGAAGGTCGACCGCTCCGCCTGCTACTACGCGCGCTACATCGCCAAGAACGTGGTGGCGGCTGGCCTGGCACGGCGCTGCGAGGTGCAGGTCGCCTACGCGATCGGCGTCGCCGAGCCGGTCTCGTTGCTCGTGCACACCTTCGGCACCGGAAAGATCTCCGAAGATCGTTTGGCCGAGATCGTCCGTGCCAACTTCGACTGCCGCCCGGGCGCGCTCATCCGCGAGCTCAACCTGCTGCGCCCGATCTACCAGAAGACGGCCGCCTACGGTCATTTCGGCCGCCAGGACGGCGACTTCTACTGGGAGCGCACCAACAAGGCCGACGCGCTCAAGTCGGCGGCGCGAAAGTTCTACGCGACCGGCGGCGGGAACGGGGCCGCCGGGGGCAACGGGTTTGGCGGCAAGTCGAGCGCCGGCAAGACGAAGCGCCGCGCCGATCGCGCGCTCGAAGCCTGAGCTTCAGCGCAGCCGGATATTTGTCGATAGCGGCGTGGTGGTGCGCCCGATGCCGACCGCAAAATCGGATCGCCCGCGGGACAGCGATGCCCGCGGCGCGACCACCGGGACACGGGGCCCGCTGATTCACGTCAGCACGCGCTGCGCCTCGATCGACGAGTTCGTGGAGAAGTTCTCCGGTTTTGCCTCCTACGGGGCGCTGGTGTTGCCCGCGGCGGGCGAGCTGCCGGCGGGCACGGAGGGTCGGTTCGTGATTCGCCTAGCCGATCAAACGGTGGCGATGCGCGGGCGATGCCGGGTCACCGACGTCAAGACGGTGCCGGTGAGCCCGACGGCGACGGGACCGCGTCGCACGCTCCTGCGCGTCGCGCTCTTGGAGATGGAGGAGGGGAGTCGAACCGTTCACGCCCGGCTGCTGGCCCACCGGCGCGAGTCGGTGCCGCCGCCCGTGACGGCCGGCGAATCGGACCCGACGCTGGTCTCGGCGCATGCGCCAGCGCCGCCACCGCCGCTGCGCACGCCACCGCCGCCGCCGGTCGCCGCGCTCGCCCGGACCATGACCATGATCGGCGTGGCCCCCCGAACCGATCCGGCCACGGGCAAGAGCATGCCAGCGCCGGCCCCCGTTGCGGCGCTGGCGCGCACGATGATCGGGGTGGCCCCGGCGGTTGGCCCGATCGCGAGCAAGCCAGCCGTCGTCCCGCCGCCCGCCGAGCGCCGCGTCCCCGGCGCGGCTTTCACGCTACCCGCCAATCCGCTCAGCGCGATGCCGAACGACGATCTGGCCTCGTTCATCGACAGCACGCTCTTCGAGACCGACGACGACGACGCGACCGCCGAACGGGCCGCCAAACCGCCTGCCGAGGCCGATTTGCCGATCGAAGAAGGCGCCGCCGAACGGGCCGCTCCGGCCGCCGTCGTCGCCGCCACCGCCGATCGCACCGCGCCGACCGCCGTCGCCGTCGCGGCCGATCGCGCCGCACCAACCGCCGTCGTGGGGACCGCCGAGCACACCAGTCGGGTCGGTCTGCGCATGCCGCAAGCGCGACACCTGGCCGTTCGCGCCGCGCCGTATGCGGTCTGCCTGGTCGTTGGGCTACTCATCGGCCGCGCCTGGCTCGCACCGTCGCGCACCTCGACGCCCACGCCCATCGCCACTGCCGCTCCGGCGGCGGCCGTCGCCCCTACGCCCGCGCCCACCTCTGGGTCGAAGCCGGTGCCGGTCGTCGAGCCCGCGCGGTCGAAGCCCGCAACGCCCATCGCGGCCCCCGCGACCGAGGCCCCTGCGACCGAAGCCCCCGCGACCGGCAACTGCACCGCGCGGATCGTCACCGAGCCGGCCGACGCGAAGGTCGTCTGGGGCGGAAAGGTCCTCGGTCAGAGCCCGATCGAATCCGCGCGCGTCCCGTGTGGCGCCGGGACGGTGACCATCGAGCGCGAACGCTATCAGCCCGTCACCCGGGACGTGACCGCCGAGCCGGGCGCGGCGACCGTCGTCTCGCAACGGCTGCGCCGACCGCCCGCCACCCTGATCGTGAACTCGTCCCCCCCCCGCGCCTACGTCGCGGTCAACGATCAGATGCTCGGGGCGGCGCCACGACGACTCGCCGCCTCGCGCTTCGAGCAGGTGTCTATCCGGGCCACCTTCCCCGGCTACCTGCCCTGGACCAAGAAGATCTACCTCAAGGAGCCCACCACCACGATCACCGCGCAGCTGGTACCGACCGGCCGCCGCGGTCGGTAACGCGAAAGACCGGCCGCACCTTGTCGGCCGCTCAGTGCGGCGCCGCGGGGATGACGATGCGCGGAAGCACCGGCGAAGCCGCCCGCCGATCGCGCTCCTTGCGCAAGACCGCATCGACGGGATCTTCGTGCGCCTGGTTGGACGCCCCTGGCGTGGGCGGCGGCGCCTGGTTGGACGCCCCCGGCGTGGGCAGCGCCTCTTCTTGTCCCTCGCTCACCTCTTCGCCGGCCTCGAAGTCCGGCGTCACGGCGGGCGGGGCAGTCACTGCGCCAAGATCGATCTGCTCGCCGTGTGCCTCGCGCGCGTAGCGCATCATCGCGTTAACGCAGCCGACCTGAGCGCCGCGTACCGCCGCCAAGCTGTGGCCGTGGAGGCCTTCCACCAGGATCGAAAATACGAGCACGTCCGGACCATCGCCGACCAGCCCCGACAGGCACGACTTGCCGTGCAGCGTTCCGGTCTTGGCGCGAACCCGCTGGGCCGCGAGCGTCCCCTTGAATCGGTTGCGGGTGGTGCCGTCGATGCCACCCACCGAGAGCGATTGCAGGAGCTCGGGTCCGATGCGCGGATCCAGATAGAGCGCACGCAGCAGCGCCGCCATCGAGGCGGCGGTGATTCGGTTCGCGTGACCGAGGCCCGAGCCGTTACGCGGAACGTAACTGCCCGGCGGAAGACCGAGCTCGCCGATCACCTCGCGCAGAAGGCGCACGCCCTTGTCGCCGGTGGGTGCGCCGCCATAGACCTCGGCACCCGCCGCTTCGAGTACCCGCTCCGCGTAATCGTTCTCGGAATCCTTGTTGATCTTGCGCAGCAGGATGCCGAGCGGCGCCGACTCGTGCAGCACGTAGAGCGACCGCACCCGCCCCGGCCGGAGCGCCGGCGTCGGTTCGACCCGCGCGTCGTCGCGCACCGCGATCCCGGCGGCCACCAGCGACGCCCGCATCAACGCCGCCGCGTAGAGCGCCTGCTGCGGGACGCGGCGACGGAAGATCAGACCGCCTCGGACGGTCGAAACGCGACCGTCGACGTCGACGGCAATTCGAGAGCCGGCCACCGACAGGCGCACCGACACGTGCGAGTGGCCGTGCGTCTTGGTGTGCGCGCCATTGTGGATGACGAACGACGGATCGGCGGGCGTGGTCGTCACCTCGGCGGGCGCGCCCGCTTCGGCGGCCGGTCGGACCCGGACCAACATGAGGCCGTGGTTCACGACCAACGGCGGGCGCGGCGAAAGCGCGCCGCGCGGCGCTTCTGCCAGCGCGTCGGCCTCGCCGCCCGATTCGTCGTCCGCCGGCGCCTCCTCGTCGGCGACCGGTTCGTCGGCGCCGATCCGGCGGGGATCCGCCACCACGGCGCCCGCGATGCTGCGCACCCCGCGCCGCGCCAGCGCCGCGGCCAGCGCGTCGAGATCGCCGCTGCGCACGGTCGGATCGCCGCTGCCACGCAGATAGACGTCGCCGACCACCACCCCCTCGGCGGTCGGCGCGGGACCGGAGAGCTCGGTACGAAACCTCCAGTCGGCGCCGAGGCGCATGAGCGCGGTGGTGGTGGCCAGCACCTTCTGGTTCGACGCCGGATCCATCAGGATCCCATCACGGGTCTCGAAGAACAGCCGGCCGGTGCGCGCCTCCATCACCCGCATTCCGACCCGGGTCCGGCGCAGGGCGCTGTCGTGCAAGATCTCGCGCAGCGCGGCCTGCATGCGAAGGATGCGATCGCGGTCGCGATCGCCGGCCGCCGGCTCCGGCGCGTCCTCGGCGCCGTGGGCGTGCTTGCCCGGCGTCGCATCGCCGCCGTGGGTGTGCTTGCCGGGCGTCGCATCGCCGCCGCGGTGGGATTTGGCCGGCGTCTCCTGCGGCTGGCAGCAGGCTGTCGCGGCGCGGGCCCCTGGTGTCGCAGCGAGCAGAGCGCCGAGGACGATCCAGAAGCCCAGTCGCATCACCGCGCGCCGGCGCACCTGAACCCGAGATCGGCGTCGCGGTGCTCCGGTGCCCAGGCGTTCCGGTTGGCGGCGCGCGGCCCGACGAAGTAGCTGCAGCAGGAACCGCCCCGGACCACGCGGCGGCCCGGCTCGTCGTCGTACTTGTCTGCCACCCACTCCCAGACGTTGCCGCCCAGATCCAGGGCGCCGTAGGGGCTGGCGCCGGATGGATACTGTCCCACCGCAACCGGGTGGCCCGGGTTCTTGCCCGCACAGGGACCTTCGCCCTCGAAGTTTCCCCAGTTGGCGCGCGCGCAGTCGGCGGCGTTTCCCCAGGGGTACTCGCGCCCGTCGGTCCCCCGCGCCGCTTTCTCCCATTCCGCCTCGGTGGGCAGGCGTCCGCCGGCGAAACGACAATAAGCCTGCGCCTCGCTCCAATCGACGCCGGTGACGGGGAGCTTCGAATCTGCGGCGGCGGCGGGCGGCGGCACGGCGGCGGCCGAGGCCGCGGCGGCGCCGGCGGGCGAGGGCGCGGGCTTGCAACGGCCCGCCGAGACGCAGAGCGCGTAGTCGCCTCGGGTGACCTCGGTGCGATCGATGGCGAAGGTCTTGACGACGACCTTACGCACCGGCCGTTCGTCCTCGTCGCCGCGGGTGCTCCCCTGCGTGAAGGGACCGCCCGGGATCACCACCCGGTCGGGCGCGGGCCGATCGACGCGCGGGTCACGGGCCGCCGCCAACCAGGCCACGGCGCAGATGAGCCACCGTGCCATTGTCCCGGAAGTCTAGTCGAGGCGCGCGATGAGCGCGCGGGCCTGTTCGGCCCAGGGCGTCTCATCCGCATCGAGCGCCAGATAGCGCTCGAGGTGCGCGCGGGCAGCGGCCCGCCCGCCCAGGCTGTCCAGCGCGACGGCCAGATTGAAATGCGCGTCGGCGAAGTCGGGTGTGGTCTGCAAGACCCGACGAAATTCGGCCACCGCCAGCTCGAGATCGCCCGCCTCGAGAACGATGTTGGCCAGGTTGAAGCGCGCCTCCGGCTGATCGGGATCGATCGCCAGCGCCGCCTCGAAGGCCTCGCGCGCCCCCCCCAGATCCCCGCGACGGTAGGCCAGGCTACCGAGGTTGGTGCGCGCCGCGGCCAGGCCCGCATCGAGGGCCAGCGCCTGCCGGTAACACTCTTCGGCCCGCGCGTCTCCCGCCTCGCCGCCGCCCTCGGCGCGCGTCCCCTCGATGAACCAGTCGTAGGCCTGGCGCTTGGGCGCCGCGCCTTCGGCGGATCCGGTCGCCGCCGGCCGCTCGCCGATGGGCGCCGAGCGGATATCCGAAATCTGGCGGGCCAGCTCGCCGAGACCGAAGTCGAACACCTTCTGGCCGGTCGACTCGAACGCGTTCCCCTCGTCGACGACCACCAGGCGGGTACCGTCGAATGCGACGCGCATCCGATCGAGCGGGCGGTCGAGGTGCGGCAGCGTCGCGCGCACCTCTTCGATCGCCTTGCGGATCTCGCCGGCCTTGAAGCCCCGGTCGACCAGCTCCTTGGCGGCCTTCACGCTCACCAAGTCCTGGAACGAGTAGAGCGGCTTTCCCCCACGCCTCACCGAGGGCCCGACGAAACCGACCTGGGCCCAGTAGCGCAGCTTGCTCTCGGCGACGTCCAGGATCTTCGCCGCGCCGCCGTAGGTGTAGGTCGCTTCTTCCAAGGGTGATCGCTCGATCAGAATGTCGCCTCGACGTCGATGTCGATGAAGACTTTCGCGGCCTGCGCGCGAATGGTGATGTGGGTGCTGACCGTCTTGGGCGCGGCGCCGGAGACGCGCTCCGCCTCCCGCCCCGCCAGGGCCTCGATGTGGGCCGCGGCCTGGCTGTCCGATTCGAGCAGCCCCGCGACCCGGCGCGCCGTCCCCGCGTCGCAGGCGTCGCGAAGGAGCAGCTCGAGCGCCGGCAGATCGATGGTGAGCATGGTCGAGCCGAAGTAGGCGTCACGGCCGCCACGAACGCTCCGCTGCCCCTCGGAGATCACCTCCGCACGGGCCAGGACCAGCTCCAGCGCCGCGCGCGAGAGCCGCTCGCGGACCTCGCGCTCGAAGAGCGCAATTCGGGTGGCCCGCGCCATGGGCCGGCGGGCGGCCAGCGGCGTCGGGACGCCCGAGGGCACGCCCGTCCCGGCCGCCGCCGGGGGGTCGGACGACCGTGAGCGCTTGCGTTCCGTCATGACCACAGACACCAAGGAACCGGGATCGTATCAAGAGTCATGGGCAGAGCGCAAAAAGCCGCCCCTTGGGGGTATGCTAGCCGTCGCATGTCGCAGGGTCTGGACCTCGGGAAATACCCGGTGCTGGTGGTCGACGACGAGTCCGACAACCTGGACGCTTTTCGCTTCAACTTCGGGCGAACGTTCCAGCTCCTGCTGGCGGGGAGCGGGGAAGAGGCGCTGGCGCTGGCGCGGCAGCACGACGTCGCGGCGATCGTCACCGACCAGCGCATGCCCAAGATGACCGGTCTCGACCTGCTCAAGGCGGCGCGGGAAATCCGGCCCGACGCCGTGGGCATCATCGTGACCGCCTTCACCGACGTCGACGTGCTCATCGAAGCCATCAATCTGGGACGCATCTACCGCTACGTCACCAAGCCCTGGGACTCCAAGGAGGTGCGCGGCGTGCTGACCCACGCCGTGGAACGCTTCGCGCTCCAGCGCGAAAACCGGCGCCTGGGCGAGCAGCTGGCCGCCTACGTGGGGATGCTGTCCAAGGACGCGCACGGCGCCTTCAGCTTCGGCGCCATCGTGGGAGAGTCCCCGGCGCTGCGGGAGGTCCTGACCCGCGTCGAGCAGGTCGCCAAGACCTCGTCGACGGTGCTCTTGCGTGGCGAGACCGGCACGGGCAAGGAGATGGTGGCGCGCGCCATCCACATCAACAGCGCGCGCGAATCGCGCCCCTTCGTGCGCCTCAATTGCGGGGCCCTGGCGCCGGGCGTGCTGGAATCGGAGCTCTTCGGCCACGAGAAGGGGTCCTTCACCGGCGCGGTGGCGCGCCGCCTCGGCCGCTTCGAGCTGGCGGACGGAGGCACGCTGTTCCTCGACGAGGTCGGCGACCTGCCGCTCGACGTGCAGGTGAAGCTGCTGCGCGTCCTGCAGGAGCGCGAGTTCGAGCGGGTGGGCGGCAGCGAGACCATCAAGGTCGACGTGCGGGTGGTCTCGGCCACCCACCGGGATCTGGAACGGCAGATCGCCGACGGCACCTTCCGTGAGGATCTCTACTACCGCCTCAACGTCTTCCCGATTCAGCTGCCGCCGCTGCGCGATCGCCAGAGCGACATTCCGCTTCTGGCCGAGCACTTCTTGCAAAAGTACGCGCCCGGCGCCGGCAAGCCCGTCCACGGGATCGACGCGGGCGCCGTGGCCGCGCTGACCGGGTATCCCTGGCCGGGGAACGTTCGCGAGCTCGAGAACCTCATCGAGCGGGCGTTGATCCTGGCCCGCGGCTCGGAGATCACGGCCGCCGATCTGGAGTTCACCCGCCGCCCGTCGGCGGCTGCGGCTGGGGCACTCGCCGCGACGTCGGCGCAGCGGACCAGCGACGGTGCGCGGCCGCTGGGCGAGCGCCTGCACGAGCAGGAGCGCGGGGCCATCGTCGCGGCGATCGACAGCGCGCAGGGGAACATCGCGCACGCGGCTCGTGCGCTCGGGATCAACCGCTCGACGCTCTACTACCGCCTGCGCAAGCATGGCCTCGAGCACCTCTTGCCCATGCGCGAATCACCGGCCGGGGGCGCCGATCCCACGGGCGCGCCGCCCGCTTCCTAGTCAAGATCATCCCATGAAGCTGCTCTTCGTCATGGACCCGCTGGCACGGCTGCAGATCGCCGGCGACACCACCTTCGCGATCATGCTGGCGGCCCAGGCGCGCGGCCACGAGATCTGGTTCTGCGAGCCCCGGCACCTTTCGCTCGAGCACGCCGACGCCGTCGCCAGCGCCTGGCCGGTCACCGTCCGGCGGGTCGCCGGCGACCATTACCTGCTCGGCCCCCAGGGGACGGTGCCGCTCGGCAGCTGCGCCGCCGTGCTCATGCGCAAGGATCCCCCCTTCGACCTCGACTACTACTTCGCGACCCTGCTGCTGGAACGGGCGCGGGGCGCGACGCTCATCATCAACGACCCGCGCGGGCTGCGCGAGCAAAACGAAAAGCTGACCGTCCTCGAATATCCCGATCTCTGCCCGCCGTCGGTGGTCACCCGCGAGGCCAGCCGGCTCCGCTCGTTCCTGGCCGAGCAGGGGGGCGAGATGGTGGTCAAGCCTCTGGACGCCTCGGGCGGCTTCGGCGTGTTCCATGTTCGGCGGGGCGATCCCAACACCGGCGCCATCCTCGAGCAGTCGACCAACCTCGGGCGGCGCTGGACCATGGCGCAGAAGTACCTCCCCGAGGTGCGCAAGGGCGACAAGCGGATCCTCCTCGTCGACGGTGAGCCCCTCTGCGCGGTGCTGCGCGTGCCGGCGGCCGACGACGCCCGCGGCAACCTCCACGTCGGCGCGAAGCCGATGGCGACCTCGCTGGACGACCGCGACATCGCCATCGTGAACAAGGTCGGCCCGCGGCTGCGCGAGCGTGGTCACTTCTTCGTCGGACTGGACGTCATCGGCGGCTGGCTGACGGAGGTCAATGTGACCAGCCCAACCGGCATCCTCGAGGCCAACGCCCTCTACGACGACGCCTACGAGATCAAGGTGGTCGAGCGGCTCGAAAAGAAGATCGCCGGCCGTTAGACACGCCGGCTAGAGAAACGCCGGCTACCGTCGTTTGCGCGGCTTCCTACTGACCTTCGGGGGGTCGGGGGACGTGGTGTTTCTTGACCGGCTTGGGCGCGATCGCCTCGTCTTGCGCCGAGGGCGGGGGGGCGGCCACGACGGCGTGAGGCTTCTTGAGATCCGGGCAGCCGTTCTTCGACGGCTCGGGCGAGGCCGGCCCCGGGCGGGTCGGACAGCTGTCGTCGGCGTCCGTGATCCCGTCGCCGTCGCTGTCGATGAAGGGACACCCCGGGCGCTTCGGATCGGGCTTGGCTCCCGGCGGGGTGACCGGGCAGGCGTCCACGTTGTCGGGAACGCCGTCGCCGTCCTCGTCGGCCTCGGGACACCCGGGGCGGAAGGGATCGGGATGTGGCCCGGCCGGCGTGTCGCGGCACTGATCTTCGTCGTCGGCGATCCCGTCGCGATCGGTGTCGGGGATGCTGATGCGGTACGAGCCCCGCGGGCTGGCACGACGCTCGGGCGCCGACGAAGCGCCCGCGGCCGCGCGACCGAAGTGGTAGGTGAACGAGACCCCCAGGTTCCAGGCGCGCCCATCGTTGCTGTCCCGCCGATCCGGATTGACGACGCTCCCGTAGCGCAGGTAGGGACCGAGACCGAAACCTGGGGCGTCGGGAAGCTCGAACTCCATCCCGCCCCCCAGGTCGTAGCCGAAGGCCCAGGCGAAGTTGGTGGAGGTGGGGCCGAACGCGGCGTCGAAGAACACGCGACCGTAGGGATAGACGAACGGTTCGTAGCGCGCCCCGACGCCAAACATCGTCGCGTGGTTGGCGCTGGGAAGCCACCACTGCCGCAGCGTCAGCAGACCCTGGAAGCTGTGCGGCAGGTCGTAGGTGCCTCGCAGCGCTGTGTAGAACAGCGTCGCGCTCGGTCCGCCGTTCTCGTTGTACGAGGAGATCGTCGACCCCACGCCCATGTCCAGCCCGAGCGCGGTGTGCATCGTCCAGTCGTCGATCGGCTTCGACGTCGTGGTCGGCGCCGCACGCGGGATCGGCGCAGCGGCGGCTCCCGGTTCGCCGGCAACGATTCCTCCCGCAACCGTCGCCGCCACGACCGAAACCACCGCCCGCAAGAGATGGGCTCCCCATCTACCCCCTCGGGATGAACGCGACACGCTGAACATGGACCGCATATTGCCAGAAGCGCCCTCCGGCGACGATGCCCCCGATTCGTACCGCAAGTAAGTAGATGCCCGGAACCATCTTTTCGGATCAAATCAGACCAACTAAAGGGGGGAGCCGACAGGATCTAGAGCGCCCGCGCGACCAGCGCGTCGAGGATCGTGCGACCGGCCGGCCAGTCGCCCAGGCCGGAGGCGGCGTTGAGATGGCCGCGCGGGCCGGCGTCGACGAAGTCCGCGCCCCAGGCGGCCGCGAATCCCCGCGCGCGTTCGAGCGTCACGTAGGGATCGGTTTCGCTCGCGACGACGGTGGCGGGGAACGGCAACGGCTGGAGCGGCAATGGCGCGAACACCTGCGTCTCCGCGGGGGTGCAGCTCGGCGAATCGACGTCGGCCGGCGCGACCAGGAGGGCGGCTTTCACCCGGGCGGCGGCTGGCCTCGTCGCGGCGTGCGCGACCAGCGCGCAACCCAGGCTGTGCGCCACCAGGACCACCCTCTCGCGCGCGGCCCCGATGGCCGCCTCCAGCGCCGCCAGCCAGGCCTCGCGCTCCGGATGGTCCCAGTCCAGTTGAACGACGCGACGGTGTCGCGGGTAGAGCTTCTGCCAGCGGGTCTGCCAGTGTTCGGGACCCGAGCCACCGAGGCCGGGCAGGATCAAGACCAGCGGCGATTTCCGGGCGCGCATCGGAAACGGGGTGCCGCGCCCCTCACGGCGTTCGGCCCTCGGGCTGTCGGAGACGGGAGAAGAATCCCCGCAGCAGCGCCGCCCCCTCCGCCCCCAGGACGCCCGGAACGACCTCCACCCGATGGTTGAGGCGGGGATCGTCGACCAGGTTGTAGAGGGTGCGGACGGCACCCGCCTTCGGGTCATCGCAGCCGAAATAGAGACGGCGGATGCGGGCGTTGACCAGCGCGCCGGCGCACATGGGGCAGGGTTCCATGGTGACGAAGAGATCGGCGTCGCACAGGCGCCAGCTGCCGAGGGTGGCCGCCGCGCGGCGCAGCGCCAGGATCTCGGCGTGCGCCGTGGGATCGCTCGCGGTCTCGCGCTCGTTGTGGGCGATGGCGACGATGGTGTCGCCCAACACCACCACGGCGCCGACCGGCACCTCGCCGCGGCCACCGGCCTCCTCGGCCGCCGCCAGCGCCTGGCGCATGAAGGCGAGCTCGCGCTCGGAGACCGCGGTGAAATCCGGGAACGGAAGCGAGGCGGAAGCGACGGTGGCCATTGGTCAGGCTTATTCTATTATCATCCGGTGCCGAAACCCGAGATCGATCTGTCATTTGCGCGTTACGTCGCGGCGCGAAAGGGGGACGCGTCGACCCGGGCCCGCGAGGGCACGGCCTACGCCTACGGCGGCGACGTCAAGGTGCGCGTGGCCCTCGACCGCATCCGGCCGGTGACGCTGGCGGTGGAGGCGACCGTGCGCCTCTGGCAGTCGGTCGAAAAGAGCCGGATGCTCGGCACGGCGGTCAAGGTGACGCCCAAGCAGTTCCCGCGCATCGCCAAGCTGGCCGAGCGCTGCGCCGACACCCTGCGCATCCCGTTGCCGACCCTCTACGTGTCGCCCAACATCGGATCGCTAAATGCGCACACCTTCGGCACCGCGGACGACCCGTACATCGTCGTCAACGCCGCGCTCATCGATCACCTCTCGGAGCCGGAGCTGCTGGACGTGATCGGCCACGAGTGCGGCCACATCCAGAACAACCATGTCGTCTATCTGACCACGCTGCATTTTCTGACCCACGCCGCGAACGCCTTCCTGCGCTGGAGCGTCAAGCCGGCGGTGCTCGCGCTCAACGCCTGGGCCCGTCGCGCGGAGATCACCTGCGATCGCGCCGGGCTCATCTGCACACGCGATCTCGACGTGTCGATCGGCTGTCTGGTCAAGCTGGCGCTCGGATCCCGCAAGCTCTACAGCGACGTCAACATCGAGGAGTATCTGGCGCAGCTCGACGAGACCGACCGCGGGGTGGGGCGCTTCGACGAGCTTCTGCGCACGCATCCGTATCTGCCCAAGCGGGTGGCGGCGCTGCGGCTGTACGCCGAGACCGCGTACTTCAAGAGCCTGATCGGGAGCGCGCGGGGAGGGGGGGACACCGCGGGCGAGCCGCCGGCGGGGACCTCGAAGGATGAATGCGACGCCCGAGTCGGGGAATTGCTGTCGGTGCTGCGGTGAGTGACGCAAAATCGCCCTCGGTGGACGAACGCAAGACGGCGATCCGCGGCGTTCTGGGCGACCTCGCCGCGGCGGCGGAGGCGGCCGGCCTGCCCTGGATCGCTCGTGACGTCCGCGAGACGCGGCTGCCGAAGCTCGACGAGGAACGGTTCTCGGTGGTGGTGCTGGGCGAGTTCAACCACGGCAAGTCGACGTTCATAAACGCGCTCCTCGGCGGCCCGATCCTGCCGACCGGCATCACGCCGACGACGGCGATCTTGACCCACATCGCGCATGGCGCGCGCGCGTCCGCCACGCTGGTCGGTGACGACGGGGCGCGCCGGTCGATCGATGCAGGCGCGCTCGGTGACTGGCTGACGGTCGACGGGCTCGGCGCCAGCGGCGAGGGCGATCGCGCGAAGGTCGCCAACGCGAAGGGCGGCGAAGCGAAGGGCGGCGACACAAAGTCTTCGGGGAAGGGCGTCGCCGGCGTTCACCACGTCGAGCTGACGCACCCGGCGGCGTTGCTGGAAGATCGACTGACCATCGTCGACACGCCGGGGGTGAACGACATCAACGAGCAGCGCGCCGAGATCACGTACGGGTACCTGCCGCGGGCCGACGCGGCGGTGTTTCTGCTCGATGCGACGCAGATCCTGACCGCCTCCGAGCGTCAGTTCCTCGAGGAGCGCATCCTGCGATCCACGCGCGATCGCCTGCTCTTCGTGGTCGCCAAGGTGGATCTCCTGAGCGACGCGGAGCTGGCCGAGACGCTGGCGTTCGCGCGCAAGCACCTGACCGCGATCGTGCCCGAGCCGGCGATCTATCCGGTTTCGGCCAAGCGGGCGCTGGCGGGTGATCGGGCGGGCTCTGGCCTGGACGCGTTCGTCGCCGCGCTCGGCACGACCGTCGCGCACGAGCGCCGCCGGCTGCTTCTCGATCATGCGTTGGCGGACGCGACCCGTCTCTCCGCCTTCATCCGCCAGAGCCTGGCCATTCACCGCCGCTCGCTCGAGCTGTCGTTCCCCGAGCTCGAGGAGCGGATCGTCCGCGCGCAGGAGAAGCTGCGCACCGGCAAGAAGGTGCTCGAGACCGCCGCAGCCGCCGTGCGCGCCGAGACCGCCGCCCTCAAGGCGCGGGTGCGCCAGGATCTGGCCGACTTCACCGTCGAGCTCCGGGAAGGCCTCGCCGCGGACATCGACAAGGTGGAGGCGGCCGACGTCCGTCGCTACCTTTCGTTCTTCGTGCAAGACACCTGGAAGTCGTGGACCGAAGCGGAAGGGGAGCGGATCGCCGCCGAGCTCGAAAGGCTGGCCGAGACGGTCATTCAGGTCGCCAACGAGAATGTCCGCGAGGTCATCGACCTCGTCTCGACCGAGCTCGGCCCGGCGGACGCCAAGGTCGACATCAAGGTCGACACGCTCAAATACGACGCGTCGATCTTCGCGCTCGGCGCGCTCGGGACGACGGTGTTCCTGTTCGTCGACGGTTTGGTGGGCGGCGTGCTGACGCTGGCTGCGCCGCTCTTGGCGTTCGTGCTGCGGGGCCGCGTCGCCGCCGAGGTCAAGACCGAGGCGAAGGCCCAGGGGCCGGTCGCGATCGATCGGGTCGCGGCGCTGGTCGGTCCCAAGCTCGACGAGATCATCGACGGGTTCGGTTCGCGGCTGCTCGAGTTCGTCGCGCAGGCCGGCGACGCCCTGTCGCGCGGCATCGCCGAGGTGCTCGACCTGGCGCTGCGCGAGCGGCGCGCGACCAAGGACCACGCGCCCTCCGCGGGCGCGGAGAGCAAGATCGACGTCGCCTTGAGCGGTCTGCGCGCGATCGACGAGCGGATCGTCGACATCCGCCAGCGGGTCTGGTCGCCAGACGGCGACGCCCCGGCGCCGCCGTCCGCGGGCGCCTGATGGGCATCCTGGACCGAATCGCGGGCACGCTCGAAGAGCTGACCGGCGACGGCGACGCCACCATCGCCGCGGAGGTTGCCCGAGCCCGCACGATGGCCGAGCGGGGTGACACCACGACGGCCGAAGGCTTGCTGCTCGAGATCACCCGGCGCGCCCCGCGCGCGCCACTGCCGTTTCTGGCGCTGGGCCAGCTGCTGGCGGCGCGCGGCGCGCTCGAAGAAGCGGTGGTCCCGCTCGGTCACGCCGTCGATCTCGAGGGGAACGACGCCGAAGCCTGGGTGACGCTCGGCGAGGTGCTCGCGCGCCTCGGGCGGGCGGAGCCCGCGGCCGACGCGCTCCGAAGGGCGCTGAGGCTGGCGGTCGATCCGGTCGATCCGGTCAATCCAACTTTGCCAATCGGTCCGATCCTGCCGGCCCCCCGCGGTCCCAGCCTGCGCCGGCGAGCGCATGCGGCGCTCGGAGCGGTTCACGCCTCCACGGGACGGTTCCAACAGGCAGCGCGCGAGCTGCGCAAGGGGCTCGATCTTGCCGGCGACGACGACCGCCGTCTGTCGCTCGACTACGGCCGGGTCCTCGCGCGCCTGGGCGAGCGGGAAGCGTCCGAGTGGTTGACCCGCGCCGCGCGCGCGCCGGCGGCCGACCCGTCGGTCTTCGCCGAAGCCGCGACCGCGACCCGCGACCCCGCGCGCGCCGAAGCGCTGCTCCGCGAGGGGCTCGCCGCCGCGCCGCAAGACCTCTCTCTGCGGGCGGCGCTGGTCCGGTTTCTGGCCCACGCCGGACGCAGCGACGAGGCCATCGCCCTCGCGCACACCGCCCGCGACGCCGCCCCCGAAGATCCCCGCGCGTGGGCCGCCCTCCGGGAGGCCTGCGCCGCCGCCGGGTGCTGGCCCGAGGCGCTGGCGGCCGCCGCCACCGAATCGCGCCTCGGGTCGCCCGCGACGCTCGGCACGCGCGCTTCGCTCGCGCTCGGCGCCGAAGATCCCGAGGCGCTCGCCGAGCTGGCGCGGGCTGCGGTTGCGGCAGATTCCGCGCCTGAGACGGCGCTGCGAGCTGCGCTCGGCAGGTTCGTCGATGGCGGCGCGAGCGAAGCGGATCTTCTCGCGCTCGGTCGCCTCGCGCCCGGCGAGCCCGGCCGGCGATTTCTGGCCCGGGCCGGTGCGCCGGCGGCGCCGCCCGTGGGCCAGCTGGCCGGGCTGCTGAGCTGGGCGCAGGCTTTCGCCGCCACCAATCAGGCGCTCTTCGGCCTGGCGGCGGCGGCCGGGCGCGCCGCCGAGGCGCTCGATCGCCCGCTGCTGGTGGCCGTGATGGGCGAATTCAACGCCGGCAAATCGTCATTCGTCAACGCGCTCTGCGGCGACGAAGTCGCCCCCACCGGCATCACGCCCACCACCGCGACCATCAACGTCCTCCGTTACGGCGACGTCGCGCAGGCCCGCGTGGTCCACCACGACGGAACCACCCGCGCGATACCGGCCAGCGCGGTGGCGGCGTTCCTGACCGCGCTCCGCGACGACGACGCGCGCGACGTTCGGATGGTGGAGATCTTTCTCCCCCTCGAAGCGCTCCGCCGCGTCGAGATCGTCGACACGCCCGGCCTGAATTCCATCCGCCCCGAGCACGAACGTGTGGCGCGCGACTTCCTGCGCGACGCGGACGCCATCGTCTGGGTTTTCGCGGTCGGCCAGGCCGCCAAGGCGACCGAGAAGGAGGCGCTCGAGCTGGCGCACGCCGCCGGCAAGCGGGTAGTCGGCGTCGTCAACAAGATCGACCGAGCCGAGCCGGCCGAAGTGGAGGCGGTGGTCCGTCACCTGAGCGGCGCGCTGGGCGAGCTGCTCGATTCGGTGGTCCCATTCTCTGCCACCCGGGCGCTGGCCGCCCGCCGCGCGGGACAGGCGGATCCCGCGTTCGACACCCTGAGCGCGGTTCTCGAGAAGAGCTTCTTCGCCCAGGCGCTCGCCTTGAAGCGCGCCACCGCCATCGCGGCGCTGGGCCGCTTTCAGAGCGCGGCTCAAGAGGCGGCGACTGCTGCCAGACCAACCACCCCCGACCTCGATGCGGCGCGCACCGCCCTGGAAGGGCTCGCCGAACGGATCGGCAGCGCGCTCGACGCCGAGCGGATCGCACTGCGGGCCCGCGTCCACGAGGGCTACCGCCGCGCCGCGATCGAGGTCCGCGAGTTCGTGCAGCCGCGCTCCTGGCTGTTCGGCGACCACCGGGCGACCCCCGCCGACGAGGAGTTCCTGGCCGAGCTGCTGGAGGACGCCGTGGCGCGCGCCGCGGACCGGACGCGCGCCGCGCTCCTCGCCGCGTTGCCAGGACCGGACGATCCGGACACGCTGGCACCGGCGCGCGAGGCGGCGGCCCAGGCCATCTCCACCGCGCTCGATCGCTTCGCCGCCTACGCCCGCGGGGTGATCGAAGGTGGTGCGGTGCCCGATTTCTTCCGGCATCAACTTCCGCGGCTGCGTCTCGAGATCGCCGCCATCCGGGACGTGCTGGTGCGCCGCGCACCCGATCCCGAGGAGCCCCTCTTCGCGGGCCTCCGGCGGGATCTCGACGCCGTATTCGCCGCTGCCGAAACCGTCATCGCCGCGGCGGCAGGCGACGCCGCGATGCGCGCCCTGATCCACGACGAGAGAATCGAGCGGCCGCTGGAGGCGCTCGCGCGCGCGGGCGAGAGCCTCGAGATCTCGTAGTCACTCCGGTACGCCGGTTGGTCTCGGTGGGCCTGGGTTTCAAGCTCGGTCTTCACCGTCGAGGTGGCTGGCAGCGCGGGCAGAAGAACGTGGCGCGACCGGCATCGACCCGCCGGCGGATCGCGGTGCCGCAGCTCGGGCAGGGTTTAGACGCGCGACCGTAGACCTGCAGTGCGGCGGCGTTGTCGCCCCGTTGGCCGTCAGCGTCGACATAGTCGCGCAGCGTGGTACCCCGGCGCGCGATCCCGCCCGCCAGCACCGCACCCACCGCCTCGAGCAGCTCGGCCGCCCGGCGCCGGACCCGATCGGCGGGCGTCGCGGGGTGAATGCCGGCCCGGAACAGCGCTTCCGAGACGTAGATGTTTCCAAGGCCGGCGATCCGACGCTGGTCCAGCAGGAACGCCTTGATCGGCGCGCGGACGCCGGTCAGGGCCGCGGCCAGGGTCGTCGCGTCGAACCCGGCGAGTGCGTCGGGACCGAGATCGGCGAGCGCGGCCACCCGGGCCAGCGGCCTTCCCGGCTCCACCCAGCCGAAGCGGCGCGCGTCGACGAAGCGCAGCTCGTCCCCGCCCGCGAGCCCGAAGACGACGTGCGTGTGCGGCGCCCGCGCCCCCGCGGCCGGCTGCACCCGCAATCGCCCGGTCATGCCCAGGTGAATGACGACGCCTTCGTCCCGCGGCCGGTCGCTCTCGAGGATGATGTACTTGCCGCGCCGGCGCACGCCGGCGATCGTGCGGCCCACGAGGACCGCGCGGAGTCCGCGCAGATCGATCGGGCGCAAGAGATGGAGCGGACGCCTACTCCACCAGACCGATTCGATCCGGCGCCCGCGAACGATCGGCTCCAGGCCGCGCACGATCGTTTCGACCTCGGGGAGCTCGGGCACCGCGCCCCTGGCCTAGCGTCTCGCGGCCGCGTCCGCAAGCGCGTCAGCGAGACGCGCGAAGTCGGCGACCGACAGCTCCTCCGCGCGCTTCGTTCCCGCGATGCCGGCCGTCGCCAGCGCCGCGCTGGCCTCCCCTTCACCGAACCGAGCCGCCAGCGCCCGGCGCAGCATCTTCCGGCGCGTCGAGAACGCCTGCTTGACGACCTCCTCGAAGAGGGCGGCGTCGCGAACCGCCGCCAGCGGCGCCGCGCGGGGAATCAGGCTCAGCACCGACGAGGTCACGGACGGCGCCGGATGAAACGACCCCGGTCGGACATTGAAGAGGATGCGCGCCTCCGCGTGCTGCGTGATCGCGACGGTCAAACGTCCGTAGACCCGGCTCCCCGGAGGCGCCACGATCCGCTGCGCCATCTCGCGCTGGACCATCACGATCGCGCGCGCGACCGCGCCGCCGCGACCGGCCTCCACCAGCGCCAAGATCAGCGCGCTCGCGATCTGATAAGGAAGATTGCCGACGACGATCAGAGGTCGCCCGGCCGCGCGGGCCACCGCGGCGAAATCGAAGTGCGCGGCGTCGGCCCGCACCACCTCGAGACGCGTCCAGCCCCCGAGCTCTCCCGCCAGCACCGCCAGCATGTCGGGATCTCGCTCGATCGCCAGGACGCGGGCCGGGGGCGGGTCGAGGCGCAACAACGCCCCCGTGAGCGCGCCCAGGCCGGCGCCGATTTCGACGACGACGTCTCCGGGCCCCGCACCCGTCGCGGCCGCGATGCGCGAGAGCACGGCGCTGTCGCGCAAGAAGTTCTGTCCCCAGGCTTTCTTGGCCGCGAGCCCGTACCTCGCCAGCACCCGTCGCGGGTCCTCGATCGGCGGTGAATCGGACGAGCCGGTCAAAGCTCCAGGCCCGGATCCACCGCCAGATCCAGGCCGGCGTGCTCGCCGCGAACGAAGAGATCGGTGCCCGCCGCCGCGATCATCGAAGCGTTGTCGGTGCACCGCTTGGGCGGCGGGATGAAGAGCGCGAATCCGTCGGCGCGCGCCGCCTCGGCGAGCGCCGCGCGCAACCCTCGGTTTGCCGCCACCCCGCCGCAAACCACCAGCGCGCCCAGTCCCTCGCGCGCGAGTGCCCGCCGCGACTTGCGCACCAGGACGTCCACCACGGCCATCTGAAAGCTGGCGCAGACATCCGCCAGCGCCGCCCCCTCTGGCAGGCCAGCCGCTCCGGGGGAGCCCGATGAGCCCGGCGATCCGGATGAGCCCGGCGATCCGGGCAAATCCGGCGAGCCCCTTTTGGCGAGCCAGGTCGAAACCGCCGTCTTCAGCCCCGAAAAGCTGAAATCGAGATCGTCTCGTCCCGCCAGTGCCCGCGGCAGCGCCACGGCGCGTGGATTCCCGGCAGCCGCGAGCCGGTCGATGGCAATCCCGCCCGGATAGCCGAGCCCCAGGAGCTTGCCCACCTTGTCGAAAGCCTCGCCGGCGGCGTCGTCCCGGGTCGCGCCCAGCAGGCGCGTCTTCCCCGGCCCATCGACCCGGATGATGGCCGTGTGCCCGCCCGAGACCAGCAACGCCAGATGCGGAAACGGCGGAACAGGCGACGGAGATCGATCGCGTGGGATCCCGGCCGGCTCCGCCGGCTGGGACCCATCGCGGGGGGGTTTGGGGACCGTCCCAGGATTTCCGTCCTCGAGGAACGCGGCCGCGAGATGGCCGGCGAGGTGATTGACGCCGACCAGCGGCTTGCGGAGCGCGAACGCCAGCGCCTTGGCGGTCTCGACCCCGACCAGGAGCGCGCCGACCAGCCCCGGCCCGCAAGTGACGGCCACCGCATCGAGATCCCCGAATCCGATCTTCGCGTCCGTCAGCGCGCGCCGGATGACCGGAATGATGGTGGCGACGTGCTGGCGCGACGCCACCTCGGGAACCACGCCGCCGTAAGGGGCGTGCGCCAGAATCTGCGAGGCGACGACGTCGGAGCGAACCCACCGTCCGTCCTCGACGACGGCGGCGGCGGTCTCGTCGCACGAGGTCTCGATTCCGAGGACCAGCACCTCAGAGCTTTCCGAGTCGGTCGACAATCGCGCGCAGATCACCCGCGAACTGGCCGCGCGGATCGAGCTCGAGATAGCGCTGGTAGGCGCGCTTCGCGTCGGCCATCTCGCCGGCATCCTGATGAACGCCGCCGATGATGACGTAGGCGTCGGCCCACTTCGGGTTCAGCTTGACCGCCCGCTCGGCCTCCGCGAGCGACTCGCGGCGGCGGTTGCGATTGAAGAGGGCGTGCGCCAAGAGGCCGTGGGCCTCCGCCGAATCCATGTTGGCGTCCCGCGCGGCCGTGCAGGCGGCCTCGGCGTCCTTCATCCGTTGTTCCTGGAATGACGTATGGCAGATCGACAACAGGGGCGCCGCCTCGGCGGCACGCAGGCGCGCGATCTTCGGATCTGCCGCACGCTCGTCGAGATCGTCGCGCGTCGCGGCCGATGCCGCGGAGGACCGGGCGGCGGACCCGCCGGTCGCGGCGCCGCCCCCCATCGCCGCCGGCGACCCGGTGGTGCCCAACTGCGGCGCGGGCGCGGCGGGGATGGGGACGATCGTTGGCCCCACCGGTGCCGGTGCGGGCGCCGCGGCCGACGGCGCGCCGGGCGCCGTGTCGTCAGCGGTCGCCTCGTCGCTGAACGCGTCGTGGGCCGCCTTGCGATGCGATCGAAAATACAGCGCGCCCGTGACGAGGACCAGCCCCGCGACGGCCGCCACCAGGAACATCCCGCGCCGGTGCGAAGAGATTCCGAGCTCATCGGAGGCATCTGCGGCTGAAAATTTCTCCTCCAGCTCGGAGGCGTCGACCAGCTCCGTCGTCCGGCGCTGCGGCTCGGGCGCGGGACCCTCGACGAGGGGCGGCAGCTCGTCGAGCGCGCGGGCGCTACCCGGCGGCGTCAGCGATTGCGACGCACGAACGAACGGGCGCGCATTTTCTTCACGCAGATGTGCCAGGCGCGCTTCGGCCGCGGGCGACTGCTTGATCTTGGCGTTGCTCGGGCGAACGATGATCTCACCGGAGGCCGACCGCACTTCGGTTCCGGTCGGCATCGCCGCGGCGATCGGGGACACAGAGGGCGGCGGCGCGCTCGAGCCGGCCGGCGGGGGCGAGACCGTCGGGGCCACCTGGCCCAGCGATCCCGCGTCCATGATCGGTGTCGCGTCGTCATCCTCCGACGTCGGTGCGTCGGGATCCAGGATCGGCGCCGCGTCCTCGACCGAGGTGGCCGCGGCTTCGATCGAGCTCGCCATCTCACTCAGGACGACCGGCAGGCCGATGGCGGTGCGGACCGGCTCCGCCGCCTCGGCGCCGAGACCCTGCAGCGTCGTCGGAAACCCCGGCCCCAGCAACAACGACGAGCCCGACGGCGAAGAATCCGGCGCGTGGCTCTCGGCCTGGAGCCGGTCGGTGAAGCGAACCCGCATGTCGTCGTCGAGCGCGTCGCGCGCGCCTTCACCGAGGGGCTCAATCGGCGCGGTGGGTCGACCGTGCACGCCGATCCCCGCTTCCGGCGAGGCGCCGAAGAGATCGCGCTCGAGCCGCGGCGGCGAACGGAACGGCCCGGTCGCTTCCGAGAGCCACCCTTCCAGATCGGCCCCGAGCATTTCGTCCTCCGCGGCCGGCACGCGGATGTCGTGGACGATCCGCTCGTGACAGAGCTTGCCGATCGCCGCCGCGGCGTCCAGATCGGACAAGCCGCAATCGTCGATGACTTGCAGGAAGGTCCGCATCCCGTCGAACAGTCGCAAGATCCGGTTCACCTCGTCGGGGATGTCAGCCAGTCGTTCGGCGAGGACTCGATAGTCGACCTCGAAGATCGTGTCGAGCGGCGGAAGACCGGACAGCAGCCGCCGCCACTCGTCGACCCGGCGCAGCGCCTCCATCAAGAGATCGTGGGGCCGCATCTCGATGGTGTCCTTGCGCCGGATGCTCTTCCACTCGATCTCGAGCCGCCCGGACGACCAGCAAAAGAGCCGATAGATCGCGTCGCGTCCCGAGAGGCGTCCCACCTCCGCGTCGACCACGTTCCCCTGGCGAAAAAAGATCTCGCCCCGCGCGCCACCCGCCGCCGTGATCACCGCGACGCCCGATTTCTGATGCGCGGAGATCGCCCGCAAGAGGTCGACCAGCGGCACGTCTCCGATGTCGCTGATGAAGTGGTCGGATCCCGGCGCGGGGGCCTCGGCCCCCTCGACCGTCGATGCCGCGGGCGCGTACGCAGAAAGCTCCAGGCGCTCCCGTTCGCGTCGCTGCAAGAGGGCGCGTGCGCGCGACACCACCTCCTGCACGTAGATCGGTTTGATGACGAAGTCGTCGGCGCCGGCCTCCAGTCCACGCGTCTTGTTCTCGAGGCCCGGATCCGAAATCAACACCACGGCGGGCGGCATTCGATCGCCGGTCTGCTTGACCAGCCGGCAGAACGCCAGCGCATCCGGATCGCTGGCCGCGGCGATCACCAGATCGGGGCCGTCGGCGAGGCGTTTCATAGCCTCTTCGCGGTTGCTGGCGAGCCCAACGGAGAACCCGGCCTGCCGCAGGGTGAGATCGAGGATCCGCCGAATCGACTCGTCGCTGTCGACGATCAGGATCGCCTGCGCTCCCCTCTCCTCTCTACGTTGCTCCATCGCCGCTGCCGCCCCGCAGTATATGCGCCACTTTCGCCCCTTATTTCCATACTACAAATTATTAATAGCTAACTGGCAAGGTCCGGTACCCGACGACCGAGGAGGTCGCGCAGCGCGCCGAGCTCGTCCGGGGCCTTCGCGAGCGCCTCGCGCACGTAGCCAATCGACGCCGGAATCCATCGCAGGAAGCTGGGATTCTTTCGCACCCGGTCGATGAAGACGAACCGACCTGCGTCTTTCAGCTTGCGCTGGAGGGTCTGCAGCACGAAGAGACGGCGGAAGCCGGCCGGGTCCTGGACCGCGGCCCTCGCGATGAAGTGCTCGACCAGCACGTCGACCTCAGCCGGTGCGAGAACGACGTAAGAATCGCGCAACAGCGCCACCAGATCGTAGGCGCGGGGACCCAGCAGCGCGTCCTGAAAATCGATCACCTTGAGGTCGGGCG
The DNA here is from genome assembly GCA_017881315.1 of Pseudomonadota bacterium. GTDB lineage: Bacteria > Myxococcota_A > Polyangia > Fen-1088 > Fen-1088 > JADGRB01. Next base: position 30,749 of record JADGRB010000018.1, read on the forward strand.
CCGAGCCGTCGCCGACCACCATGAGGTTGCGGCTCTGGAAATCCCGGTGGACTAGCGTCGTCGGTGCGGCGGCGAGCTGGCGCGCGATCCAGTCGAAGGCCGCGTCCAGGACCGCCGCTTCGGCCCCACCCAGATGCACGCCGCGCTCGGCCTCGAGATACCACTCCTTGAAATGCGCAAGCTCCCAGCGCAGCAGTGTTTCGTCAAAACGGCGCGAAAAGGCGACGCATCCGGGATCGGGCCGCGCGTCGCCGAGAGCCTGCAGCGAGACAATCTGGTCGATCGCTGCCCGATAGAAGCGCGCTCGCTCGGAATCCGGCGCGCCCTTCACGGCGGCCTCGAAGGTGCGGTCGCCGAGATCTTCGAGACCCACCAGCCCGCGCTGAGCATCGTAGCGAAAGACCCTCGGCACCGGATAGCCGCTCTGCGCCAGGTACCGCTGCACATCGAGAAATGGCAGCTCGGGGGGACCCATGCCCGGCGAGGTGGCTTCGTCGGATTTCAACGGCTCGTCGGGGAGCTCCATGACCACCACGCTCGAGGGTGAGCCGCCCGTCACGCGAACCCGGTGGTAGCGGCGGGTCGAGGCGTCGCCCGCCAGCGTCTCGACCGTCCCCTCCCCCCCGCCCGCGAAGTCGCGGACGAACGGGACCAGCACTTCGGCCAGCATCGGTTTTTCGAGCATCCGCGTGATAATACGTGGCGAGCGATGTGCGCGACAGAGGCTGTCGAGCCCGATCTGCGGCACGCCCTCGCGGCGTTGGCGGCCAGATGGCAGGTGCCGTGCGACCCCGCGCAGACCGACGCTCTCCTCGCTTACGCCGTTCTTCTTCTCCAGTGGAACACCCGGATCAACCTGACGGGCGCCGCGTCCGTGAAGGTGCTGCTGGAGTCGCATTTCCCTGACGCGTTCGCGCTGGCGAGCTGGCTCGCTGAGCCGGCTCGAGTCGTCGATGTCGGCAGCGGCGGTGGCCTGCCTGCGCTTCCGCTGGCCCTCCTCCGCCCGACGCTCGACATTCAGCTTTGCGAACCGATCGCCAAGAAGGGCGCCTTCCTACGCACGGCGATCCGACAGGGGGGTCTAGTCGGCCGGGTCCGTCTGGACACCCGCAGGGGGGAGGACCTGGCCGAGGCGGGCGAGAGGTTCGATGTGGCGATGTCCCGCGCCACCTTCACCCCTGAGGTCTGGCTGGCGCTCGGCAGGAAGCTGGTGCGACCGGGCGGCCGCATCTTCGTCCTCACCACCCCGCGATGCGGCCTCGGCGGAAACGTCGGTCGGGAGCAGGTCTATGCCAACGGACGGCGCGTGCTGGTCGAAGTCATCGCCTGAAAATGTTCCACGTGGAACATGCGCGGCAGAGCCTTCGCCCTCACCCAATGTTCCACGTGGAACAGGGCCGCTTGTCAGTCGACTTGATATAAAGCGGCATGCGTTCGCTCTCGGCCACCCTGGAGGCGGAATTGGCTGCGCTCGCAGCGACCGATCGCCTGCGGGCCTGCCCGGAGATGGCGGGGACCTCGAGGGTCGACGTTGTGGTTGGGCAGCACCCCAGAATCTCGTTTTGCTCCAACGATTACTTGGGGTTGGCAAGTCACCGGGCGCTGCCCTCGGCGGCGGCGGCGGCGGCCGCGCGAGATGGCTTTGGTGCGTCGGCCTCGCGTTTGGTTTCGGGCGACTTGCCCGCGCACCGTCAGCTGGAGGTGCACCTGGCTACGTTCTTGGGCTGCCAGGCCGCCCTGGTCTTCCCCACCGGCTATCAGGCCAATCTCGGTGTTCTGACGGCGCTGGCTGGGTCCGAGGATCTGATCGTCTCCGACGCTCTCAACCACGCCAGCATCATCGACGGCTGCCGTCTTTCTCGGGCTCGGGTGGCGATCTATCGGCATGCCGACGCCAGCGCCGCCGCCCGCCTGCTGGCCGGGCCCGGTAGATTTCGGCGCCGTCTTCTGGTTACCGAGTCCCTATTCAGCATGGACGGTGACATCGCTCCCCTCGGCGCGCTGGCCGAGGCGGCAACGGCGACGGACGCTATCCTGATTGTCGACGAGGCCCATGCCTTTGGCACCCTGGGTCCCGGTGGTCGGGGCCTCTGCGCCGCCGCCGGCGTGGTGCCAGATGTCCTGGTCGCCACCCTCGGGAAGGCCCTGGGTGCGGCGGGCGGATTCATCGCCGGAGATCGGGCGCTGCGCGACATCCTGGTCAATCTTTCGCGCACCTTCATCTATACGACCGCGCTCCCGCCTCCGGTCGCGGCTGCCGCGGACGCGGCACTCGACCTGGCTGCGGGCCCGGAAGGCGATCGACGCCGCGGTCTCCTCCACCAGCATCGGGTTTGGCTCGACGACCAGCTGGAAGCCTTGGGCGTCGGGGGACCGGCGTGGGCGACCGCGACCGGTCCGACGGACCCGACGTCGCGATCGACGAGCCCGATCCGAGGACCGATCGTACCGATATTGATCGGTGGCAACGCCCGCGCACTGGCCGTGTCCGCGGGGCTGGCGGCGCGCGGAATCTTCGCTCCAGCCATCCGTCCCCCAACAGTGCCGGCCGGATCCGCCCGCTTGCGGATCACGCTTTCGGCCGCGCACGATGCGGCTGATCTGAAGGCTCTGGTTGCGGCGCTGGGCGAGGCGCTGGAATGACACCCCGGGCGCCTTTGCGAGGCCTGTTTGTCACCGGAACGGACACAGGGGTCGGGAAAACGACCGTTTCGATCGCGCTTCTGCGCCTGGCCGCGCGGCGCGGGCGCAAGCCGATCCCATTCAAACCCGTCGAGACCGGCTGCGACCCGAAAGCGACCGACGCCGGCGCTCTCTGGCGTGCCGCCCGGCCGCCGATTCCCCCATCCGACGTCTGCTCTTACGCCCTCCGCCTCCCGGCGGCTCCAGCGCTGGCGGCAACGGCGGAAGGGGTGCGTATCGATCTCGATCTGCTGGTCGAACGGGCGCACGCGCTCGCCGCGAGAGGTGACTTCTTACTGGTCGAGGGTGCTGGCGGCCTCCTCGTTCCATACGTCGACGCGCTCACCACCGTCGATCTGGCGGTGCGGCTAGCGCTTCCCCTGCTCGTCGTTGCGCGAACCGCGCTCGGAACTGTCAATCACACGGCACTCACCCTGCGCGAAGCCGCGCGAAATGGGCTCACGGTTGCCGGTGTCATTCTCAGCCAGACAATGGCCGGCACCGCCCCGCACGAACCGGGGAACGCCGAGCTCATCGCCACCTTGACCGGCCAGGACGTGCTCGGCACGCTGCCCTACCTGTCGACAGACGCCCGGACCGATCCCGACCTCCTGGCAGATGCCCTCGAAGCCGGACTGGGACGCAAAGGCTTAGATCGGCTGCTTGGAACCCGGCGGCCGGACTCGGTCTAAACGGTCTAGACGCCGGTCGGGGCGGCAGCCTTGGGATAGATGACCACCCGACGAAAAAGGCCTTCTCCGTCGGACTCCGTGCTGACGCCGGGATGGTCGACCAGTGTCACGTGAACGATGCGCCGATCCGCCGGGCTCATCGGCTCGACCGGCACGGGTCGACCGGTCTTGATCGCCTTCTCGGCCAACCTGCGCGCCAGATCCGCCAGCGAATCCTCCCGGCGACCACGGTATCCTTCGGCATCGACGACCACTCCAGGACCGTCATTGGGCTTCTTGCTGACGATCCTATTTATGATATATTGCAATGCGTCTAGAGTCGCGCCCTTCTTCCCGATAATGAGGCCAGACTCCGCGCCATGCGCGTCGAGAAAAATTCGCTCGCCGTCATCGAAAGCGCTCACTTCGGCCTCGATTCCCATGCGCTCGAGAATCTCACGAAGGGCCTTGGCTGCAGCCTCGCGCTTCTCAGGCAGAACACTCGTCGTAGACATGGTCGTAGACATTTCTGGAGACCCTCGGTCAGAACGTGAAGCTGGCGATCGGCGCCGGCAAGGGAGGCGGCGTTTCTGGAACCATCGCCTGACGCTCCGAGAGTTTTGCTGAGGACACCCCGGCTTTGCGCGAGCCGCTCGATACCAACTTTCCACGCGCGCCACGCGCGCGTGGAGTCGCGGTGCGAGAGTTTCCCTTTGTAGTCGCGGGCTTCCGCGCCGAGCCGCTCCGGCTCGGGCGTTTGATCGCCTTGCCGCCAGACTTGCGGACAACCTTTCGCAGCGGCCGGGCCTTCGCCATCTGGCCTTACGCTACTGTTTGCCGCCCCTCCCTGTCAACAGCGCGGCCGACGTCTTTGCGACCGCTGCCTTGAAATCGCGGGTGCCACACCCTACGCTGGGCGACGCTGGGCGGAACCGGCCAGCCCAACCACCCCACCAACCCATGCTTGAGCTTGGCCTCGACAGCAAAGATCCGCTCGACTGCGATGTCGATCTCCTCGTCATCGCGTGCGGCGAAGCCGATCTCGGACGGCCAGGTCACCTCGATCGGGCCGACGCGCGCCTGGGCGGGATCCTGCGGCGCGCCATCGCCGACGAACGATTTCAGGGGAAATCGGGACAATCGCTCGTCGCGCATACGAACGGCGGATTACCTGCCCGTCGGATCGGCTTGGTCGGGATTGGACCTGGATCCGAACCGTCGGGTCGGGCGTTGCGGATCGCAGCCGGAAACGCGGTCCGCCTGGGCGTCTCCGTCGGGGCCCCGCACGTCGCCTTCAGCTGGATGGCGACGACCCCGGGCGTGGCCGCGATTGAGGCCGCTGCCGAGGGCGCATGGCTGGGCGCCTACCGCTTCGACCGATACCTGACGGACGAGCGCCGCCGACCGACACCTCTCGTCGCGCTGACGCTCTGCCCGCCCGGCCCTCACGACCCCGCGGACACGGCGGCGGCGCTCGCACGTGCGCGTAGCGGCGGTCGGGCGGTTGCGCGCGCACGTGATCTGGTGAACGAGCCGGCGGGCGTGATGACGCCCGCACGACTCGCCGAGCTCTCGAGCGGCTGGGCACGCGAAGCGGGGCTGCAGGTGGAGGTGCTCGATCGCGCCGCCTGCGCGGAGCTCGGCATGGGTCTCTACCTCGCGGTCGCGCAGGGGAGCACGGAGGCGCCGCGGTTCATTCACCTCGCCTGGAAGCCTGCGACCACCCGGCGGCGGGTGGTGCTGGTCGGCAAGGGGGTCACCTTCGATTCCGGCGGCCTTTCGATCAAGACCAACGAGGGCATGCTCGACATGAAGACGGATATGGCGGGCGCCGCCGCGGTCCTCGCCGCGGTGGTGGCCGCCGGAGAAGAGAGGCTGCCGATCGAAGTCCACGCGCTCGCGGCTTGCACCGAGAACATGCCGTCGGGCAGCGCCTACAAACTCGGCGACGTGCTTCGTTCTCTCGACGGCAAGACCGTCGAGATCAACAACACGGATGCCGAAGGACGTCTCACCCTGGCGGACGCGCTGACCTTTGGCTTGCGTCTGCGGCCCGACGCCATCCTCGACTTCGCCACCCTGACGGGTGCCTGTGTGGTTGCGCTCGGCCCGCACACCGCCGGCGTCATGAGCAACGACGAGGCGCTCGCCGCCACCTTTCTCGCAGCCGCCGAGCAATCCGGCGAAGAGATGTGGCGCCTGCCGCTACCACCGCGGCTCGCCGAGCAACTCAAGTCCGAGATCGCCGACTTGAAAAACACCGGCGAGCGTTGGGGCGGCGCACTGACTGCGGGTCTGTTCCTGAAGGAATTCGTCGGCGATATCCCCTGGGTTCACGTCGACATCGCCGGACCCGCAAGCGCCAGCAAAGAACAGGGCCACGTCGGCAAAGGTGGCACCGGATTTGGCGTGCTTTCGATTCTCAATTACCTGCGCCGCAGCGCGGCCTGACAGCCCTCTGACGCGCGCGCCGCGGCATTCCCCAAACGGACTGCCCGACGGAGAATGCGTTGAATCCAGCCATTTCGTGTGATAAGGTTCGCGTGCTTTGAAATCCGTCCTCAACAAGGAGTCAACGTAGTCATGGAGCCGACTTTCAGAGTGGGTGACTTGGCCGTCTATCCGGCACACGGCGTCGCACAGATTGTCGGTATCGAGACGCGTGAGATCTCGGAGAACAAGCAGACCTTCTACATTCTCAAGATTCTTGAGAACGGGATGAAGATCATGATCCCGACGCGCAATGCGGGTGCGGTGGGGTTGCGTGAGCTCATTCGAGCGGACGAAGTCGACGAGGTGTTCGAGATCCTCAAGAGCCGCGAAGTGGCGGTCGAAGGCCAGACCTGGAACCGCCGCTACCGGGAATACATGGAGAAGATCAAGACCGGTTCGGTCTTCGAGATCGCCGAAGTGCTTCGGGATCTGCAGCGGCTCAAAGGCGACAAAGAGCTGTCGTTTGGTGAGCGGAAGATGCTCGACACCGCGCGGACACTTCTCATCAAGGAGATCGCCGTTGCGACCAAGTCCAAAGAAGTGAAGATCGAAGAGAAGCTGGATCGCATCTTCTCCTGCTAGCGCACTCCACGCGCTCGCTTGACCCCGGCCCGGGCTCGTCCCGCGCTGGGGTTTTTTTCGTCCTTTTCCCGCAGACGCAACTTCGCGCGCGGCGTTCCGAAACCTCCTCTGTCCGCCATCCAACCTCGGACACCAGAAAAGGAGGCGCGCAATGGACGCCGAGCCCAATCCGCAACTGACGCCGAACGCACGCAAGTTTCTCGAAGAGACGACCATGAAGTCGATCTTCGGCATCCCGGACGAGGCGCTCGACGCCATCATGGCCCTCGCCTACCAGCTCTATCAGGTCGGGCGCTATTCCGAAGTCGAGGTGCTTTGCCGCGGCCTCATCGCAGCCGACCACCGGTACTGGTGGTCGTATTCGCTCTACGCGGCAGCGTTGCGTCGCCTCGGCAAGCTCGCCGAGGCCCTCGCGGAGCTCGACAGAGGTCTCGCCTACGAGCCCAACGAGCCCAAGCTGCTCTTCATGCGCGGCGAGATCCGCGAGGCGCTCGCTCACCAGAAAACCACCTCCGCCCCAACCGGCGCGGGCGTCTCGTCCACCCCCAACCCGCAGATCGCGGCCTAAGGAGATCGTCATGAGCTTCAGCCTCAGCAGCATCGTTTCCGACATCAGCTCCCTCGCCACCGACCCGGGCAAGCTCGCCAAGGATGTGTGCGACGCGGTCCTGCCACAAAACATGAAGGCCATCGGCGACATCGTCGGCGGGGCCGTCGACTACGAGACGGGTCACCCCCTGCAGGCTCTCGGGCATCTGGCCGACGCGCTCAAGGATCTGCCGCAGATGGCACAGGGCCTCTCGCCCGCGAAGGGGAACCTCACCGCCGCGCCGGCCGGCAGTCTCGCCGCCGAGCCTGCGCCCCCGCCGCCTCGCGCACCGGGGACACAACCGCCGGTCACCAACATCACCGTACCGCCCGGAACCACGCAGCCGAGCACGACATCGGGCGCGCAGCCGGCCGCCAACAACGTCACCGTGACGACGGGCGGTGCGACCTCCTTTTCGACCACCGGCCGGCCGGGCTCCCAGGTCACCGTTACCCTCGGCGCGGACGGGAAAGACGTCACCATCATCGAACGTTCGGCGAGAGGGAGAACCCGGGAGACAACCATGAGGGCCGGGGCCCCCACACTTGCTGCGTCGGCACCCGCTGCGTCTGCGCCCGCTGCGTCGGCGCCTGCTGCAACTCCCAACGCCAGCGGAAGCTCTACCACCGCCACAGCGTCAAAGGCTGCGACCGGCACGAGCGCCACCACCGGCGCGAGCGGAGCGGCCGGGACCGCCCCGAGCGACGCGTCCTCCTCCGCTTCGAAAGGCGCGGCATCGACCAGTACACCCTCGAGCTTGTCTGACCTCATGGCCCTGTCGCCCGATCAGTTCATGCAGGCCGTGACCAGCGGAAAGATTCCAGCGGACGTCGCGAACAATCCCAGC
>JADGRB010000208.1 GCA_017881315.1 Pseudomonadota bacterium
CGCCAGCGCGGAGGGCGAGCTCCCGGCGGAAGCGGTGACGCTCCTGGGCCGGGCGGCCGCGCGTGCGCGCCTGGCCGGGCCGGAAGTGGCCGAGGCGGTCGCGGTGTCGGCATGGCTGGCGGCGCGTCGTCCCGCGCTGGCGCCCGCGCTGTCGGATTTGCCGGTCACGGACGGCGCGCCGTGGCCCACGGCGCGTCCCGATCCGCGGCGGGCGCGCGCCCGTCGGACAGGTGGCGCCACCGGCAGCGCGCTCGATCTCGAGGTCGCGCTCGACGCCGAGCGGCGGGGCGAGCTCGGGGCGGCGCTGGCCGCCTACGGCAGCGTCATAACGGTCGACCCCGATCGCCTGGAAGCCTGGACCGGCATCCGTCGGGTGGCGCGGGCGGGCGGGGATCTTCTGGGTGAGGCGCGGGCGCTGGTCCGGCTGGGCGCGCTGATCTCCAATCCGGAGCGGGCCTCCGGGTTGTTCGTCGAGGCCGGTGGGGCGTACGAGCGTTCCGGTCGCACCGACGACGCGATCGCGGCGCTCGCCCGAGCGGTCGAGCTGCGGCCCCACGATGTGGCGATCTACGCCCGCGCTCACGCGCTGCTGCGCGCGGATCTCGGGGCGCCCGGTCGGGCACTCTCCTTCGATGGACTGCTTTCGTATCGTCTGGCCGCCGCGCCGTTGCCGCCGGGCGAGCGGATCGCTCCTCTTCGAACGGGCGGAGCATCGGTTGTCCCGCATGGGCGATCGGGCGGGGGCCTTCGGCGACTTCAAGCAGATTCTGAAGATCAACCCCGAACATGTCGCTTCAATTTACAAACTTGCGTACGGCGCGGAGGCCGATAAGGACCTGCGGACCGCCGCCCACTGGCTCGAGCGGTTTCTGGCGCTGGTCGGCTCGGAAGACGAGGAGCGGGCCGCGGCCGCGCGACTCGACCTGGCGGCGAGCTACGAGGCGATCGGCGAGCCGGCGCGCGCCATCGAGATCCTGCGCCGCGCAGCGGGGCTGCGCCCGACCGATCCTCAGCCGATCGAGCGGATGAGCGAGCTCTACCTGGGACGCGGCGACGTCCGGAACGCGGTGGACGCGTTGCGGGATGCGGAGCCGCGCCTGCCCACCGCGCGGGCGCAGGCGGCGCTCCAGCTGCGGGTGGGAGAAATTCTTCGGGATGTGGGGCACGATCCGGCGGGAGCCGCCGCGGCCTTTCGTCGTGCGGCGGATCTGGAGCCGCTGGGCACGGCGGTGGCCACCTTGATCGCGCTCTGTGACGCGGGCGGCGACGCGCGCGGCGCGCTGCAGGTCATCGAGCGCGAGGTGGGCGATCTGCGGCACGCGCTCGCCGCGAATCCCCTGGATGGGCGCCGGTTGGAGCGCCTGGCGACCACTCTCGATCTCGCCCGGAGGCGCGGGGCGCAGGGCGACCTCCCCGAGGCCCAGGCGGCGGTGGAGAGTGTGCGGCAGCTGGTCGAAAATCGCTTGCCGCCTCACCCGGCCGCCCCGCCCCGGGTGATCGCGCCCAAGGCGGGCCGCGCATTCGTCGCCGAGATCGCCGATCCCGCCGCCGGTGGATTCGTGGCGGAGATCTGGCCACATCTGGTCGAGGCCGCGGCGGCCGTCTTTCCCGCGCCCGGCGGTCGCGGCCGCCGAACGGCGATCGACGCGGAGCCCGGCGTAGCCTGGATCCTGCAGACGGCGGCCGCGATCGGGCTGGGTCGGATTCCGCTCACCTTGAGCCGCGAACCTGGCGCGCCCGTCGCAGAGGCGATCGAGGATCCCGAGCCGGGCCTGGTGCTGGCCGCCGGGGCGCAGACGCCCGCGACCCGTCTTCACGTCGGCCGCGCGCTCGGGCTTCTGGCGCAAAGGGCCACGGTTCTCGAGCGGGCCAGCGCCGACGATCTCGCGCCGCTGTTCGCCTGCGCGGCGATTCTCGCTGGTGCCTCGCCGCCGCCCGGGCTGCCCAAACCGACGGAGAGTTTCCTGCGCGACGTCACCCGCGCCATCGGCCGCAAGGATCGCAAGGCGCTCACGCTGCAGGCGTCCCGTTTTGGTTTCGAAGCGTTCGATCTCGGCGCGTGGCGCGAGGCGGTGCTCCGCGCCGCGAATCGATTCGGCCTGTTCGTGGCGGGCGATCCCGCGCTGGCGGCGGTGGCGCTGGCGGGCGGCGCCAAGGCGGTGGCGGGCAGCGCGGCGGCCCTCGATCTGTTGGGCTTCGCGCTCTCCGATCGATACCCGGTCCTCAAGCGCGTCTCGCGGGAGCTCGGCGGCTGATGGCCGGGGAGCGGAAACCACCCGAGGGCGACGACGACGCGACGATCGAGGTCGACGATCTCTTCGACGAGCTCTTCGAGGAGCAGCCCAAGACCGATCCGAACGTGCCCGCGATCGCCGAGGAGGTGACCCTGGAGATCGGGGCCGAACCTCCCGACGCGGACCGAGACCCGAACCCAGTGAGCGTCGCCCTCGAGGGCGATCCGCCCACCGCCTTCGCGCCGCTCCTGCCCGAGATGGCGGCCGAGATCTGGCAGGCCGGCATTCAGGCCCTGGTCAGCGTGCCGGATACCGCGGCGCCGCCTGCGCCCGCGCGTGACGAATGGCTGGCCGAGGCCCGCCTCTTCCGAGCCGAGGGCGCCGTCGCCGAAACGCCGGGGTGGGCGGCGCGCTGCCTGATCGCGGCCGCCCGCGCCGCCGAGGCGGCCGGTGAATTGGCCGAGGCCGCGACGGTCTACGACGAGGCGCTGGAGCGGACGCCGGGTGCGCCCGACGCCCTACGGGGGCGCGCGCGGCTGGCGGAAAGCGCGGGCGACTTCGACGAAGCCCACGCGCTGTGGGCTCGCTTGGCGGTGGCGGCCGAGACGCCCGACGAGCGCTCGTTCTATGGAGCGCTCTCCGCGGAGTGGACGCTGGCCCGGCGCGGCGCGCTTCCGGCGGTCGCGCTGGACGCGATGGCGCCCGGCCCGGCGCGAACGCTCGCGCTGGTCGAAGAATCCCTGCGCGGGGGGAAGGCGACCAAGGTGGCGAGCGCCCTGGCCGCGGCCGGGCGTGCGGTGGGTGGAACGTTCGGCGCAGCGCTCCTCGAGGAGGCGGCCCGCTTCGCGGCCGTCGGACTCGACGCGACGGCGGAGGCGGCGCATCGAGCGGCGGCCCGGCAGCTCGACCCGAACGCCGACGGCGGTCTCCTCGGGCGTCTGCGCGACGCCGCGCGCATGGACGCCCGGGGCGCCGCCAAGACCCTCGCAGGGGCGATGGCGTCTCTGCCGCCGGCCTCCGCGCTCGCGCGGGCCGTCGGCCGCTTCGCGGCGGCGCTGGCCCGGCGGCGGGGAGACGGCGCGGTGGCCGGGGCGATCTACGCGGGCCTCGGCGCCGCGACGGCCGCGGCCGCGCGCGATCGAATCGACTTCGACATCGCGAGCGGGTTGGCGCTCGATGAAGCCAGCCTCGGTCGGTTGCGTGCGGCCGCGACCACCGCCGTCTCGACGGCTAACCTGACCTGGATCGAAGCGGGTGATCTTCTGCGCCGCGGTGAGCACGCGGCCGCCGGCGCGCTCCTCGCGCGCGCGATCGAGTCACACCCGGATGCCGTCCCGCTCGGCCTGCTGGCGGAGGAGTTGGCGGCCGTGGCCACCGATCCCGACGTGCGGGTGGCTGCGCTCGATTCGTGGTTGCGGAGCGATCCGGCGCGTCGGGCGGAGTCGGCGCTGGCCCTGGCCGACGCACGCGACAGCGGCGGTGCCGGCAACGTGCTGGCGGCGCGCGCCGCGCTACAGACCGCCGTTGAATCGGCGCCGGGATCGGCGCTGTTCTGGACGGTGGCCGGCGCCGACGCCCGCTCGGGCCGGCGGGCGGACGCGGCGGCGACGCTCGATTACGGCGCAGAGATGTGGGCCGAGAGCACCTTGTCGCCGGGGCTGCGAGCCTGCGCCGCAGCCTTGATCGGTCTCGGCGATCCGGCGCGCGCGCTGACGGTCTTGAGCACCGCGGGGGAGGGCCTGTCGGATATTGGACGGGCGCTCGGTAGCGTCGCCGTCGCCCGATTCGCGGAACGCGCCGGAGATCACCAGGCGCTGCGGGCGGCGCTCGACGCTGCCACAGCGACGCCGGCGCCGCCGCCCGAGCTGTCCATCCGGCGTGCCGACCTGGCGATCCAGCGCGCCTCGTCGTTTTCGATCGAGGACGGGGCGGAGCGGACACGGGCGCTCGGCCAAGCGCTGGCGGCGGTCCCGAATCATCCTCTCGCTTTGCCGCTCTATCTGCTCGAGCCGGGGGTCGATTCGGCCGCCGCCGCGACCGCGGTGGCGGCCGCCGCTGCCGCGTCGGAATCGTCCTCGGCGGCGCGGCGGCTGTTCTCGCTGGCCGCCGGGAGCATCCTCGGCCTCGACGACGACGGCGAGGCCGCGTTCCTGCACGCGTCGGAGCTGGCGGCCGCATCTCCGGCGGATCGGGAGGCGCGCGACGCGGTCGCGCGAGCGGCGGCGCGGCTGCCGACCGGCGCCCGCAGGCGGGCCATCGCCGAATTGCCGCTCGAGGCGACAAATTCCACGACCCGCGCCGACGAAGCGCTGCGATTGGCGATCGCAGAAGCGCGGATCGAGGTCGGTGACCTCGAACGGGCGGCCCAGGCGCTGCTGCCGCTGGCGGACGGCCGCTTCGCCGCCGATGCCCGACGCGCCTCGGTTCGGTTGGGGACGGGCACCGAAGGGCTGCCGCCGGGCCTGCTCCGGGGCCCACCCGACCAGGCGGTGGACGCGACGCGGGCAGGCCTGAGCTCGCTTTCCGAGCTGGCGCGCGCGGGGCGCTGGGATGACCTTCTCGCCGCGCTCGAAAAGGCGCCGCCGCACGAGGCGCAGGCCGGCCCGGTCACGCTGGCCTTCTTGGCGCTGGTCGCCGAGGGACACGACCTGTCGGGAGCGTCGACGCATTTGGCAGCAGCCGCGGTGGAGGCCTCCCGGCCGACAGAAGCGAGCGGGACCAGGCTCGGGCTTCTGGATCTGGCGCGCGTCGCGGAATCCGACGGCGAGCCCGGGTTGCGGCTTTTGGCCTATGACCTGGCGATCGGGCGGTTCGGGGTCTCCGAGTCGGAACGCCGGGCGGCCGCCTTCGCGCACGCGGGGCGCGCGCGACTCGAAGAATCCACCGGGTGGGCGGAGGGGGCGGCCCACTGGCGGGCGGCGCTCACGGCGGAGCCGACCTTTCTTCCGGCGGCGCTGGCGTTGCGACGCGACGCCGCTCGCCGCGGCGACGACGCGGAGACGGCCGCGGCGTGCGAGACCGAGGCCACGGCTCTGCTGGTGCCCGCGCACCGGGTGCGCGCGCTGTTGCTGGCGGCCGCGCTGATCTCGGAGAATCGGGCCGGCGATCCCGCCGCGCTCACCGCGCTCGACAATCGCGCGCTCGAGTTGTTGCGGGCAGCCTTGGCGATCGATCCGACCCACGAGGGTGCCTTCGAAAAACTTCGGGAGCTGCTGGTCCGGTTGGGGAACCCGACGGCGCTGTCGGCTGCGCTCGCCGCGCGGATCGAGACCGCCGTCAATCCGTTCGAGGTCACCTCGCTGCGGCTCGCGCGCGCCGATCTGCTGATGGGACCGCTGGCCGACGCCGCGGGCGCGCGCGCCGAGCTGGAGTTGGTTCTGCGCAAGCACCCGGAGCACGCGCGCGCGCTGGCGAAGCTGTCGGATCTCCTGTGGGAGAGCCACGCCTGGGCCGAGGCCGGCGAGGTCTATCTCAAGCGCACGATGGTCGAGCGCGAACCCGCCACGTTGCGCGAGATCTTCCTGCGCCTCGGCCAGATCTATTCGGAGCGCGCCCCGGACGCCAAGCGCGCCGCGACGGCGTACGAGCGGGTGCTCTCCGTCGACCCTGAAAACTACGAGGCGCTCCGGGCGCTGTCGGATCTCTATCTGACGGAAGGGGAGACCAAGCTGGCCCTGCCGGTGACCGATCGGCTGGTCGCGCGCGAGACGGATCCCGCGCGCCGGACCGGCTTTCGCGTGCGCCTCGGCGAGATCCTGATGCACGCGGGTGACATGCGGCGCGCCGGGACCGAGCTGCGCCGCGCGGTCGACGAGGCGCCTCGCCACGTCGCGGCGGTGAGCGCGCTGGCACAGTTCCTCGAGCGCGCGAGGGATCAGGCGGGCCGGCGAACGGTGCTCGATCGCGCGGTCGGTCTGCTGCGCCACGATCTGGAGGGGAGCCCACCGTCCGGTCTCGATCCGGGAACGCTCCGGGCGCTGGCGAGCTTGCTGTCCCTTCGCAACAAGCCCCATGCGGCGCTGGCGGCCGCCCAGCTCCTCGCGGCGGTCGACCGCAAGGGGAGCGCCGGGCGCGCCGCCGGGACCCGTGCGGGCCGCAGCCTGGCGGCGCTCCGGCAGCCCGAGATCGACGATCGCTCCTTTCCCCAGGGGCTACCGCCCGGCATCCGTCAGATCCTCCAGCTCCTCGGCCCCGTGCTCCGGCCGAACGGACAGGACCTGGGGCAGAAGCTCGCGCGGCACGGCGTGGCCCGCGCCGATCGAAAGCCTCGCGGGGCTGCCCCACGGCCGGCGTTCGAGGCGGTGGCCGCCGAGCTCGGGGTCGGGGATTTCGATCTGTACGTCAGGATGCCGGCGGCCGACGCCGGTCCGATCCCACTGCGTGCGGAGCCCGGGAACCCACCCGCCATCGTGATCGGCTCGCCCCTCGCAGAGCTCGGCCCGGCCGCCCTGCGGTTCGCCGCCGGGCGCGCGTTGCGGCTCACGGCGACCCACCTCGACACTCTGCTGGCCATCCCCATGGAGGACGCGGGGGCGTTGCTGGTCGGGATCATCCGCAACTTCGTCCCCGAATACCGCCACGCGGAGGTGCGTGACACGCTGGCCGAGGCCGAGGCCGCGCGCCTCGATCGGTTGATCCCCCGCAAGCTCAAGCAGCAGGTGCTGCCGTTCGCCATCGAGAGCGCGGGACCGTTCGACCTCGCCGCGCTCTACGCCGCGGTGCGCGACGGGGCGAACGCCGCCGGGCTGTTGGCCTCCGCGGATCTGCCGGCGGCGTTGTCGGTCGTGCTGGCCCTCTCCGGATCGCCTGCGGCCAAATCCGCGTCGGTGGCGGAGCCGGGTGTCACCCTGGCCGCCATCGCAGCCAGCCCCGAGGCTCTGACGCTGGTGCGGTTCGCCGTCTCCGACGACTACGACGATCTGGCGCGGGCGCTCGAGGGGTAGGTCCGCGCTCGCCGTCCCGTGGGTGCCTGCGGCCGTCCCCAATTTTAGGTCGGCGCGTGATAAATTGAGCCGTCGTGCCCGTGGGAGAAGCCAGCCCGCCGCCCGCTGACGATCCGCTGATCGGCATGGTGGTCTCCGATCGCTACCGGATCATGCGCAAGATCGGGGAGGGGGGCATGGGGGCGGTCTACCAGGCCGAGCACGCGCTCATCGAGAAGCGGATCGCGCTCAAGATCCTCTTTCAGGATCTGACCCGGCGGCCGGATCTGGTGGCGCGTTTTCTCCAGGAAGCCAAGAGCGCCTCGCGTATCGGCCAGGAGAACGTGATCGACATCTCCGACTTCGGCCAGACCGCGGACGGGCTGGTCTACATCGCGATGGAGTTTCTCGATGGGCAGGATCTGGGCCGCCTGCTCAAGACCGAGCGCTCGATGCCCTGGCTGCGCGCGCGGCCGATCCTGATGCAGATCACCAAGGCGCTGCGGGCGGCGCACGGACACGGCATCATCCACCGCGACATGAAGCCGGAGAACGTCTACCTGATCTCGCGCGAGGGGCGGGCGGACTTCGTCAAGGTGCTCGACTTCGGGATCGCCAAGGTGGTCTCCGCCGACGAGGCCGACGGGCCGCGCTTGACCCAGACCGGCATGATCTTCGGGACGCCCGAGTACATGTCGCCCGAGCAGGCCCAGGGACATCCGCCCGATCATCGCCTCGATGTCTACGCGGTCGGCTGCATCATGTACCAGATGCTGACCGGAAGCGTGCCGTTCACGGCCGACAGCTTCATGGGGATCCTGACCAAGCACCTGGTCGAGGCGCCCGTCCCGCCGCGCCAGCGCCGGCCGGACCTGGCGATCCCCGGCGACGTCGAGGCGATCTGCATGCGCGCCCTCGAGAAGGATCGCGAGAAGCGCTGGCCCGACATGGACGCGTTCTACCGGGCGCTCGGTGCGGCGGGCGGCGTGCCGTTCGAGCCTTCGAACGTGTTCGTCCCGCCGACCGCCAGCCTCAAGTATCCCGTTCTGGCCGATGCGAACCCGCTGCCGCGCGAGTCGAAGACGGCCATCTCGGTGTCACCGCCCTCCGGCACCTTCGACGACGAGCGTCCGGTGCGATCCGAGGACCTTCCCGGTGGCCTCGGTGTGCGCGCCAAGCTCGCGATCGGGATCGGGGCTGTGCTGGTGGGCGCGATCGTCTTCATCCTGGCGCTGCGATCCGGAAACCGACATCCGGCGGCGACCGAGTCGAGCACCTTGTCGCCGCCCACGCCCGCCCAGGCGCAAACGCCGGCCGCTCCGTCACCGACGGCGCCGTCGACGCCGATCCGCGCCCTCCCGGCCGCGCCCGCGCGTGGCGAATCGCCCGCGACGTCGCCCGAAGCATCGGCGGCGGCCGCCACGGCGACCAAGCCCGGCGCCCGGGCGCATCACCACCGCGGCGACGACATCAAGGCCGACCCGCTGCACCGGCGCGTCGATCTCCCGGCGGCGGCCCCGACGCCGGCCGAGCTCAAGAACCCGTTCAGCGCGCCCTGAGCGTGCGTGGCTATCCCGTCGAGGTCAGCGCCGAAGCGGCCGCCGCGCACGCCGCCGCGACGGTCGTCGATCTCCACAACGACGTCCTGACCAAGCTCACCCATTCTCACTA
>JADGRB010000209.1 GCA_017881315.1 Pseudomonadota bacterium
CCGTAAAATCAAAAGTCATACGTCACCATTGTTGCGAGCTCCCAGTAACCGAGGGAACGGTTTCCGTCGACGTTGTAGAGAAGATAGTGCAAACGCCCGCGCGCGACGACGCTGGTGTTGCGGGTCATCCGGTAAGAGGCGCCCCCGACCAGACCCGGCGACAGCGTCGAAAAGAACTGCGCGGGAAATTCATCGTCGGCAAAGCGCCGGCTCATCAGCAGGAGAGCCATCCGCCCGCCCACGAACGGCGTCAGATAGCGGCGCGGCCATTCGACCACCAAGGAAGAAGCCAGCGACACCTCGCTGAAGCGGAAGGGCGCCGTGACCGTCGGCAGCGCCGCGACCCCGTCGGCGCTGCCGACCGCGACGTCGAAGCCGAGCACCCAGTCGCGCCGCAGGAAGTTGCGCAGCGCCAGATCGATCCCGAGCAGACCGGTGGGTGGAAACAGACTGGCACCGTCCGGCGCCTCGAAGACCGCCTGATAGCCGACGCCCGCACCCAGCGACCAGCGGTTGGTGAGATCGACGCGGCCGGCGCCCTTGACCGGATCGTCCGTGAAGGGCGCGTCGCGGAGATGATTTTCTTCCAGCGTCACCAGCGCCCCCCGCGGCACGTCGAGCTCGCCGACGCGCAGCCGGTCGCCCAGCCGCCGCTTGACCCGGTATCGCCCGGGCGCGAGCGCCACCCGGCGATCGACGCCGTCGCCTTTGTTGATCTCGGCGGCCACGAAGCCCTGATTGTCCACCATGAAATAGACCCCGCTGGGCGCCTCGCGGGGAAGGTAGATTCCCTCGTGGCGCGAAGCGACATCGGTCAGCACCAGATCGCCGTTGCCGGCCAGGTCGTAGCTGAATGTCGGGTGCTGGGCGCCGGCCGCGCTGTCCGCCGTGTCGGCGACCGTGCGATCGTAGGCGTAGGCGTAGGCCTCGAACAGCGTCACCCGCCCGTCGCCCGAACGATCCGCGCCGCCCAGCAGCCCGCTGGCCAGGTGGTGCGAGAAGTAGCTGCCGCCGATCAGGTCCGATTCCTGCGAGTCTTCGTCGGAGGCGCTGGAGGTCAGGATGACCAGACCCTTGGCGTCGCGCGGGCTCTCGGACTCGATCTGAAAGGCGGGGGCTTTGCGCGCGCCCTTGCTGCGCGTCATCTCCCCCGATCGGCAGGAATCCAGGATCGCGATCCGGATGTCGACGGGGGCCGCGGCGACCAGCGCCTTGAGCGCTTCGATCGACAGCCGCGAGTCGCCCAGGCGAAGCGCGCCGTCCTTCGCGTGGCCGGAGTAGTAGAAGAACAGCGCCGTGCGCTCGCCGTGCCGGGCCGCATCGGCGGCCTGACGTTCGACCTTGGCGAGCGCGCCTTGCAGATCGGCGGCGCTGCCGTCGACGATCAGGTTGGCGTCTTCGACGCGCACGCCGCCGAGGCGGGTGAGGATGTCGTAGACCTTGCGCGCGTCGGCCCCCGCATAGAGCAGCGGGCGCGTGTCGCCGCCTCCACGATCGTTGCCCACGACCACTGCGAAGCGATGGAGCGTCTCCGCGTGCGCCGGCACAGACGTCGAGAGAACGACCAGCGTCAGCCCCAAGACAACGGCCGTTTTGGCCACGGCGCGCATCAGGGTTTGGCGAACGTTCTTTCGAACTCTTCGGCCGGGAGCGCCAGCCGCGGCAACCGCGACAGATCGCCGCCTGCCTGGTCATACGCGGCTCGCGCCGATCGCCGCGCCGCCTCCACGTCGATCGGCTGATCGGAGAGCAGCACGATGATCCGTTCGATGCCGGCGCCGGTCAGCTCCACGCTGTCGGGGAGATAGCGGGTCGCGCGCTCGGCGCCGTCGGGGACGGGCAGACTCGCCCCCGCCTCCGGATAGAGCGGCGTCACCTCGCCGTGCTGATCGATCGACAGCGACAGCAGATAGCGATGGCCGCCCGACTGATAGCCGATGCGCAGGCGCTCGCCCGGAGCCAGCGGCTCGGCCGCGTCGATGCGCGCGGTCCGTTGCCCGGCCGAGCCCGCCACCCGGACCGTCACGCCGGCGCCGCCCTTGATCCGGTTGGCGTCGCGGGTCGGCGTGCGCGGGGCAAAGGTGACGAACAATACCAGCGCCGCCGCCATCGCCATCGTCGGGAAGAGCCACAGCCGCACCGGCACCCGGCGCCGTGGCGCGGACGCTCCGCTGCGCGTCGCGCGTTCGACGCCGGCCGCGAACCGGTCGAACGAGATCTCCTGTTCGAACCGCCGCTGCTCGTCGTCGAGCGCGCGGCTCCGGGCCTTGCACGCGGCGCACGCCGCCAGATGGGCATCGACCGTTTCGATCGCGCCCGCACCGTCCAGAGGCTCGCCCGCGCGGCGGCGCCGCAACGTCAGCTCACCGAGGTGTCCGCTGGTGTTCATCTCTCACTCCTTCCACTTCCAATTCCATCTTCTGAAAGCACGCGGCCGGCCAGCGCCGCCACGATGGCGAGGCGCTTGCGCACGGTCGGCACCGAGCGTCCGATCGCCGCCGCGACCTCGTCGAGGGTCATCTCGTCGACGAAGTAGTGAATCGCCGCCCGCTGCGTCTCCAGATCCAGCTTGGCGAGCAGCTGCCGCGCCGCCTCGCGATCCTCGAAGAGCTGCGGGCCGCCGTGCCCCTCGCCGCGCGCGATCGTCTCGCGCGCGAACCGCTGGTGCCAGGGGGCCCGCTCGGCGCGCAGCACATTCAAACAGTGGTGGGTCGCGATCCGGGTGAGCCAGGTCAGCGGCGACGCGTCGTTGCGAAAGTCCTGCCAGTGGCCGAGGGCCTTCGCGAACACGTCCTGCATGGCGTCCTCCGCCTTGGTTGCGTCACCGAGAATGTACTGACAGCGCCCGTGCACGGCTCCTCCGTACTTGGTGTAGAGCTCTCGCAGCGCCGCCCGAGAATCGGCCGGCTTTCCGCCACTCACTAGCTCCAGCACCGGTTGGCTCATGCGTTTGCCCGGGGCCGCACCTGCGACCCCGGGCCCTTTTTCAAGCAATCATCGATTAAGACGGGGGGGGCAGCGACGCCAAAACGGCGGTCGGGAAGGCGCAGGTCGTTTCGGCGCCCCAGTTCAGGTTCGTATCGGTCGGAGCGTACGAAGCCACGCTGAACACCGAAGCGAAGTTCGAATCCCAGCACTCGCTGGAGGTGTTGATGGTCGCGCCGTAGTCGCCCCCGGCGGCTTCGACGTCCGTGCGGCCGGCGCCGGTCTCCTGCCAGCGGCTGTGCAGGGAGAGCGTCTCTTTGAGGGACGAGCCCGCGACCTGATCGAAGTCCTCCGTCGCGGCGAATTGCAGATCCCCGCCATTGCCCGGCGTGGAAACGTACGCGTAGACCGCGTTGAAGATCTGACCCGAGGTCTTGCACTTCGTCGGATCGCAGTTGTCCTTGATGCCCGTGAAGGTGACATCGACCGTGACCGTCGCCGACGGATCCAGCCGCGAGTAGGTGAAAGCCGCCTGGCCCACGTTGGTGTCGTGCTGCGGAAGCGTGGCGGCCGCGTCCCAGTCGAGGGTGAAGTTGCCGCTGCCAAAACCCTCCATCGCGTGCCCCTTGGCGTCCAGCGACTGGGTATGAGTCCCCGAGAGAACGGTGACGAACGTACTATCGGCGGCGGTCTTTCCCTTGCCGTCGAACTGCCAATCGAACACGTGCGGCGCCACCCGGGTGACCGTCAGGCGCCAGGTGTTGGCGCTGAGCGGATCGGTGTGCGGCCCCCAGACGGCCGTCTCTCCCTCGACGTCGGTGGCGGGATAGCTGACAACCGTCTTGACCAGATCCAGCACCGCGCCGACGCTGCCGTTGATGATCGTGGTCGCGGCGACCGTGGTCACGTAGTCGGCCGCGACATCCCCGAGCAGCGCGCTCTTCTTGGTCGTCACGCCACCGGCCGTGAGGCTGCTGCTCGCCGTGGTCGTCCCACCCGGCAGAACGATCGCCACCGTGTCCTTGGTCGGAACGGTTCCCGCGAAGGCGCTGTCGTCGACCTGCTTGCAACCGGCGAGCGCGCTCGCCGCGGCGAGCGTTGCCAGAACCCCGAGACCACCAAAGCTCAACCGTGCTCGTTTCATTGTATCTGTCCCTTTCGTCAGTCTTGCGTGTCTGCTCAAATCGACACGGCAGGGCCGGAAAGGAGAAAAACCCGCGTCATCCGACGCGTCGGGCTAGGGACGGCTTTGCCGGCCCGAGCCCATCGCGGGCTAGGGGGTATCGGAGGCGGGGGCGGGCGCCGCCGGGGCCGGCGTCGGCGGCAGCAGCGAAGGGTCCGGCGCCATCATGCTCTTGAGGTCGGGGCCCCCGTGGCGCGGGCGGTCCTTGGGACGCTCGACGGCGTGCCCGGCCTCGTGGACGCGCCGGACACCCGGCTCGCGCGCAGAGGACGACTCGCCGTTGCGGTGAGCGGCGGCGGCCGCCTCGGCGGTCTCGTTGGTCGGCGCCCCGCCCGCATCGGCGACGCCCGCTTTGTCCGATGAGCCTTCTTTGGCGGGCGCCGGCTGCGCCGCGGCGCGATCGTTGCCCGTGGGACCGGTGCCGGCGCTTCCCGCCGATTCGGTGCTGCCGCCGAACCAGAGCCGCGCGTACTTGCCACCCACCCAGGCCCCGGCCACCAGAAGCGCACCGATGAACAGGATCGAAAACCCGCTTCCGCGCCGGGCGCGCCGTCGCCCGGGCTGCTCGTCGCCCCCGGGAAGCAGCGCGATCTGGGCGCGCTCCGAGTGATCGGCCATCGACTCGGCGTCGTCGGGGACGGGAAGCGGTGGCCCCGAGCGCGGACGCGAAACTCGTGACCGGACCATCCCCCCGCCCTTGACGACCGCCAGCGAAGTCGCCTCCTCGCCGTCCACCTCCTCGGCGTCCTGCGAATCGAGGAGGACGACATCCTCCTCTTCGAGCTCGCCGGTACCGGTCGCGGTGCGGGCCGAGGTCGACCGCGCCGCGGTCTGGCTGATCGGCAACACGCCATCTCGCGCGGTCAGCTCCGCGAGCCAGCGCTTGAGCTCCGACTGTCCGACCGGCCGGAACGCCGTCCGCAGCACCCGTTCGACGTCCGCCAGCATCTCGTCCGCGCTCTGATAGCGCTCGTCCGGATCGCGGCGCATGGCGCGCGAGATGACCGCCGCGACCTCGGGCGGCAGGTCGGGCGCGACCTCCTCGGGCGCGGGAAAGTCACCCTTTTGCACCCGCAGCAGCGTCTCGAGATCGCTCGGCCCCTCGAACGGGCGGGCGCGCGTCACCATCAGGTAGAGCATGGTGCCCAGCGAGAACAGGTCCGACCGCGCGTCGATCGGCTTGCCCAGCGCCTGCTCCGGCGACATGAAGGCGACCTTGCCTTTGACCACGCCGGTGCCGGTGTGCTCGCGCTTGTTCATCGCCTTGGCGATACCGAAATCGGTCAGCTTCACCTCACCCTGCTCGGAGAGCAGAACGTTGTGCGGGCTCACGTCGCGGTGGACGATGCCGAGGGGGCCCTGCCCGTCCATCGCCTTGGAGTGGGCGTAGGCGAGGGCGCGGCAGATCTCGGCGCCCACGTACAGCGCCAGCTCCCGGGGCAACCGCACCCCGGCGGTCGCGGCGCGGTGCAGAATCCGGCCGAGATCCCAGCCGTCGACCAGCTCCAGCACCAGGAAATAGCGGCCGGCGCTGACGCCCAGATCCAGCACTTGCGCGATGTTGCTGTGCGACAGGCTCATCGAGATGTGCGCCTCGTCGATGAACATGTTGCGGAACTGCGGGTCGGCGTAGATGGTGCTGTGGATCCGCTTCAAGATGACGGGCTTTTGAAAGCCCTCGCGGCCCATCTGGGTGGCCAGAAAGATCTCCGCCATGCCGCCGTCGGCGACGCGTCTGATGATCTTGTACCGCCCGTGTTTCGCCATCCCCAGCCCAACAACCTACCACTCTAGCCGCTGCCTGTCCGCCCGGCGCGAGCACCGGTTGGCGTCTGTGAGCGGGTGCCGCGCGCCCGATCTCACGGTGTCGCGACCTCGTCGGAAATTTTGACGGGGGTGTTGTCCGGGGGGAGGCTGTTGTCCAGCATGAACAACCCGGCGCCCAGCGACAACGTGGTCCTCCGGCACGCGGTCGAGCAGATCCAGCGCTGCCTTCCCAGCCACTGGTCGACCAGCGTCGCGACCAAGACCAACGACGCCGCCGACGCGCGGCTGACCATCAAGACCCCCGCCGGGGCCAGCGCGGCGCTGGCGATCGGCGCCCGCCGCCAGCTCGATCCCCGCCTGGTCGGCGAGGTGGCGGGCGCACTCAAGACGGCCTCGGCCGACGCGTTCCTGATCGTCGCGCCGTTCCTGGGTGCGCGCACCCGCGAGCGCCTGGCCGACGCGGGGCTCGGCTTCGTCGATCTGGTGGGGAACATCCGCCTGGTCCTGGATCGCCCGACGGTCTTCATCGCGGCCCGCGGCGAAGAGAAGAGTCCCTGGGCGGGCCCCCGCGCCACCCGTTCCCTGCACGCCGCCAAGGCCAGCCGGATCGTGCGCGCGCTCGCCGATGGCGCGCCCCCCTTCGGTGTACGTCAGCTGGCCGTGCTGGCGGGGACCGACCCCGGCTACGTCTCGCGTCTCCTGGACATCTTCGACCGCGAGGAGCTGATCGAGCGTGAAGTCCGCGGACCGGTGGTCGCGGTCGAGGTTGGCCGCCTCCTGCGCCGTTGGAGCGAAGACTACCGATTCGGCGACGCGCACCGCTTCGTGCCGCTGGTTCACCCCCACGGGGTCCCGGGCGCGCTCGCCGGCCTCCGCGACTCGGGCGTCCCCTACGCGCTCACCGCGCGGGCCGGCGCCGCGGCGCTGCTCGGTACGGCGCTCCCCGGAGCGGTGGCCGCCTACGTCGACAATCCCGAGCGCGTCGCGCGCCTGCTCGGCGTCGAACCGGGCGATACGGGCGCCAATCTCATGCTGATCGATCCGTTCGACGGGTTCGTTTTCGAGGGCGCCTGGGAGGCGTCCGGGCTGCGCTACGCCGCTCGGTCCCAGATCATCGCCGACCTTCTCGGCAGCCCACCACCCGGTGGAGCTCAGGCCACGACTCTGTTGGGCGTCTAGCGGCCGACGTCGTTTCGGACGTCCTCGAGCGGCTTGCCGCGCGCGTCGGGGTGGTCGGCCAGATAGACATCGATGAGCTTGGCCAGCTGCTTGGCTTGCGCCGCGCTCATCTTGCCGTGTGGGGCGGTCGCGGCAGGCTTGGCCGATTCGCGCTCGACCTTCGCGCTCTCTTTGTCCTCGCCAGCGGACGACCGTCTGCTCTGGGAGGCCTCCGCCTTCCTGGTCTCGGCCTCGATCTCCTTCTGAATCTCCTTGTCGCGCTGCTGTTCGCAACCCTTTGGCTCGCAGTCGCCGGGACAGCCGCACTTGCCCTTCTTGGCGCAAAAGCAGGTACCGGCCGTGTCCTTGTAACAGCCGCATTTGTTGGGCGTCGCCGCAGAGACGGATCCGCCGCCCGGCGGCGAAACCAACAGCAACGCCAGCCCCAGCAAGACCCCCAGGAAGGTCAACCCACGCATCCCCACCCCCGTATGAAACCGCGACCCGCCCGCCGGGTCAAGGCAGTGTCAAGAGCAGGTCCGAGCAAGGTCGCGCCGTCTGGTCCTGAAAGTGGGGGCCATGAATTCATTACAGATTTTGGCGACCTCTGCCGATGTGCGGCATGGATCATCATGTTGGTGTCGGTTGTCCGCTTTTGGTTAGCTCTCTTGGCAGTCGAACCGCAGGCCACCGCCGTGGTGGCTGCGCCAACCCAGGTGGTCGAAGGTCAACGCCAGCGGCACGTGGAGGGTCCCCTCCGGCGCGGCATCCACGAGCTGGAGGATCCTGCGGGGTGGCCGTCCGAACCGCCAACGGCGACGACCCCCATCGACGCCGAGCGATTCGACGCGGCGGTGGAGATGCTGTGCGGCGAGGTGGCGCCCGAGACGGGCCTCGCCGACGTCGCGCGCGTTCTCCGTGAAGTCAGCGCCGAAACCAAGAGCGACCCGTTCTTGCTGGCGGCGTTGGTTTATCGCGAGAGCCGCTGCCGCCCGTCGCTGGTGAGCCCCGCCGGGATCGGCATCCTGCAGATCCAACCGTCGATGTTCCGGGCGGGCGCCGAGCTCCCGTTCGCCCGCGCCGATCTGGATCGCGACCGCCTGCTCGATCCGGCGCACAGCCTGCGCGTCGGCGCGGCGCTGCTCGCGATGTGGGAGACCGAGCACGTCGCCATCGACCGCGCGCTCGGGAGCACCCCGCACCGCACCGCCGTCGCGCACTTTTTTTGGGGCGACCGGGTCTGGGGAAGCACTTCGGAGGATCGAACGCTCACGGCGCGCCGCCGGCTGCTCGAGGCCTACGCGAACCCGCCGGTCTCGTACCGCCCGTCGCCGCTCGGCCTCGACATCGTCTCGCCGCTGGATGGGGCGCCGCGCCTCGGCACCAGCGGCCTCGGCGCCGATCGCGAGGGCGGCGAGCGGTCACACCGCGGCGTCGACATCGACGCCACCATCGGCGAGCCGGTGCGCGCGGTCGCGGACGGCGTCGTCCAGTTCGCCGGCGTCGACATGCCGGGCGACCATCCGGCGATCGGCCTCTTTCCGCGGCAGCTCCGCCACTGGCGCAACCGGAACCTGGGCCCGGGCGGATTCTTCGTCCGCATCATGCACGCGGGCGAGGTGCGGAGCGGCTACTTCCATCTGAGCTCCTTCCGCGTCGTCGCCGGGCAGACCGTGCAGGCCGGACAGATCATCGGCACCGTCGGCCGCAGCGGCGTGAAGGTCTCCGGCAGCCATCTGCACTTCGAGGTTCACGAGGACGGCGAGCTCCGAGATCCGGCCCGCTT
>JADGRB010000471.1 GCA_017881315.1 Pseudomonadota bacterium
GCGTTGGCCGTCAAGACCCGTCCGCCCGTCACGTCCAGGTAGAAGAAGCTCAGCTTGGCCAGCGGATCCGCCGGCGCGTCAGTGCCGGAATCGCGCCGGGCATCGGTGGTGCCGCCTGCGCCGGTGGTCCCGGTCGTGCCGGTGGTCCCCGCTTGGGCGCCGGTGTTCCGACCGTCGGTCCGCTCTCCCGCATCGGCGCCGGCTTGGGCGTCGCCGGGGAACGCCCCAGCCCCGCCCGCCGAAGTTGTCCCGCCGGTTCCCGCGGCGCCGTTCGCTCCCCCCGCCGAGCTCGTGCCCGGCGTCGAAGACCCGCAGGCGGACAATGCTGCGCACACGAGGATTCTCGGTAACGCCATACGCCACGCGCGCCTCAAGGGTTCCCTCCCCCTTTTAATGGGGATCAGGGCGGCCAACCTTCACGTCGTTCGCCGTCGGGCTCCGTCACGAGAGCGAGAGCTCGGCATGCAGCGCGACGAGCGGCGTCGCCCGGCGGCCGAGCCGCGCGACCACGTGGCGAACGGTGGCCATCTCCAAGCCGCCGACAGTCACGAAGTCCCGCCAGAAGTGTGCGCCCCGCGCCCAGGGGCCGACGATGTCCGCGACATAGTCGTGCCGGCGAAGCAGCCCGTCCTCCTCGAAATAGAAGGTCTGTCGCGGCGAGTGCGTGTGCAACTCCGGCGGAAGCTCCACCTCGACGCCGGTCAGGCGGCGCCCCTCGTACCCGACGCGGCAGACTCCGAGCGGCAGTCCCCGCCCGAGCGTGAACGGAAGAGCGTGGTAGTGGGTCAGCGCGTAGCCGAAGAAGTAGAGCGCCTCGGCCGCTGACCAGCGCCGCAACTTGCGCAGGCCATGGAACGAGGGGCGGGCATCTGTCGCGGCGACGACCTCACCGCGTGCGTCCATCAGCGCGAGCGCGCCACGCACGAACGTCCCCGTCGCGCCGGGTTCGGGGTAGTCGAAGAAAACCGCCTTGTCGTCGTGGGGGAAGATCTCCGCGCGCGCCGGCAGGCGAAACGTCCGGCCGTACCCCTTGATCCAGGGAACCAGCCCCGAGAGCCTCTTCGGCTCGACGACCACCACCCGCAACGCCCGCCAGGCATCCCATCCGCCGTGGCGGCGAACCGCCGCCTCCAGCAGCGCGCGCGCCGCGCCGGACCACCCAGGTGCCTCGCCAGCGGGAAGTGACATAGACCCGGCAACCTTAGCGCGCCGAGGTATCTCGGATCAGCCGTGTTTGGGGGGTCCGAACCAGGTGGTTAGGGCGTCTCGAAGGCCCTGGTCCGTTCCGTCGGAGGTCCACGCGACGTATCCGTCGGGCCGAATCAACAAAGCAGCGGGAGCAGTGACAGCGCCGAGCACCGGCAGCTCCCACGCACCGGCGTATTGCGCGTCGACGCGCTCCACCCGATCCGCCCAAGGAGACGACGCGATGTCGAGGGCGCCGGGCTCACCGAGATTGAGCAGCACCGGTCGGGCAGGGTGCAGCAGGGTGAACACTCGCCGTGGGCCGCTCGCGGTGACCAGGTCGAGATCGGGCATGCGGCGCCCGAGCAGCGGGTGTCCTGTGCCGAGGTCGTAGTGAATGTCCAGACCAGACATCAACCCGGCGTATCGCTTGCGAGGCTCGTCCATCTTGAGCAGGTCGGACATGGTCTCCCACAAGGCCTTCGTGCGTTCGTCGCCGCGGTTGAGCGCGGTTGCCGCCATGGAGGTCTTGAGCACGCGCGCACCGATCGGGTGCCGCTCGGCCTGGTAGGTATCGAGCAGGCTCTCCGGCGACGTGCCGCTCACCACCTGGGCCAGCTTCCATCCCAAGTTCACGGCGTCCTGGACGCCGATGTTGAGCCCCTGTCCGCCGGCCGGGGAATGCACGTGCGCCGCGTCGCCGGCCAAGAGCACCCGTCCTGCTCGGTAGGACGCCGCTTGCCGAGCCGCATCGGTGAACCTCGAGAGCCACGTGACGTCGTGAACGCCGAAGTCGGTCCCGTAGACGGCGATGAGCGCCGCGCGAAGGTCGTCCAATGTCGGCTGGGTGGCTTGCACGACGTGCGGCTCGTTCAACACCACCCCCACGCGATTCCGGTCCTCCCGTTTGCCCAGGGCGTTGACGCCCCTTTCGTCGCGGCGGATGCCCCACGCCGGCTCTTCGGTCATCGCGACCTCGGCAATCAAGTAGCTGAGGGACGGATCCCACCCCGGGAAGTCGATGCCGGCTTTCTTGCGGACGAGGCTGCGACCGCCGTCGCATCCGACGAGGTACCGCGCCCGTAACGAACGGCCGCCTCCCGACGTTGCGGACTCACCGACGGGGGACAGCTCGACGTCGACGCCCGTGTCGTCCTGCGCAAAGTCCCTCACCTCGAGCTCGCGATAGATCGGTACCGCCAGCTCGTCGACCCAGGCGGCGAGGATGCGCTCGATGCGGTCCTGCCACAGCGCGAGCCCGTAGTTGTGACGCGTCGGAAAGTCGCTGATGTCGAGCGGGATCATCGCGAGGCCGGCGACCTGCATGGCCTTCCCTTGCGAGAGGAAGCGCTCCGCGACTCCCCGCTGATCGAGCACCTCGATCGTGCGCGAATGCAGACCGCCGGCGCGCGAGCTCTCGAGGTCCTGGTTGGCGCGCCGCTCGACAATGGCGACGTCGACGCGCGC
This sequence comes from Pseudomonadota bacterium, assembly GCA_017881315.1. Taxonomy (GTDB): domain Bacteria; phylum Myxococcota_A; class Polyangia; order Fen-1088; family Fen-1088; genus JADGRB01. Next base: position 2,653 of record JADGRB010000471.1, read on the forward strand.
GAGCGCGAGCTCGGCCGCCAACATCAGGCCCGTCGGGCCGCCGCCGGCGATCAGCACTGCATGTGTCGTCATGGTCGATGACGCTGCGGCATGACCCGGGCTTGTCGCAATCCCCGGGGTCTGGCATAAATTAGAAGTGGAGAGGGGCGGGGGTTGCGGGTCGCCGCTCGTTTCGCGCGTGACCCCAACTGGAAAGTCGTTGAGGTCGCCCGCGTTCTGGATTACGGGAGGTCGATTCTCGTAAGTGGAAACTGTATCCCCGCATCCGCGAGCGCTCGGGCCCCTGGATGCTGTCGAAGGAGATCAATCCTTCCCTCTAGGGGCGCTATCCAGAGCCATGTCGCGGTTTGGAGGCTCGGGCAGAGACGCTTAAGCAGACCGCGATCCCCTCGGGATCCGCCTTTCTGCCGCCGGTCCCAGCCGCCGCCCGTCAGTCCGAGCGTGATCGCCCGCCCAATGCCGCGGCTAGCGCCGGTGACCAGCGCGACCTTCCGTTCGATCCGAGATCCATGCCGGGTAACCGCTGCGGCGAGGATCGCAACTCGACCTGGAGCCGGCCCGAAGACTTGAGGGCGTTCCTGGCACCGCATGGCGATCACCTTGACGAGCGTGACTAACCATATGCATAATTCATCAAACAGTGACAA
>JADGRB010000472.1 GCA_017881315.1 Pseudomonadota bacterium
CGACGTCGGCGCGGGGACGGGCGGTGCGCATCATATCGGCGACCAGGTTGCCGAGTGGCGATTCGGTCTTGAGCGCGCGCGGGAGGGGGGCGGCCAGCGTGGGGCCGAGCTTCTGCCCGCGCAGCCTTTCCGCCGCGGCCAGCGCGGGCGCGATCGCGGCCGCGACCGCGGCGTCCGGGACGACGGGCGCCCCCTCGTAGGTCTCGCCCGCGCAGCGATCGCCGGCGCAGATCCGCTGCGGCGGGAAGATCCGCGCCTCGACCGCACGGCCGGTCGCCCGGTCGACGGTGAGATCGACGCGGCTGAAGTCGTGCCCGTTGGCGAAGGCCTCGACGATCGGGATCCCCGAAACTCGGTGCGCGATCCCCTCGTGGGTGTGACCGGCCACGATGGCGTCGACGCCGCCGGCCCCCCCCGAGGGCAGGGCGCGCGCGACCTGGAAGATCTCGCTGTCGATCTCGCACGACTCGAGGTGCTCGGGGACGTCGAAGCGTCGGCAGGATCCACCCGCGTGTGCCGCCACCACCACCACGCTGGCGCCCCGCTGGTGCAGGTCGACGGCGGCCTTGGCGATCGCCGGCGCCAGCGGGCCCATCGCCAGATCGGCGAAGTTGGCGGCCAGCGTGGTGCGCGGCGTGCTGGTGGTGGCCACACCCACGATCCCGATCTTGATCCCCGCGGCGTCGACCAGCAGATCGGGCACGACATTCGTCCAGGCTGGGGGCGCGTGCGTCGCGGTGTCGATCAGGTTCGCATCGAGGAAGGGGAAGGCCGCCTCCGCCGCGCGGGCGCGGAGCGCGCCACGCGGGTCGCCCGCATCGCGGGCCGTGACCGCGGGACCGACGGGGCCGAAGTCGAACTCGTGGTTGCCGAGCGCGGCGGCCGTGTAGCCGAGGACGTTGTAGGCGCGGACCACGGCGGCCCCCTCGCCGAGGTTCGAGGCGAGGGTCCCCTGGAACATGTCACCGGCGTCGAGCAGCAGCACGGCGCCGCCGTCGCGAACCCGCGCGCGTCGCAGGTTCGCCAGATAGCCGCCCAGCGCCGGCAAGGTCTCGACGTGGCCGTGCAGATCGTTGGTGCCGACCAGCGAGATCGTCACCCGCGCGCTCGCCGGGACGGGTGGGGCCGGGCGAGCGCACCCGGCCGAATAGACCGCCAAGGTCAGGATGACCAGCACGACCAGCGCGCCCGGCGTCGCGAGGCGGGCTAGCGGGCGGGCGATTCCCATCGTCCGCTCTTCGCCGATCGTGCCAGCGCGTCGAGGACCGCCATGTTCATCACGCTGTCCTCCAGCGCGATCGGCGCGGGGCCGCCGCTCGACGCCGCCTGCGCGAAGAGCTCGACCAAGAGGGTGTACTGGTCGACCGCGTCGAACGCCATCCGCTCGGGGGTGGGCTCTTCGAGCGAGGCGCTGGTTTCGATGATCAGCTCCGACGGACGATCACCGGGCGGGTTCCAGGCGATCGGCAGCTCGAGGTGTCCTTTGGTGCCGAGCAGCAGCGCGCGCTGCATCGGTCCGAGGTCCATCCCGCAGGAGAAGGTGGCCTGCCCGCTCGGGAACTGGAGGACGGCGCTGGTCAGCAGATCGACGCCCGTCGCGGCATCGACCTCCGATCGGCCGAGCACGCCGGTGGGCTCGGCCTCGAAACAGAAGCGGCTCATGGTGACCGGATAAAACCCGGTGTCGAGCAGCACGCCGCCGCCCATCTCCGCGTCGAAGCGGATGTTGTCGCGGGCAATGCTGTAGCCGAAGGTTCCAACGAACGACCGCAGCGCGCCGATCCTTCCGCCTCGGATCAGCTCGCGCGCGGCCAGCCAGCGCGGGTGAACCCGCACCATGGCCGCCTCGCAGACGACGACGCCGGTGCGGTCCCGCACCGCCAGCAGCCGCCGCGCCTCGGCCGCGCCCAGGGCGATCGGCTTTTCACACAGGACGTGCTTGCCGGCCTCGGCCGCCCGCTCGGACCAGGGGACGTGCAGGTGGTTCGGCAGCGGGTTGTAGACGCCGTCGATCTCCGGATCGGCGAGCAGCGCTTCGTAGGACCCGTAGGATTTCGGCAGGCCCAGCTCACGCGCGGCCGCCGCCGCCTTGGCCCCATCGCGCGACGCGATCGCCACCAGCTCGACCCCGCGCGCGGCCCGCATCGCCGGAATCATCTTCCGCAGCGCGAACCGCGAAACCCCCAAGACGCCAAACCGGAACATCAGACTAGATGATAGTCCCGTCCGGGATGATGCCGTGCTTGGGGACGATCACGATCCCTTCGCGGATGTAGTAGCCCTTGCCGTCCTTTTCTTTGACGCCGGCCTCGTTGACGATCCGGACACCGCGCCCGATGCGCGCGTTCTTGTCGATGATGGCGTTTTCGATGATCGATTCCGAGCCGATGCCGACCACCGGAATGCCGCTCGATTCGGCGGCGCGCATGTCCTCGAGCGTCTCGTAGAAATCCGCGCCGACCAGCAGGCTGTTGCGGATGTGCGAGGCGGCGCCGATGCGGCTGCGGATCCCGATCACGGCGCGGTCGATCTCGGCGCCGTTCATGATGCAGCCCTCGGAGATGAGCGCGTTATGGATGTTGCACCGCTCGACCTTGGACGCGGGGAGAAACCGGGGGTGCGTGTAGACGGGGTGCTTCTCGTCGTAGAAATCAAAGGGCGGGATCGGCTCGCACAGCGCCAGATTGGCCTGGAAATAGGACTGGATGGTTCCGACGTCCTCCCAGTAGCCGCGGTAGACGTGCGCCTGAACGCGCTGGCGCGGCACGGCGTCGGGGATGACGTGCCGCCCGAAGTCGACCAGCTTGGGGCTCGCGAGCGACAGCTCGAGCACGTCGCGCTTGAAGATGTAGATGCCCATCGACGCGAGGTATCCCGGTCCGCCGCCGTTCGGCAGCTCGGAGACCAGCGCGGGCAGGCGCTCGGCGGGGGGCTTCTCGTCGAAGTGGACGATGCGCCCGGTGGCGTCCATCTTGAGGATGCCGAAGCCGCTGGCCTGATCCGCCGAGACCGGGATGACCGCCACCGTCGCGTCGGCGCCGCTTTCGTGGTGGGTCCGCAGCATGTGTTGGTAGTCCATGCTGTAGAGCTGATCGCCCGAGAGGATCAGCAGATCGCGCCCGGGGGTGCGGCGCATGTGGCGCAGGCTCTGGCGGACGGCGTCGGCGGTTCCCTGAAACCAGTTGCCGCCCTCCTCGGTCTGCTCGGCCGCCAGCACGCTCACGAAGCCCGACGAGAAGACGTCGAACTTGTAGGTCATGGCGACGTGCTTGTTGAGGCTCTCCGA
>JADGRB010000210.1 GCA_017881315.1 Pseudomonadota bacterium
CTGTCCGGGCTGGGCCACCAGAGAACCGGCCGGCTGTCCGGGCTGGGCGCCGTATCCGCCCGGCGGCGGGGCCGCGTAGCCCGGCGGGGGCGCGCCGTACCCGGGCGGCGGGGGGCCGTTCGGCTGCGGCGGGGCGATCGGCTGGACCGGCGGCGGCGGCGGCGGCGCCGCCTGCTTGGCCTGCTCGTCGCGCAGCGTCTCCATCTCCTTGATGTAGCCGTCAATCTCGGCGTGCTCGTCGGCGGAGATCTTCTTACCCTTGGCCAGATAGTCGTGGAACGCGTCGATGGCCTTCTGCGGCTCGCGCAGCTTCTGATGGCAGCGGCCGATGTTGCGCAGATAGATCGGGTTCAACGTCTCCGCGTAGAGCTTGGCGAACAGCTCCAGCGCCTCGTCGAACCGACCCGCGGCGAACGTCTCGCGCGCCTTCATCTCCCCCGCGTGATCGGCGTGCGCCACACCCACCATCCCCGAGAGAGACAACACCACAACGAGAACAGCGCGCAGCGCCGTCCCCCCCCATCTAGTCGAAGGATTCATTTTTGAAGCAAAACAGTACGGCCAGCGCGTGGTCGGAGTCAAAGACCACCGCCATACAGACGCTGAGCGAGATCCTGGTTACCATGTCGGCGATGAGCGACCTCGGAACCATCGATCTGCACCTGTTCGCGGAGGGGACGCACGGGCGGGCCTATGAGCGCCTGGGCGCCCACCTGAAGACCCGCCAGGGAAAGACCGGTGTCGAGTTCGCCGTCTGGGCGCCCAACGCGGCCGGCGTGGCCGTGATCGGTGATTTCGAGGGCTGGGGCGAAGCGCCTGCGCCGTTGACGCTGCACCAAGGGTCCGGAATCTGGGAGGGATTCGTCGCCGGCGTCGGAAAAGGGACCCGCTACAAATATCGAGTCACCTCGCAGAAAGACGGCTACCGGGTCGACAAGGCCGACCCCTACGGCGTGAGGTCCGAGCTACCGCCGGCCACCGCGTCCATCGTCTGGGACCTCGACTACGACTGGCACGACGGCGACTGGATGGGCGTCCGCCGGGGACGCAACGCGCTCGACGCGCCGCAGTCGATCTACGAGGTTCACCTGGGATCGTGGATGCGCGTCCCGGAGGAAAAAAATCGCTGGCTCTCGTACCGGGAAATTGCCCCCAAGCTGGCCGCGCACGTCCGCCGCTGCGGATTCACCCACGTCGAGCTCTTGCCGATCGCCGAGCACCCGTTCTATCCCTCCTGGGGCTACCAGGTGACCGGCTTCTACGCGCCCACCGCGCGTTACGGGACGCCGCAGGACTTCATGTGGATGATCGACCACCTCCACCAGGAAGGGATCGGCGTGATTCTGGATTGGACCCCGGCGCACTTTCCCACCGACGAGCACGGCCTCATGTACTTCGACGGCACGCATCTTTACGAGCACGCCGATCCGCGCAAGGGGATGCACGCCGAGTGGGGGAGCGCGATCTTCAACTACGGGCGAAATGAGGTCCGCAGCTTCCTGATCTCGAACGCCAACTTCTGGCTCGACCGCTACCACATCGACGGCCTGCGGGTCGACGCCGTGGCGTCGATGCTCTACCTCGACTACGGGCGGCGCGGCGGCGACTGGATCCCCAACCAGTACGGCGGCCGGGAGAACCTGGAGGCGATCGATTTTCTACGGGTGTTCAACACCTCGGTCTACCGCGAGCACCCCGACACGCAGACCCTGGCCGAGGAGTCGACCTCCTGGCCGGGCGTCTCCCGCCCGACCTACACGGGCGGTCTGGGGTTCGGCCTCAAGTGGGACATGGGGTGGATGCACGACGCGCTCGCGTATTTTTCGAGCGATCCGATCGGCCGGCGCTACCACCACCACCAGCTCACCTTCCGCAGCATGTACTTCTGGAGCGAGAACTACCTTCTGCCGCTGTCACACGACGAGGTCGTGCACGGCAAGAAATCGCTGGTCGAGAAGATGCACGGCGATCTGTGGCAGCGGTTCGCGAACCTGCGGCTGCTCTACGCGAACATGTGGGCCCAGCCCGGGAAGAAGCTGCTCTTTCAGGGCGGCGAGATCGGCCAGTTCCGCGAGTGGGCGCACGATCAGAGCGTCGACTGGCACCTGCTGGGGGACTCGGAGCTCCACGTCCAGCTCATGACGCTGATCATGGAGCTCAATCGCCTCTACAAGTCCCAGAGCGCGCTGCATTTTTACGACGTCGGTCTGGCGGGCTTCGAGTGGGTCGACGCCAACGACGACGCGAACAGCGTCTTTTCGTTCCTGCGCAAGGGCCCGACGGCGCGCGACGTGGTCCTGGCGGTCTTCAATTGCACCCCGGTGCCGCGCCACGACTATCGGATCGGGGTTCCGTTCGGGGGCACCTGGCGCGAGATCCTCAACACCGACGCGGCGGCGTTTGGCGGCAGCGATCTCGGCAACCTGGGTGCCGTCGAGGCCGAGGCCGTCGCCTGCCACGCCCGTCCCGCCTCGCTGCGCCTGACGCTGCCGCCCCTGGCGGCGCTGTATTTGAGTCCGGGATCCTGAGAAGGTCGCGCGCTATTCGAAGCGGATCTGGAGCGCGATGCCGGCGCCGAAGGTGCGGGCCGCTTCGTTCTGGTTGATGTCCGGGAACAGGATCCACGTGCGCAGATCGATCGTGTGGGTCAGCGAGGAGCCGAGCCCGAACCCGAGCGGGTATTCGTCGTGGCTGCCGCCCCGGCTCACCACCCGCAGCCCGAAGAGCGGTCCCAGCCAGAGGGTGCGCGTCGCCTGGATCCAGAGGTGGATCGGGACGCTGACCACCGTCTCGGTCGGGTCCGAGAAGATCACCGGCACGTAGAGCCCCGTGTCGACCCGGATCGCGCCGGCGCGCAGCACGATCGGCAGACCGAACATGAGGCCGAATGACGACCCGTATTCGATCGGGAGGTAGGCCCGCAGCTCGAGGCCCAGCTCCGCGGCGGAGCCGCGCGCGACGGCCCAGCGCAGGTGCACCTCCGGATTGGCGATCCGATCGAAATTGGTGCCGTAGGTCTCGGTCTCGAACGGGCGACCGTAGCGGTCGGCCTGGGTCGTTTGTCCGTTGTCGTCCAGGCGAAAGCCAGTTCGCAGCCCGATCTCCAGCTCGTGCGTGACCCCGCCCGATAGCGCCAGGTTCATTCCGAAGCCGGTGATCGAACCGTTGTCCGGCGGGCCGGCCGGCTCGTGACCGAGACCGAGCCCCACGTCGACCGCAATGGCGCCGCGGGGCAGGACGATGCTGCGGTAGACCCAGGGCGCCTCGGCCCGGGCCGCGCCCGCGCGCGCCAGCAAGAGGAAGATGACCAAGACGGTCGAGACGGTTGGGGTGGCTGCCTTCCGAACCATGAGCGGGTTATACATCCACCCGTGGACGATCTCGTGCAGCTGCGTCGCCAGGGCGCGCATGCGACCGACGCCCAGGCCCCTGCCCGGGCGGTTTCCCGCTCGGCGGCCACCCCGATCGCCGCCACCAAGCTCGCGTACGTCGAGACCTACGGCTGTCAGATGAACGTGGCCGACACGGACATGGTCCTCGGGCTCTTGTCGCGCGGCGGCTATCAACAGACGTCGGAGCCGGAGCGCGCGGATCTGATCCTGATCAACACCTGCGCGGTCCGCGAGAAGGCCGAAGAGCGGGTGTTCCAGCGGGCCAGCATGCTGTTCCACCGTCGGGGGCGGCCGGACGTCGTCCTCGGCATCACCGGCTGCATGGCGGAGCATCTCAAGGATCAGATCCGCGAGCGTGCGCCGCACGTCGATCTGGTGGTTGGCCCCGACGGATACCGCCGCCTCTTGGAGCACGTGGAAGCGGCGCGTGGCGGGGAAGGCGTGGTCGACACGCGCCTCGACCGCGACGAGACCTACGAAGGCGTCGACGGCATCTACGCCCAGGCCGAGGCTGGCGGCGTGGTGGGACGCGTGACGATCCAGCGCGGCTGCGACAAGTTCTGCGCCTTCTGCGTCGTCCCCTACACGCGCGGGCGCGAGCGGGGCGCGGCGCCACGCGAGATCCTGCGCCAGGTCCGCGCGATGGCGGCGGCCGGCGTGAAGGAGATCCAGCTGCTGGGACAGACGGTCAATTCGTACCGCTACGAGGAGGTGGGCTTCGCCGAGCTGCTGCGGGCGGTGGCCGAGGTCGACGGCATCGCGCGCGTCCGCTTCACCTCGCCCTACCCGCTCGACTTTTCCGACGAGGTCATCGCGACGATGGCGGAGACGCCCAAGATCTGCAAACACGTCCACCTGCCGCTGCAGAGCGCGTCGGACGTCGTGCTCGAGCGGATGCGTCGCGGGTACGACTACGCCACCTTTCGCGCGCTCCACGACAAGCTGCGGTCGGCGATGCCCGACATCGCCATCACCAGTGATCTGCTGATCGGCTTTTCCGGCGAGACCGAGGCCGACCACGCCGCCACGCTGCGGGCGCAGGGGGAGCTGCGCTTCGATGGCGCGTTCACCTTCGCCTACTCCGAACGCGCCGGAACTGCCGCGGCGCGCAAGCTGCCCGATGACGTACCGGCGGAGGTCAAGCAGCGACGTCTGGCCGAGGTGATCGCTCTCCAGCAGCGGATCACGGCCGAGATCTTGGCCGCGCAGATCGGACGGCGCGAGCGGATCTTGATCGAGCACCCCTCCCGGCGCGCGGCCGACGAGCTGATGGGCCGTACCGACACCTTTCGTCCGGTGATCGTGCCGGCCGCCCCGGGCCTCGGACCCGGGGCGCTGGTCGACGTGACCATCACGAGCGCCACCCCGGCCACGCTGTTCGGCGTGTCCTGAATCCTGACGTCCGGCGCGTGAGCCTTGGTGACAGCCGGACACGGCGCCACTATGCTGTCCGATCGCGTGCAGGACCCGACCCCCGAAACCGCTTCCGATGAGACAGCGCCCCCCGAGACCGGGGTGAGCGTCGACGCGTCGATCGACGCCGACGTGCCCCCCATCGTCGGCGAGGAGCAACGCCTCCTCGAAATCGTGCTGCGCAAGCTGGACGGCGGCACCGTCCGCAAGCCCCGCCTCCAGGTCGACGACGCCAGCGCGCTCATCGAGCTGCGCGACGCGCTGGCCGAGGCCAAGCCCGAGGATCAGGGGTCGATCCTGGAGCAGATGCACCGCATCGAGGCGCTGTCGCGCCAGCGCGGCAAGGGAGACACGCCGCCCGTCGATCGCAAGTCCCCCTACTTCGGTCACCTGCGCCTCGAGGAGGGCGGCAAGCGCCGCGACGTGCTGATCGGCGCGCGTAGCTTCGTCGAACCGGGGGGCGGCGTGCAGATCGTCGACTGGCGGAACGCGCCGGTGTCGCGCCTCTTCTATCGTTACGAGGAGGGCGATCTCTACGAGGAACGCCTGGGCGATCGGCTGGTCGAGGGGGAGATCCTGGCCCGCCGTACGGTCGCCATCGTCGACGCCGATCTGCGCCGCGTGGCGACCCCGCAGGCGACCTACGCGCGGGATTTCCGCACCGGCGTCTGGCGCGAGGTCGCGGCCCGCAAGGCGCGGCTGCAGATCGCGCGCGACGGCAGCGCGGCCACCATCGTCCCGTCCCAGCAATCAGGCGGTGCCGACGGCGCCGGCGCTGCGCCCGCCTTGCCCGCGGTCCGCGGCAAGCTGGGCGTCGACGAGACCGGCGCGCGACGGCCGGATCGGCATCTGCCGGCCATCGCGGCCCTCATCGATCCGCGCCAGTTCGAGCTCATCACGCAGCCGTCGTCCGGGCTCATCGCGGTACAGGGCTCCGCCGGAAGCGGCAAGACGACCATCGGCCTGCACCGGATCGCCTACCTGGCCTTTGCAGAGCCGCGCCGCTTCCGCCCGGACAAGATGCTGGTGATCGTCTACCAGCGCGCGCTGGCCGCCTACGTGTCGCGCGTGCTGCCGTCGCTCGACGTCGACGGCGTCCCGGTCATGACCTTCGCCGGCTGGGCCGCGGCGGCGCTGCGGGCCGCATTGCCGAGGCTGGAGGCCGGGATCAGCGACGAGACCCCATCGGTCGTGATGCGCCTCAAGGCGCATGGCGCGCTGCTGCGCCTTATCGACGATCGCCAGGCGGCGCTGGCGGCCTGGTGCCGCGCGCGCCTCGAAGCCGATCTCGACGGCAAGCCCGAGGGCGCTGCCGCCTTGACCTTCTGGGACGGCACGCGCGGTCCCGTCGACGGACGCGTCACCGCGCTCGCGCAGTGGGTGCGCGACACGCCGCTCGATCCGGCGCTCCGCAACGCGGTCGAGAACGCGGGACGCGCGCTGCGGGCGCGGACGCGCGACGTGGTCGCCGAGTGGGCCGGCCTTCTCACCGATCGCCAGGCGCTGGGCGACGGATTGGCGCGCCACGCGCCCGGCGTCTTCTCCCCCGGGCAGATCGACGACGTCCACCGCTGGTGCGTCGAGCGCGAGCGCCGGCGCACCGGTGGCGGCAGCGAAGACGACGGCGACACGTTCGCCCTCGATGCCGAGGACGAGGCCCTGCTTCTTCGCGTCTACCAGCAGCAGCGCGGGCGGCTGCCCGATTTCACCGGCAAGGGCGTGCTCGCCTACGAGCACCTGATGGTCGACGAGGTCCAGGACTTCTCGCCGCTCGAGCTGGCGGTGCTGCTGGACGCCACCTCCGCACAGCGCTCGGTGACGCTGGCCGGCGACACCGCGCAGGCGATCGCGCCCGAGCACGGTTTTTCGAACTGGGCCGAGCTGCTCGATTTCCTGGAGATCGCGCACGAGCGGGTCGAGCCCCTGCGCGTCAGCTACCGCTCGACGCGCGAGATCGTCGACTGCGCGGAGCACGTCCTGGGGCCCCTCATGGGCGACGTTCGTCCGGTCGCGCCGCGCGCCGGGGCGCCGGTCGAAGCGTTCGCCTTCGCGTCGGCGGGAGAATGCACCGAATTTCTCTCGCACGCGCTCAAGGAGCTGGTGCGCGCCGAGCCGGAGGCCTCGGTGGCGCTGCTCGCCCGCCACCCGGAGCAGGCCCGCCTCTACTACGAAGCGCTGGCCCGCGCCGAGGTCCCGACCTTGCGGCTGGTCGACAACCAGGACTTCTCGTTCCCCTCCGGAATCGACGTGACCGACGTGCGCCAGTCGAAGGGCCTCGAGTTCGACATCGTGATCCTGCTCGAGGTCACCGACGCGTCCTATCCGGCCAGCAACGACGCCCGTCGCCTCCTCCACGTCGCCATGACCCGCGCCGCGCACCAGCTCTGGGTCACGCACACCGGCGCCCCCTCGCCCCTGCTACCGGAACCGCTGCGTTGATCTAGATGGGAACCCTGAGAGGGTTCCCAAACCCTCCCGCGAAGGGCTCGGTCGGGCCGAGCCCGGCCTCCCCCACGCGATCGGCTACGCCTCGCTCTGGAAGAACCGGTTCAAGGCCCAGACGTCGCGGGCGCGAAGGCCCTGGAAACGAATCCCGATCCCGAATTGATCGCCGTTCCCGCTCTTCACCACCCAGCGCACGTCGCCGGCCACCTCGATCGGCTCGGGCTGAGTTGGCAGCTCGAACCGCAGCTGCACGGTCGTCCCGATGGTCATCGGCGCCGGCGAATCCAGGTAGAGGCCCCCCAGCGAAATATTGCGGGTCTGCGAGGTCTGCTTCTTCCCCTCGCAGAGCACCTCGACCGCGATCTGCCGTTCGTAGCGCGGATCGATTCTGCGAAAATGCTCGGCCAAGGTCGTCCTCTTCGGCGTTTGTGGAAGGACGATGGTACGACAACATCGCACCCCGGATCCAGCCCGACGTAACAGGCGGATAACACTCTAATATCAAACTAGAATGTCGGGAGGGTCGGACAAGCGGACGGATCGCCGCTGTTTTCAGAAGGCGTCGCCCAGGGCTTGTCGTTATACGTCGCGGCGAAGCTGGCGTCCCAGCATTCGGTCTGGGTGAGGCCCGCGCCGTCCCCCTGCTCGACCATCTCGCTGGCCTTCCCCGCACCGTTCGGGAGCCAGGCGCTCACGACGGCCACCGTCTCGATCGCGGGGCCGACGATGAAGTTTCCGGTCAACGTGAAGCTCATCTGCCCGCTCCCGTCGGCTTGGGCCTTGTAGGTGTAGACGACCGAGCTGACCTGGTTGGTAGCGTCGGCCATCCGGTCGATCCTCATGGTGACGTCGTTGACCGAATTGCTGAGCATCTCGTAGCTCACGGTCAGCGTCGTGAACGGCACCATCCCTGAATCGAACGGGAACCCGGCGTCGCTGAGCGGCTTGGTGGTCATCGTCAGCGAGCCGGACCCCTTGCGCACCCCGTCCTGGGCGTCGAAGCTGCCCGTGACAAAGGTCAGCCAACCCGCGGTCGGATCTGCCGTGTTCTCGACGTCCAGCTCATAGGTGAACGTCGTCGACTGTGGATCGTCGTGCGAGACCGTCAGCCGCCAGTCCCAGCCCGGCTGCTTGTCCGAGGGGAAGGGACCCCAGACGCGGCTGGTCGGCGTGCGGCTGGTCGGCGAGTAGGAGCGGATCGCGTCGATGCCACCGAGCGCGTTGGCGATCATCTGATTGAACTGCGTGGTCACGTTGTGGGTGGTCTTTGCCAGCTCGGCCTCGCTCGACGCCGGCAGGGTCGAGGAGTACGCCGGCAGCGTCGCCGAGAGCTGGCTGCCCGCCGGCACCGCGTTCATGTACTCGAGATCCTCGTTCGAGTAGTTGCCACACGCGGCAGCGAAGACCGCTGGCATCAACAGCAACGTGCAACGAAGGAGGCGAGCGCGGCGCGGCTTCGCCGCGACGTGCGAGGG
>JADGRB010000473.1 GCA_017881315.1 Pseudomonadota bacterium
ACGTGGACCTCAAGACCGACCCCACCCCGCGGCTGCACGGCTCGGTCGACCTGAACCTGCTCGATTCCTCCGCCTATGTTGAGGGGCCGCTCGGCAAGGGGTGGACCGGGTCGGTCTCCGCGCGCCGCTCGTACATCGACCTGCTGTTGCCCGCTTTCTTGTCGGGGGGGACCACCGCGGCGCCGGTGTACTGGGACTACCAGGCCGGCGCCCACCGGCGCCTGGGACCCGGCGAGCTGTCGCTGTTCGCGATCGGCAGCAACGACTCGCTGAAGGTCGTGTCGCGCGACGCGAGCCGCGGTGACCTCGACCTCGGGACGTCGACCGGCTTTCATCGTCTGATTGGCGTCTACGCCGCGAACGTCAAGGGGTGGATGAACGTTCTATCGCCCGCGCTCGGGTATGACCGGCTGCGATTCTCGGCCGGTTCGGTCAACATCGATCGGGCGGCCTGGGTGTTCGAGCTGCGCGACGAGCTCACCCGCGCCTTCACCAAAAGCTTCGCCTGGCGCGTGGGGGTCGACGCGCTGGTGAACCGTGACGATCTCTTTTTCGACCTGCCCGCTCAGCCGGATGCCCGGTTCTTCGGCCCAACCGATCCCACGGCGATCCAGCACACCGACGTCCCCTTGAACCGCGCCGCCGCGGCGGTCTACACCGATGCCACCTGGGACGTCGGCGCCGGCTTTCGTTTGATCCCAGGGCTGCGCGCCGATCTGTTCCGCTACGTTGGCCAGCAGCGCGCGACCGTCGATCCCCGGCTGGTCGTCCGCTGGACCAGCAGCCCGGCGCAGGTCTGGAAGGCGGGGGCCGGCATCTTTCACCAGATGCCGGAGCCGCAGCTCTTGAACCCGGCCTATGGCAATCCCAACTTGCCGCCCGTCTGGGCCGACCAGTATTCGTTCGGGTTCGAACGGCGGCTGCGCCCCGCGCTGACGGTGGATGCCACCAGCTATCTGGTGCGGCGGCATGATCAGCCGGTGCCACCGCCCCCATTCTCCCCCGCCGGGCAGGAACGATCGTACGGGCTGGAGCTGATCGTGAGGCACGAGTTCACGGCGCGCTTTTACGGCTGGCTGGCCTACACGCTGTCGTGGTCCCAGCAGACCGCTTACGCCGTGAACGCCGCCCAGCAGGGGAACCCCAACATGGGCAACGTGCAGACCGTGGGGGGCACCGCCAACACCGCCTGGTTTCCGACCGACTATGACCAGCGGCACAACCTGATCGCGGTGGGGAGCTACCAACTCAAGAGCTGGCGTTTCGGCGGACGCTTCCGGCTGGTCTCCGGCGCGCCAGAGACGCCGGTGGTGGGCAGCGTTTACGACGCCGACCTGAACCAGTACCAGTGCCAGTACGGTGCCAGCAACTCGGCGCGCAAACCAACCTTCCACCAGCTGGACGTGCGCGTCGACCGCACCTGGACCTTTCGCCTGTGGGAGCTGAGCGCTTACCTGGACGTGCAGAACGTGTACAACGCGCAGAATCCGGAAGCGACCATCTACGACTATCGATGCCGCGGCTCGGAGGCGATCCGCGGGCTCCCCATCCTTCCGATCCTGGGCGTGAAGGGGCTTTTCTGAGGAGACGGATCATGCGGAGACGTTCACACGACTGGTGCTGGCGGTGGTCGGTCGCGCTCACGTGCGTCGCGGCAGCCGGCTGCGGCAATCTGGACGACGTCACCACCGTCAAGGATCTGCGGGTGTTGGCCATCCAGGCCGAACCGCCGGGTTTCCTGGTCGACGTGACCGATCCCGGCGCGGGGAGCGACGCCGACTGGGAGGCGACCCTGACGGCGCTGGTCGTCGATCCGACCGGGTTGAATCAGACCGTCCAGGTCACCACGGCGCTCGGTTGTCCGGATTACGTCGACACCATCACCGCCGCCACGGGCACCGCCACCCGCGTCTGCAGCGCGACGCCGGTCGACCTGCCCGACCCGACGCTGCAGGCGGCGCTGGCCAGCACGCCGTTGGTCCCGGCGTCGGGGCAAACGGTGGCCGCGACACCGGACGGCAGCTTCACGTTTCTGCCCACTTTCCAGTACGGCCTCAGCACGACCCAGCTGGCGCTGCTGTTCGCCAGCCCCACCACCGGCGACGCCCAGGTGGACGCCGTGCTCACCAACAACCGGACGTTCGGCCTCGACGCCATCACCAGCTTCACGTTCACGCGCGGCGACCAGATCGCCCAGGCGGTGAAGCGCGTCGTGTACTGGCCGAAGCTCGATCCCGTCGTCAACCCGAACCAGGTTCCCAACCAGAACCCGACCATCAGCGACGTCGGCTTCTTCAAGATCCGGAACAGCGCGACCGGCGATCCGGAGGACCCGTACGCCACCGGTGAGGTTCCCGAGCTGTCGCTGTCGCGCGCCGACCAGTTGTACGTCCTGCCGGCCGCGGCGACGGCCGAAACGTACACGTTCTACGAAAAGGACCTTCAGCAGGGCGGCGCCATCGTGGCCACCTCTGCGGAGGAACTGTTGCGCTACGACTTCTTCGCGACCGCCGGGACATTTTCTCCGGCCGAGCGGCAGAGCAAGCCTTCGGCGCTCACCACAACACCCGACGGCCAGGTCCACCTGGACAGTCAGTACGAACCCCCCGCCGGCAAGGATCTCCCCGCCGACGGCAACGTGACCATCTGGATCGTCGTCCACGACGAGCGCGCTGGCGTCGGCTGGATCTCCCGAAGCGTCCGCGTCGTTCCCTGACGTCGGGTGGGCGACGTGAGCAGAGATCTCGCCCGGCGGGGGTCCGCTCAGGCGACCTGAGAGGATAGGCCGGATAAACGCCATTTCCGACCACCCGATAGTCACCGATCTGTCAACTGCGCGCCAGCCTACCCCAGCATTCCCCCCCTCTACCGGGGTCGCCTCGGCGCCCGCCGAGCCTCCGCCGGCGCCGCCCCCGCCGACGGCACCACCCGTTCCTCCAACACCGCCCCGAGGTCGATCACCCGCACCTCCGCATCCGAGGGACGCGCATAGCAAAACGCCGACCAGCACCCCGCGTTTGTTCATTGCTTCGAGCATCCGTCCAGAACCGGCATCATCCGGAGTTCGTGAAAGCGTCTCTCCATGGCACCCCACCGTTGCGATAGTTCCCGCCTACTCGTTAAGTGATCGGTTTCGGTGGTCGGAGTGCTGTTCCGGTGGCCAGGCGCGAAGTCGGCCCCGCTGATGTGAGATGATTGCGCCGTGGTCTGTCAGCGGCGTTCCTGGCTTTCACTGGTGGCGGTCTCCCTCTTGCTCGAGGCGTGCGGCGGTCCGTCGA
>JADGRB010000474.1 GCA_017881315.1 Pseudomonadota bacterium
GGCGAGGTCGGCGTGGGACCAAAGGTCGCGCACCTTGACCTCGCCGGAGAAACCGAGGTCGGCCAGAGGCACGCGCACAGTGGCGGACGGGGCAACGGCGGTGTCGCTCGCGAGAACGCGGAAGCGAACAGTGGCGCCATACGGGGTGCCGACGCCGACGTCGTCGAGGGCGGCGAAAGCCTGGAAGCGCGTGTAGCCCGGTGGCACGGCGAAGGCGAGGTGGGCGGCGGCGTGTGCGCCGATGCCGTCGGCCACCGGTTTTCCCTGGATGCTAAGCGGCCCTCCGGCGGCATCTTTGCCGACGGCGACACTGCCCCAGCCGGTCGAGGCCGAGAGCCAGCCTTGCTTGGTCAGGCGGAGTTCGCCGGCCGGGCCGGTGAGGCGAGGATCGGACCAGACGACGTGGTCGCCCGTGATGCCGTCGCCGGCATCGTCGGCGTTGAGGTGAAGCGTTTTCGCACCGGTGATGTCCACGTCGAGTTCCACGCCCTGGCCGGGAGTGTGGCGGTCGATGACCTCGGTCTCCTGGAGCTTGCGCGCGGACTCGTAGTCCTCGCGGGCGTTGAAGAGGGCCACGTATTTATCGGCCGAGCCGGGGATGTCGGCGACCCAGGCGATGAGGTTGTCGGCGGTGCGGAAGAGCTGGCGGTTGTTCTCGCTGCGCTGATTGACGGCGAGGACCTCGTCGTTGGTCAGGAGCGCGAGCGTGGCTTCGTCGAGCTTGGTCATATCGGCTCCGAGGATGAGCGGGGAGCGGGCGATGGACCAAAGCGTCATGAGGGTGAACTGCTCGTCGCGGGTGAAGCGGGTCTGGCGACCGAACTCGACGCGGCCGAGGGGCAGCATGTCGGCATCGGGCCAGGCGCCGACGCGACGGTGCGGAGTCCAGTCGTCGAGGCGTTTGAACTGGGAGCGGAGGGCGGGCCAGTTGTCCCAGAAGTCGTCGCTGATGCGCCACATGTTGGCGTGGTCGGCGACGTGCGCGCTGCGGGCGAGAGGCGTCTCGCCGGGGGAGAGGCTGAAGACGATGGGGCGGCCGGTCTTGGTGATGGCGCGGCGGATGGCCTCGATCTCCAGCTTCTGCACCTCGTCGTAGGGGCGGGAAATGTCGTCGACCTTGATGAAGTCGACGCCCCACC
Organism: Pseudomonadota bacterium; assembly: GCA_017881315.1. GTDB lineage: Bacteria > Myxococcota_A > Polyangia > Fen-1088 > Fen-1088 > JADGRB01. The sequence goes on from JADGRB010000474.1 coordinate 1,140, forward strand.
CGGCGTAGAGGGCGAGGAGCGAATCGTAGTATTCCTGGCCGCCGGGGCGGCGGATATCGACGCCATACATATCCGGATTCCAACTACAGATGCTGGAGGTATCGGCGATGTCGGCGGCGTGTTTGTCGGAGCCGAGGACTGGGGTGTTTTGCGTCACCGCCTGGCGCGGGATGCCGCGCATGAGGTGGATGCCGAACTTGAGGCCTTTGGCGTGAACATAGTCGGCGAGCGGCTTGAAACCGGCTTCGTCGGCGGCGGACGGAAATTTCTCCTTCGCCGGCAGGAGGCGGCCGAATTTATCCATGACGAGCTTTGCACCCAGGACGTAGTCGTGGCCGGTCGCGGTGGGTTGATACCACTCGATGTCGACGACGACGTATTGCCAGCCGTGGGCCTTGAGCTTGGCCGCCATGAAGTCGGCGTTGGCCTTGGTCTGCGCCTCGGTGACGGTGGTGCCGAAGCAGTCCCAGCTGTTCCAACCCATGGGCGGGGTGGCGGCCCAGGCATGGAAATCGGGGTCGGGGGCCGCTGAGGCGGACAAAGGAGTAGCGAGCGAGGGCTTCAGGAGCGCGAGGCGGTAGGGCAGGAGAAGGTAGTCGGGCTCCTTGCTGCCGACAGGGAGGCCCTGGTAGAGGAAGCGTATGTTCTGCGGATCGACCGTCATCGTCTCGTCACTGCCTTCGCGGAGGAGTTCGCCGTGGCTGACGCCTTCGGCCCAGCGCGGGCTGCCGTCGCTCGTGCGCACGTTGGCGTCGCCTGCAAAGGGCGTCGCCTCGGAGTCCGCCCCAGGCAGCGGCTTCCAATCGCCGTCGAGGCGATTGGCCACCCAGGCGCGGTAGTAGCGGGGGCCGTGTTTTCCGATGCACTCGACGAGGAGGAGATATTGGTCGGTGCCCTTGATGCGATAGACGCAGGAGCCTTCGAAGAGATCGTTCTTGGCCTCGTGCAGGACGACGACAGGTTCGTCGAAGCCGCGCGGGAAGTCCGCGAGGGTCGTGCGGCTGCGATACATGCGGCCGTGGTCGTCGGGGAAAAACAAATACGCGTGGGTGTCGTCGCAGATGATCCAGTAGTCGAGCCAGCCTTCGACGACGCTCTTGGGCGTGCCCTCGAAGAAGTTCTGCGGCGCGCTCCACGACATGGGATCCTCAATGTTATCGGTCGTCGAGAAGCGCGGCTGCTGTGACTGGAAGATCATATACCATTTCTTCTGCGGTCGGAAGTAGAAGGCCTGCGGCGCGCAGTTGTAGCCGGCGAGGTTGGGATTTTTGTCGAGGTAAAAGGGCTTGGCCTGGGGCGCGTCGTCCCAGCTGGCGAAGTTGAAATAGGCCATGCCCCAGCCATTGCTCCCTGCGGTGGTGGCGAAGATGTGCCAGCGGCCGTCGTGGAAAACGACGGAGGGATCCTTCACGGCGACGATCGGGTGGTTCGTGTCGGCCGTCGGAAAAACGAGCGGGCCGGTGGTGGTCCAAGTCCGCGGAGCTAGCGGTGGCTGGGCGGTGCGCGTCGCGGGAGCGATGGCGGAGAGCGTCGGCGAAGGTCCGTTGGAGCCGCCGCCTTCCCCGATCCGGAAATAGTCAAAGTCCACACGGCCGCCGGCGGTCTTGGTCGAATAATAGAAGAGGGCGAAGCGATAACCCATGAAGTGCGGCACGGTGTAGGAAAGGCGCGAGGGACGACCGATGGGGGTCCAGGATTTGCCGTCGAGGCTGTAGGAGAAGCGGGCGACTTCAGGCGCGGGCTGAAATTCGCATTCGACCTTGAGGTGAACGGTTTTGCCCGAGAGCGGAACCGAGGCGATTTCCTCGGGTTTGTCGGAGTCGGCGCTCACCATGACGAGAGATCTGGTGCCGTTGCTCATCTTTACGCCCACAAAACCATAGCGTTTCTGAAACGCGGCGAGGCCGGCATAGTCGCCATCTTTCATGCCGCTCACGTCAATGCTGGTGGTGGCGGAACTGCGAGGGCCAAAGGTGCGCTGGGTGAGAGTATTCCTGGCGGAAGGTAAATCAGCGTCAACCCGGCCCGTAGTCAAACGCAGATAGCCGGGCCGTTGCGTGACGGACCAAAGTTTATTGTCGGGATTGTGATTCCATTGCCAGGCAAGCGGCAGTGCGGGAGCGCCAGGCGGGCGGTCG
>JADGRB010000475.1 GCA_017881315.1 Pseudomonadota bacterium
CAAGGCCAAAAAGGCCGATAAGGCCGACAAGCCTGCCAAGCCCGAGAAGCCCGCCAAGCCCGCGGCCCCCGCTCATCCCTGACCGCCGCGGGCACGTCCGCGGGCACGGAGAGATCGACAGACGTCCGACGCCAGACGCACGCCCTAGCCGGCCGTGACCTCGGCGGGCACCGCGCTGGCGCCGCCTGCAAAATCCTCGGCAGCTGCGTCGCGACGGTCGCGACGTCGACCGCTTTCACGAAGGAACTTTCGCACCCCCGACCGTCGCAGGGGAAGAGCAAGACCGCCGCGACCCGGTCAGGCGTGTTTTGAATGCAGAGCGCGCTCGTCGGACAGCGCCCAGCCCGGCGAGGTCGTGCTCCGTCGGAGCGGGCCGCAATCGGCAACGACGACGGTGACGTTGTCGGGGCCGCCCGCCGCCAGCGCCGCCGCGATCAGCGCCTGCGAGACCTCGGCGATCTCCGGCGTGTGGCTCATGATGGAGCCGATCTTCTCGTCGGAGACGGGGCCATGCAAACCGTCCGAGCAGAGGAGCACGCGATCGCCCTCGTGCAGCTCCACCTCGGTGATGACGGGGGTGACCTTCGCGTCCGTTCCCAGCGCCTGGGCCAGGACGTGACGAAGCGGAAAGGTCGCGACCTCATCGGGCTTCAAGGCACCCGTTGCGACGAGATCGGAGGCCAGGGTCTGGTCGCGCGTCAGCGCGTGGAGGCGTCCGTCCCGAAGCAGATAGGCCCGGGAGTCGCCCACCTGGGCAATCGCCAGACGGTCCGGCGAAACGATGGCGGCGGTGCAGGTGGTGCCCATACCGCGCTCCTCCGGATGGGCTTGGGCCTCGTCCTGGATGACCTTGTTGGCCCCAACGATCGCGCGCGTCAACGCCTGGACGGGGGATTGGCCCACATTCTCCCCCTCGGCCTGAAGGTCGTCCTTGATGGAGGAGGCGGCGAGCTCCGCCGCCACCTCGCCCGCCGCCCGCCCACCCATGCCGTCGCAGACCAGCATGAGCACCCCCGGCCGGGAGACCCAGATGTCGGTCCGGATGCAGGGCCGACTCATCCGGCCGGATTCCAGATCGGCGATGACGAAGGTGTCTTGGTTGTTTTCGCGCTCCGAACCCACGTCCGTCGCGCCGCAAACCGTGAGCATGCGGTGAGGTCGCCCGCCGAAATCCTGGGCCGAACCATTCGACGTATCGAGCATCATCAAGAAAGGGTAAGGATGGTCGGGCCTCTGCGCGAGCCCCACCCCGTTCTTATCCATGCCGTGCCGTGCCCGTGTTACACCGATGGTAGGCATGCGCCGGCTTTCGTACTTCTTCCCCCCGCGCCTCGCGGGCGGCCATTCGAGGACGGCGATCCTCCTCGCGGCGCTGGGGGCCCTGCAATCGCTCGGCACGCTCGGCTGCCACAAGGGCGGTGTTGGCGGCGGCGCGGGCGGCGCGGGCGGCCCTGGTGCGGCGGGCGCCGGCGCGACCACGGGCGGCTCCGGCACGGGCGGCTCCGGCGGAACCAGCGCCGGCGGAACCACGGGCGGCTCCGGCGGCGGAGGCGGTGATCCCGCCTGCGCGACCGCGCTTTACTGCGACGACTTCGAAAGCTACACGGCGGGACGCCCGCCCGACGGAAAATGGACGGCGCAAACCAACACCGCCACGATCGCGATCGACACCGCAGAGCACCGCTCGGGGTCGCAAGCCGTTCGATTCACCACCCCCGGCACCGCCACCTTCCAGAGCGCGTTCATCGTCTTGACCAGCGTGTTCCCCGTGACGGGCAACGCGTTCTATGGCCGCATGATGTTCAAGCTCGAGGCGGCGCCCACCGCGTCGGTGCACTGGACCATGATCCAGGGCAGCGGCGTGGTCCCCGGCCAGAGCTACCACGCGCAGGTCCGTTACGGCGGCCAGCTCCCCATCGCGGCGGGAAGTCAGCTGATGGCCAATTACGACACGCCCGATTCGTACTCGGGCACCGGACCGTCCAGCGATTGCTGGTTTCACTCGGCCGGGAAGGTCGTGCCGGTCGGCGTCTGGTCGTGCGTGGAATGGCAATTCGACGGCAGCGCCAACACCATGCGGCTGTGGCTCGACGGCCAGCCGATCGACAGCCTGACCGTGCCGGGCGTGGGCCAGGGGTGCGTGCACCAGCCGGCCAGTTTCCCGTGGACCGCGCCCACCTTCGACCGGCTGTCGCTGGGCTGGGAGTCGTACCAGACCGACGATCCGCGCACGTTCTGGATCGACGACGTGGTGGTCTCGACGAGCCCGATCGCCTGCCCTCCCTGACGGGCACCCGCGCGTGCTCCGCGCCTGCCTATGATCGACAGCCGCGCGCAGTGACGTTACCAGGCGACCGGCGGGAACGGCCGGCCCGGCTTGGCGAACAGGTAGCCCTGGAAGAGATCGCAACCGAGGCGCACCAGAGTATTGCGCTCTCCGGTGGTTTCGACCCCCTCGACGACGACCAGCATGCCCATCTCCTTCGACAGCGTCGCCATGCTCCCGACCAGCTTTTGCTTGGTGGCGCTCTTGTCCACGTCGCGCACCAAGGACATGTCGATCTTGACCACCTCGGGTTGAAGCTGGGCGAGGCTGGTGAGCCCCGCGTATCCCGCCCCCAGATCGTCGAGGGCGATGTGGTAACCCATGTCGCGGAGGATCTTGAGCCGCGTCTGCAGATCCGCGATGTTGTCGAGGGAGGCGCGCTCGGTGATCTCGAGGACGATATTCCGGGCGAACGCCGAGAGCGGAGCCTCCGCCGAGAAGAGCGTCTCGTCTCGCAGGTCGAGGGTGTGCAGGTTGACGAACAGCTTGAACCCCGTGACCTCGGCCGCCACGCCCGCAACCGCCTTCCGGATCGTGCGCCCCAGGTCGGGCAGGCGTCCCAGGGTCTCGGCGGCCGCCAGCAACAGGCCCGGGTTCCCCAGCTTGGGCTCGCCGCTGCGCAAGAGCGCTTCGTAGGCGTAGACCTTCTTTTCCGACCACACGACGATCGGCTGATAGGCCATCCAGATCCCGGCGAGCGCTCGCTCGAAGGTGGCCTCCAGCCCGGCGCGATCGCCGACGAACTTGTTGGCGTCTCCGACCAGCCGCAACGCCTCGCGCTTGACCCGCGCCATCTGGCACATCTGCACGGCGTAATCGACCACCGGCAGAAGCTCGGAAGGCACGACCGGCTTGATGAGATATCGGAGGGCGCCGTATTCCATGGCCCGCACCGCGGTCGAAACGTCGGGCGTGCCCGTCATGATCAAGACCGGGATGTCGAGGTCGTGC
>JADGRB010000211.1 GCA_017881315.1 Pseudomonadota bacterium
CCCCAGCTCCTTTTGGATGAGCCGGCCCGCTTCCGGCGTTCCGAGGTGCACGTTGGCCGTCTCGAACCCCATGGCGTAGAGCAGCCGCGCCTCGTCGCGGATCGACGGCAGCTCATCGAGCTCGATGCGCGTGCAGTGGGGCGCGAGGCGACGCACCAACCAACCGTCCACGACCCGCACGGTGGGATCGGGGACGCGGATCGCGCGCGTGATGACCTTGGCGTACGCGTCGCCAGCCCCCGCGCGCCGCCCGCAGGCCCAGTGCCAGGCCGAGGGGGCCATCGCCTTGGCCTCGCGGGCGACCTTGCCGCCACGCCATTCGGCGATCCCGACGAAGCGTGGGCGCCCGAGGCATCCCAAGCCGGTCACGCGGCGGGTGTGGCGCACCTGGAGGTTGCGCGCCGGCATCGCCTCGACGATGGCCGCGGCTGCCGTGGGATCGACATCGGGCGCGGTTTCGAGCGCGGTCATCCGTTTCCAGAAAGCTGTCGCGTGGCGTGGCTCGCCGGTGGTCATTCGACGGAGCCAGCCGTGTGACTCCTCGAGCACGAACGGTCGTCCCCCCGCCTCGAGGCCGTCGCGGTAACCGTCCAGGATGGCGTCACAGGCCGTGCGCCGCCGGATGGCGATGTGCTCGTCCCGCACGGCCACGTGCGCGCTCACCGCGAGGCGCACCAGGTCCTGGGTCCAGGGCAGGGTGGTCGTCTCGTCGAAGTCGTTGATGCCCCAGACGAGGCGGCCGTCCGCGTCCCGCCAGGTGCCGAAGTTCTCGAGGTGCAGGTCGCCCACCGCCGTGACCGGCGCGGCCCGCGCCAGATCGCCCGCGCCGGCGCGCCAGAGCTGGCACCACCGGTAGAACGTCGCGCGCATGAAGCGGAAGGGCGCGAGGCGCATGCGGCCATGCTTCGCCTCCAGATCGGCGTGCACGAGCGGCATGAATCCTCCCAGCCAATCTTCGTATCGGCGGGTGGCCTGGTGAACGGTCTCCATCGCCGGAACGCGCGTGAGGCCGCGGCTAGAAGAACGCCCGCCGGAAGCCGCGGTGGTTGCGGGTGAAGCGCCCACCGCCGGTGCTGACGATCAGCTGTCCCTCGACCATCACGGTGCCCGGATCGTCGCGCAGAAAGAGGCCCGCGGTGTTGGCGCCGCCGGTTCCCTCGACCACGACCGCGAACTGGCTGGCTCGGCCGTCGTTTTCGATGACCACCGTGTTGCGGGCGCCCGGCGTGAGGGCGGGCTCGCCGCAGCACTCGTTCGAGATCAGCACGCCGTCGCCCGACGCGTCGGCGGCCGGATTGTCGGGGATCGCCAGGCGGTTGCGCGCGATGAGCGTGTTGTCCGCCGCGAAGACGAAGATCCCGACCATCGAGAACTCGTCGAAGCCGTCCGGGATCGCACCGCCCACGTGGTTGTCGACCACGATGTTTCCCTGCGGCCGGTTGACCTCGGCCGCCGGACCGCCGGGCGCCGCGATGTCGTCGTGGGCGATCTGGATGACGATGCCGTCCCCGCCCGCGCAGAGCGCGCCGTCCGCGCAGTCGAACAGCGTCAAGGCATCGATTCGGTTCCCCGAGATCCTCCAGCGATCGCCGGCCGTGTTGGTGATCGCCTGGACCCCGCCCAGGAAGAGGTTGCGTTCGACCCGCACGTCGTTCGCGAAGCGCGCGAACACCCCCAGGGCCAACGGTTCGAGGTTGTCGTCCGAAATGCCGCGGCCATCGAAGAGGAAGCCTTCGATGTGCGTACCGCTGGCTCCGCTGATCCCTCCGGCGCCGGGTAGGTAGAAACCGGTCCGCAGCTCGCCGAACAGGATCGGACCCGCGTCGCAACCGACGATGGCCGTCTGGTGTCCGATCAATTCGACGCGAACGTCGATGGTCGCGCCGCAGTAGCTGCCGGGACCAACGTCGACGACGTCGCCTGGGCGGGACGCGTCCACCGCCGCCTGGATCGTTCGATAGATCTCCGGGACCCGCCGGATCGCCGCCTCGGCGCGGGTGGCGCTACCGCAGGCAACCAGCGCACAGAGCAGCATTCTTTTCCTCGACATCGCCATCTCCCCTTCCCGACCTTTCGGCCGGCCTAGACCTTCTTCCCGCTCTTGACCCGCAGTATGGGGCCGGTCATCGCGAATCCCATCGCGTTCTTGTCGACCGCGCCGTCGATTTCGACCTTGGCGCCGTCCTGTTCGATGCCTTGCAGGGCGCCCTCCAGGACGTAGGCCGTGCCATCGTCGGCCTCGAGCTGCCAGTGTCCGCCCTCGAGGTCATTCTTGCGAACCGTCCCGCGAAACTTCGCCATGACGGGAGTATACGACCTAGTAATCCGGCCCGCCTGCGGCCACCTTGGTATCGAGGCTGAGCGGAATCTCGAAGGGGGTGGGCCCGTAGAGGAAGCGGTATTTCGCGTACAGGCTGGTGACGCGCTTGGCGTACTCCCGGGTCTGTGCGAAGGCGATCAGCTCGACGAACTCGTCGGTGGGGTGTCCGGCGTGCTGCTGGCACCAGCGGCCCATGGCGCGGGGGCCGGCGTTATACGCCCCCGCGGCCAGCGCCACCTCGCCACCGAACTTCTTGAACAGCGAGCCGATATAGAGCGCGCCCAGCCGGATGTTCACGGTGGGGTCGTAGAGCTGATCGGGAAAGAACGGCTCGCCGGTGGTGGCGGCGATCCGGGCACTGGTCGGCGGGATCATCTGCAGGAGGCCGCGCGCGTCGGCGTAGGAGACGTCGTGCGGATCGAACCCCGATTCCTTGCGCATGATCGCGTAGAGGTAGAGGTCCGGATTGCCCGCCGGTGGTCCGTAGGCATCGACCAGCGGCGCGTAGGCGCGCGGGAACGCCGCCTCCCAGAACGCTCGCACGCCACTGTCGGCGTGCGGATCGGCCGCCAGCGCCGCCGCCCCGTGCGTCTCGGCGAAGTGGTAAGCGCGGTGGAAGTCGCTGGCGCGGCGATAGAGGCCCAGCAGCCAGGTGGCCGCCTTGTCGCCGCCGGCGCGCTTCAAGATCTCTTTTTCGGCCCGCTCGATTTCGTCGCCGGCCTCCGCGTCCATCCCGGCCCGGATCAGCTCCTCGGCCCGCGCCACCGCGGGATCCCGCTCGGGTTGCGCGGGCGCGACGGCGGTCGTCTTCTTGGCCGGAAGCGCGATCGGTTCGGGATGCCCCGCTTCCTTGAGTCGCGCGCCGGCGAGCAGGCCGTAGAAGGACAGCGGTGCGCGGCGGACCAGCTTCTGGTAACCGTCGAGGGCTTCGTCCGTCGATCCGGTTTGGCCGGTCTTGCCGGCCTTGCCGAGCTTGTCGCGCATGCGCGCGCGCCAGTAGGCGACCCGATCGGTCCGCTCGTCGGAGGTGATGCCGGTCGCGGGCAGCCGCGCGTAGCGTTCCAGGCCAGCCTCCGCCTCCGCGGCGTCGCCGAGCAGGTAGTGGGCGAAGGCCAGGCACCAGGCGGCGTCGTCGGCGAAGGCGCTGTTGCCGAAATGATCGAGCGTCGCCTGCAGGGCGGGGAGGCTTTCGCGAAAACGCCCGCGGTTGTAGTCGAGCCAGCCGGACAGATATTGCGCCTCGGCCGCGAACCGCGAACGGGGAAATTGGGCGATGACCTTGCGATACCCGACGATCGCCTCGTCGTCGCGATCGGCGCGCGACAGCGCCCGGGCGCCATGGAACGCGGCCGAGGCCGCCTTGTCGCCCGGCAGGTGCGGGACGGCCGCCAACAGCATCTCACCCGCCTTGGCGTAGTCCCGACGCATGTGGAACTTGGTCATCCCGATCTGATAGTCGCGCTCGGCGGCCTGTTCGGGCGGCAGCGTCGCGGGCAGCTTGCCGAGCTCAGCCAGCGCTTCGTCCCAGTGGCGATCCTTGGTCAGGGCCTCGGCGCGGCCCAGTCGATCGGCGGCGCTCAGCTCGGTGGGAGGAGGCGGGGGAGTCGCGGGCGTGGGGCTCGGCGTCGCAGGGTTCGGGACGGTCGAGGTCGTCGGGGCGGGCGCTCCCGAGGGTGCCTGTGCGGCCGCGCGTCGCAGGGCTTCGTCGGCCAGCGGGTGGGCGGGAAAATCGCGCGCGATCGCCAAGAATTGCCGGCGGGCCCCGGCCGGATCGCGCGCCGCGCCCTCCTCGGCGATCCGGAAGCGCCCGAGCGCGGCGTCGCCCAGCGCCGGTGTCACCTTCTTCGACAGGCGCGCGTAGGCCTTCGCCGCCCCCGCGTGATCGCCCTCCATCCACAGACAGTCGGCCAGGCGGAACGGCGCCATCTCGGCCGGCCGTCCGCCGTGCGCGTGCGCCGCACGCTCGAAGGCACCACGGGCGGCGCGGTAGTCGCCCTGGTAAAACTCGCTCTCGCCCAGCAGAAATGCGGCCCAGTCCTGGTTGTGCCCTTTGTCGAGCGCGCCACGCAGAAGCCGAGCGGCGTCGTGGTAGGCGCCCGAGCGATAGGCCGCGAACCCCCGGCCGAGATCGGAGCTCATCGAGCTGGGCGCCGGCGCGGCGGACGATCCGACGACCAGCCCCAGCACCAGCGCGAACATTCATCGAAACTAGCAGCAACCGTCGCCCCACGCGACCGATGACCCGTGGTACAAGGAGGATTCGATGGGAAGCGTAAACAAGGTCATTCTGATCGGGAACCTGGGCGCGGATCCGGAGCTGAAGTACACGCCCTCCAGTCGCCCTCTGTGCAACCTGCGGATCGCCACCACCGACGTCTACAAGGACAAGTCGGGCCAGAAGCAGGAGAAGACCGAGTGGCACCGGGTGACGGTCTGGGGAGACCAAGCAGAGAATTGCAATAAGTACCTGTCGAAGGGCCGATCGGTTTACGTCGAGGGTCGACTCCAGACCCGGACGTACGACAAGGACGGACAAAAGCACTACGCCACCGACATCGTGGCCGATCGCGTCGTCTTCCTGGGCAGCGGCGGTGGCGCCGGCGCCGGGGGGGGCGAAGGCCGCGGCAGTGGCGGAAAATCGGGCGGATTCTCCGGTCGCGGCGACTCCGGGCCGGCCGAAGACCCGGATGCGGGCCCGAGCGCCCCGGCTTCCGACGACGACATCCCCTTTTGAACCGGGGCGGCCCGCTTAGGGTCCGTTCGCGAACCGCCGATGATTTCGCTAAGATCTCATGCTGGTGGCTCGTCGGCTCACTGCGCTATCGGCCCTCCTGGTGCCGCTTTTGGTCCCCGCGCTGGGTGGCGGCAGCGATGCGCCCAGCGTGATCCGGGCCCGCCCGAGGGGGCTCCCGAGAAGCCGCCCGATGGCCTCGGCAGACTCCATCGCCGAAGCGGTCCCGCTCATCTCGCCCGGCCACGGCGCGCATACCGCCTTTCATCCCGCCACCGCGCCGCGTGAGCTGCTGCTCTCGTTCGACGACGGCCCGGATCTGCGCGGCACACCGCTCATTCTAGAAGAGCTCGACCGCCGCGGCCTGAAGGCGATCTTCTTCGTCACCGGCTGGCGGCTCACGGGGCAGCGTCCCGAGGACGTGGCGCGGCGGGATCTGGTCCGCAAGATAGCCGCGCACGGTCACCTGGTCGCGAACCACACCATGAACCACCACGATCTCTGCCACAACCCAACCGAGCAGGCGACCGAGATCGACGGGAACACCGAGCTCATCGCTCAGACGACCGGCGTACGGCCCCTGCTGTTCCGCTCGCCGTACGGCGCGTTCTGCCACAGCCTGGAGGCGGCGCTGGCGGCCCGCGAGCTCCCGGACATCGGCTGGAACATCGATCCGCAGGACTGGAAGAGCGATAACGAGGACGCGGTGTTCGCCTACCTCACCAACAAGCTCGGCGGCTTGAAGGGGCGCGGGATCCTCTTGATGCATGACACGCACCTGGCGTCGGTGCATGCGCTGCCGCGGGTGCTCGACTGGCTGGCGCGCGAGAACACGCGCGACGCGCAGGAGGGACGGCCGCCGATCAACGTCATCGACTACACCGCGGTCCTTCCGCGGCGGACCATCGCGCCGAGCGGTCTGCCGGAGCTGATCGGCGCCCTCTTCGCCGACGCCGCCGGCTCGGTCGAGCGACATCTGCACTGAGGCTGTCTTCCCACCGCATACGCGGCCTATCGCCGACCATGTTCCTGCTCCGCGACATCGCGCCCACCGATCTGGACGATCTTCAGCGGGCGGCCGTCCACCTGGATTCGGTGAACCTGCCCGACGATCGCGAGGCGCTGGCGGCGATCATCGAGCGCTCGCGGGCCTCGTTCGCGGGCGAGCTGCCGGTCGGGGATCGCTGCTTCGTGTTCGTCGCCGCCGACGCAGACAGCGGCGAGGTGGTGGGGACGTCGATGATGTTCGCGCAGCATGGCAGCCGGCGGGCGCCGCACGTCTTCTTCGACGTGCTCGAAGAAGAACGCTACAGCGAGACGCTGGACCGCCACTTCGCGCACCGGGTGCTCCGGATTGGCTACAACTACAAGGGCCTCACGGAGGTCGGGGGTCTGGTGCTGCGTCCGGAGTTTCGGCGCCGCCCCGAACGGCTGGGACGCCAGCTGGCGTCCGTGCGCTTTCTCTATCTGGCGCGCCACCGGAACCTGTTTCGCGACGAGGTGCTGTCGGAGCTGATGCCGCCGCTCGAGCCGGACGGAACCAGCCTGCTCTGGGAATCGCTGGGGCGGAAGTTCACCGGCCTCACCTATCAGGAGGCCGATCGCCTCTCGCAGGTGAACAAGGAGTTCATCCGCACGCTCTTCCCGCAGGATCCCATCTACCTCACGCTGCTGCCCCCGCACGTTCAGGCCCTGATCGGCCAGGTCGGCCCGGACACCAAGGGGGTCGAGAAGCTGCTGCTGGAGGTGGGATTCTCCTTCGCGCATCGGATTGACCCGTTCGACGGCGGACCGCATTTTCACGCCAAGACCGACGACATCACGCTGGTGCGCGCGACGCGCGTCGCCCGAGTGGTCGCGGCGGCGCCGAAAGGGTCGACGGAATCGAAACCGGCGAATGCTCCGCCGCAGAGCTGGCTGGTCGCGCGGGAACAGCCGGCCGCCCCTCGGTTCGTCGCCGTGCAGGTGATCGGCCCGCCGCCTCGGCAGGGGAGCGGGGAAGCCGTGGCGCTGTCGGCGGAGATCCGCCAGGTGCTCGGCGTGACCCCGGGCGACGAAGTCGCGGTCCTCCCGCTGGGCTGACGGCGGCCTCCGGATCCGGGGCTGCGATCCCATCGCGGCAGGTCGCGAACCCTGTTAGGGTTCGGTTCACGATGCCTTCCACGATCTTCATCGTCGACGACGAAAAGAACATCCGGCGCACGGTGCGGATGGTGCTGGAGGGGGAGGGGTTCACGGTCGAGGAGGCGTCGAGCGGCGAGGAGGCGCTGGCGCGGCTGCCCGAGGTGGCCGCCGACGTGCTCTTGCTGGACGTGCAGCTTCCGGGGATCTCGGGGCTCGACACGATCGAGCGGATCAGCAAGCTCAAGAACCAGGAAACGCAGCCGACCATCATCATGATCTCGGGACACGCGACGCTGGCCGACGCCGTGCGCGCGACCAAGGCGGGCGCCTACGACCTGATCGAAAAGCCGCTCGATCGCGAGCGGCTGATGGTGGCGCTGCGCAACGCGCTCGAGCGGCGCGCGATGGCGCGCGAGGTGGAAGGGCTCCGCGCGATGGCGGAGGAGCGCTTCGAGATGGTGGGCCGGAGCGCGGCGATCACGGCGCTCTTCGCCCAGATCGCCAAGGTGGCGCCGACCCGGACCCGCGTGCTCATCACCGGCGAGTCGGGCACCGGCAAGGAGCTGATCGCGCGGGCCCTGCATCGCGCCAGCGCGCTCGCAGACAAGCCGTTCGTGAAGGTCAACTGCGCCGCCATTCCGAAAGAGCTGATCGAGTCGGAGCTGTTCGGCCACGAGCGCGGCGCTTTCACGGGCGCGACGGCTCGCAAGCGCGGCCTGTTCGAGATCGCCGACGGCGGGACGATTTTCCTCGACGAGGTGGGCGACATGATCTCGTCGGCGCAGGCCAAGGTGTTGCGCGTCCTGCAGTCGGGCGAGTTCTCGCGGGTGGGGGGCGAGCAGGCGCTCAAGGTGGACGTGCGGGTGATCGCCGCCACCAACCGGGACCTGCAGGCGGCGGTCGCGGCCGGCGAGTTTCGCGAGGATCTCTACTTTCGGCTCAACGTGGTGCCCCTGCGGGCGCCGCCGCTGCGCGATCGAGCCGACGACGTGCCGCTCCTCTCGGCGGCGTTCGTCGAGCTCGCCTGCCGCGAGAACGGCATGAAGGTCAAGGTCATCTCCGACGAGGCGGTGGCGATGCTGTCGGCCTATCCCTGGCCGGGCAACGTGCGCGAGCTGCGCAACGTGATCGAGCGGCTCGTGATCCTGTCCGAGGAGAGCATCGGCGTCGGCGATCTACCCGAGGAGATCGTGGCGGAGGTCGCCCGCAAGCGACGCGAATCGACCGACGCGCCGGCGATGTTGCCGCGGGTCGAGCTGCCCGCCGAGGCGCGCGCGCTGCCGCTGCGCGAGTTCCGCGACCACATGGAGCGCGAGTACATCCGGATCAAGCTCGACGAAAACGGCTGGAACATCTCGCGGACGGCGACGCTGCTCGGCATCGAGCGCACCAACCTGCACAAGAAGATGCGCGCGCTGGGGCTCTCGCGCGACAGCCAGAGCCAGTCGACGTGAAGCGCGGCGGGATCGGGCTGGCCGGCGCGCTGGGGTTCTCGGCGGTGGCGCTGGGGGCCTTCGGCGCGCACGGGCTGCGCGGGCGGCTGAC
>JADGRB010000212.1 GCA_017881315.1 Pseudomonadota bacterium
AAGACGTCGGCGCCGCTGCCGGCCTCGCGGCGGTTGCTTCGCCCCTCGGCCAGCGCGTCGAGCACCTCCGGCAGCGGCGGTCTCCCGCCGGCCTCGTGCAGCAGATCCAGCGCGTGCGCGCCGATCCGGAGGATCAGCGACGCTTCGAGCCCCGCGATGTCGTCGAAGAACCAGCCGCAGCTCGCGTACATGAGCAGCGTCGCGCGCTGCAGCTCCAGCAGCAGGCGCGCCCGCGTGCGCGTCCGCTCCCCCCCCGCCGCCAGCGCCGGCCGCCCGTAGGCCGCGAGCGCGCGATCGCGCACCGGCCGGGGATCGTCGACCACCGCGCCGTAGTCGTCGCGCGCTCCCCAGGGGTCCCAGAAGAGCTCGCTGGCGGCGTCTTCATAGAAGGCGCCCGCGGCGTCGCGAATCAGATCGAGGCCGCGGCGCAGCGGCCCGCGCCAGGCCTGGTTCCAGCCCGAGGAGCCGTCCATGTTGCACCCGCAGTCGCTCTGCCAGCGACCGAGCCCGTGCGCACAGCTCCAGGCGGTCCCCTCCCCGTCCGGACCGGGCGAAAGGCGCGCTTCCCAGGTCGGCGGATGTCGCGCCAGATAGGCGCCCAGGTTGGTGACGTCGATCCCGCGCCGCCCCGCCTCGACGTGCGTCGCGAAGGAGAGCGTCAGATCGGCGAACTTCTTGTGGTGACCCCAGAGCTCACCGTCGGAGGCGCACAGCACCAACCGCTGCCCCACGACCTTGGAGCCCTCGGCGGAGGTGCGCACGGCGTCGAGCAGGCTCTCGGCCCGGCTGGAGGCTTCGCCGAACGCGACCGCCCGCGACAGCGCGCCGTCGAACACCGCCAGCGCGATCGTCCGCCCGGACCCGTCGGGGTGACGCCAGAGGTAGGCGCGGCCGGTGTCGAGGGTGTCGCGATCGACCTTCTGCCAGGGGCCTTCTTTAGAGGAGCCCGCCGCGTCGCGCACGCCATCGATCTGCTCGGGCGCCAGGATGGTGTACTTGACGCCGAGGTCGATCAACGTCGCGAGCGTCGCCGGCGAGACCGCCGTCTCGGGCAACCAGAGCCCGTCGGCCGGCCGGCCGAACCGGCGCCGAAAGTCGTGCAGGCCCCAGAGCAGCTGCGTGCGCCGATCGGCGGCGTCGCAGAGGGGCACGATGGGGTGCGCATACGCCTGGGCCACGGCGCCGCCCGCCCCCAGTCGCTTTCTTTGCTCGGCGTCCGCCGCGCGCAGCCGCGCCTCGGTGGGCGGATCGTGGCGGCCGATCCAGCGCGCCAGCGTGGGCCCGAAGTTGAACGAGAGCCGTTCGTAGCCGTTGACGATCGCCTCGATGCGTCCGTCCCCGGCGTGGATGCGGGCGAAGGCGTTGGCGCGGTAGCTCTCGGCGTGGATGCGCGCGTTCCAGTCGTGGTGGGGCGCCGCCGACGGCTCGCGCGGCACCTCGTCGGTCCAGGGATTCTCGCGGGGCGGCTGGTAGAAATGCCCGTGAATGACCAGCGCGATCGGCAGCGACGAGGACACTAGAAATTACGGGCCCGAGTGAGCAACGTGTCTTTTGCCTTCTGCACCACGGTGATCCCGCCTTCGCTCACCGTGTGCCGGAGCGAGTCGCGCGCCAGATCGTGCCCGATGTGATCGGCCTCCGGGACCCGCACGTTCTTGTCGATGATGGCGCGGCTCACGTGCGCGCCCCGACCGACGTAGACGTTGTCGAACAGGATCGCCGCCTCGACGCGCGCGCCGGCGTCGACGAAGACGTTTCGCCCCAGGATCGAATCCTTGACGAATCCGCCCGCGACGATGCAGCCGCCCGAGAGGATCGACTGCAGCGCGATCCCGCGCCGGGTCTCCTCGTCGAACACCAGCTTGGCCGGAGGATCGGGGTAGTTGGCCGTCACGATCGGCCAGTCCCAGTTGTAGAGATTCAGGCTCGGCACCACGTTCTTGAGATCCATGTTGGCCTCGTAGTAGGCGTCGATGGTCCCGACGTCGCGCCAGTAGGCATTCTCGACCTCGTCGGAGACGCCGCGGATCCGGTTGAGGCCGAAGTTGTAGGCGAACACCTTCTTCGACGGAACCATGGCGGGCAGGATGTTGCGACCGAAGTCGTGGTGCGACTCGCGCTCGGCGTCGGCCCGGAGCTCCTCGATGAGCGGCCCGGGCGCGAACACGTAGTTCCCCATCGAGCCCAGGCAATGCTCCGGATCACCCGGAATGGTGACCGGGTCGTGATCGGGTTTCTCCTGGAAGCCGACCACCCGCCAGTCTTCATCCACCTCGACGATGCCGAACTGGCTGGCCTCCGATTTCTTGATCGGCAGGCAGGCAATGGTGGCCAGGGCGCCCTTCTGCAGATGAAAATCGGTGATCTGCCGGATGTTCATCTTGTAGATGTGGTCGGCGCCGAAGACCAGCACCGCGTCGGCCCGGTACTCCTCGATGAGGTGCAGGTTCTGGAACACCGAATCGGCGGTGCCCCGGTACCAGGACTCGCCCATCCGCATCTGCGCCGGCACCACGGTCACGAAGGCGTCGTACGAGCTGCGCCCGCCCCAGGTCCGCTGCACGTGCTCGGCGAGCGACTGTGATTTGTACTGCGTGAGCACGTAGATCGATCGCACCCCGGAGTTCGCCAGGTTCGACAGCACGAAGTCGATGATCCGGTAACGGCCGCCGAAGGGAACGGCGGGCTTGGCCCGGTCGAGCGTGAGCGGAAAGAGCCGTGAGCCCTTGCCGCCGGCCATGACCAGCGCGATGAACCTTTGCTGTCCGTCCATGTTTTCGTCGCCGGATCGCGGCGCGCAACTATAACCATTTTCCCGGCGGTGAGCGCCGCGGAAAACCGGTTATAGTCCACCGGCGATGACACCAGGCGAGAAGCTCAAGAGCCAGCTGACCGATCTCTCCGTCAATTTATGGTGGGCCTGGAACCCGCACATCATCAAGCTGTTCCGCGATCTCGACCCCGAGGGGTTCCGGGCGGCGAACCACAACCCCGTCTCGGTGCTCTCCGGCTTCGGGCCCGACCGATTCGAGAGCCTGGGCCAGGACGCGGGCCTGCGCGCCCGCGTCGACAGCGCCTACCGCGAGCTGCGCGAGTACCTGAGCGCGACCCGCACCTGGGCCTCGCTCAACGCCGGACCGTTGCGCGTGCGCCCGGTCGCCTATTTTTCGGCGGAGTTCGGCATCCACGAGTCGCTCCCGATCTACTCGGGCGGTCTGGGCGTCCTGGCCGGCGACCATCTCAAGAGCGCCTCCGATCTGGGGCTGCCGCTGGTGGCGGTGGGTCTCTTCTACCGCGAGTCGTATTTCCGGCAGCACATCGGCCGCGACGGCTGGCAACACGCCGAGTATGTCCGTTCGCCGGCGGAGCTGCTCCCCGCGCAGCCGGCGGTCGATCCGAGCGGCAAGCGGATCATCATCGAGGTGCCGCTCTCGCGCGAGACGCTGCGCGCGCAGGTCTGGGAGATCGCGGTCGGGCGCAACCGCCTCCTGCTGCTCGACACCGACGTCGAAGGAAACTCCGAGGAGAACCGCCAGCTCGCCGCCCGCCTCTATTTCGGCGATCAGCGGATCCGGATCCGCCAGGAGCTCTTGCTCGGCGTGGGGGGCGTGCGCGCGCTGCGGGCCGCCGGCGTCCACTGGGGCGGCCTGCACCTCAACGAAGGGCACAGCGCCTTCGCGACGCTCGAGTACGCGCGCCTCCTCATGGAGCTGACCGGCGCCGATTTTCGCACCTGCGCGCAGGAGGTCGCCCAGAACACGGTCTTCACCACCCACACGCCGGTCGACGCGGGACATGACCGCTTCCCGCCGGAGCTGGTCGACGATCACCTGGAGCCTCTGCGCCGCTCGCTGGGGCTGTCGCAGCCGGAGTTTCTGGGGCTCGGCCGCATCCGCCCGGAAGACAACCGCGAGGCGCTCTGCATGACGGTGCTCGCGTTCAAGATGTCGCGCTATGCAAATGGCGTCTCCGCGCTGCACGGGCGCATCACCCGCAAGTCGTGGCAGGTGCTCTGGCCGCACCACCGCGAGGACGAAGTTCCGGTCGGTCACATCACGAACGGCGTCCACGTCCGGACCTGGCTGGCGCCCGCGATGCAGGATCTCTATTCGAAGCACCTCGGCGCCGACTGGCGCGACCACCTGGCCGACCCGCACATGTGGGCCCGCATCGACGGCGTGCCCGACGCGGAGCTCTGGTCGACGCACCGGGGGCTCAAGGCCGCGCTGGTCAAGTTCGTGCGGCGGCGGGTCTCCGAGCAGCGCCGGCGCAACGACTACCCCGACGAGTTCGTTCGCGCGGCCGAGACCGCCCTCGACCCCGAGGCGTTGACGATCGGCTTCGCGCGCCGGTTCGCGACCTACAAGCGCGCCAACCTCATCTTCAGCGACATCCAGCGGCTCACCCGCCTGCTCACCGATTCGAAGCGACCCGTCCAGTTGGTCTTCTCGGGAAAGGCGCATCCCGCCGATCGTCCGGGACAGGAAATCCTGCGCCAGGTGCACGAGTCGGCCATCGTCGGCGATTTGAAGATGAACGTGCTGTTCATCGAGGACTACGACATCAACGTTGGGCGCCATCTGGTCCAGAGCGTCGACGTGTGGCTGAACAACCCGCGCCGCCCCCAGGAGGCGAGTGGCACCAGCGGCCAGAAGGTGCTGCTCAACGGCGGCCTCAATTTCTCGGTGCTGGACGGCTGGTGGGCCGAAGCCTACGACGGGCTCAACGGCTTCGCGATCGGAGACGGCATCACGCACGTCAACGTCGAGGAGCAGGACCGGCGCGACGCGCAGTCGCTCTACGAGACGCTCGAAAATCGGATCATCCCGCTCTACTACGACCGGGATGACGACGGCGTGCCGCGGGGCTGGGTCGAGCGAATGAAGCGCACCATCCGCACGCTCGGTTGGCGGTTCAATACCGACCGGATGGTCATCGACTACACCAACAGCTGCTACCTCCCGGCCGCCGGGGCCGAGAGCTGTCGGATGCCCTGACGCCCTCGTCAAATAACTGACGGTTAAATAGGCTCAATTTGCGAGCCGACCCCGCCGATGGTCCTGGATATGCGGGGCAGGATCTTGAAGGTCAGCATCGTGCTCACCGGTCTGGCGGGCGGCGTCTACGCGGCCGATCTGGCGACGGCGCCCCCCGCGCCCGCCGACGTCGGCCAGGTGATCCTCGCGCAGGAAGTGAACGAGGGGCAGCTGGTGAAGGCCGGCCAGGCGGAGCGCCACCAGGTGGGGGCGTACAGCGCCGACCAGATGATCGACCTCGCGCAGGCCTACGACAAGGAGATGCGGGCCGCGATGGAGCACGCGGAGGACGTGCGAATCCTCGCCTACCACTCGCGCGACATCATTCGCATGACCTGCATCGACGACAAGCTGGCGCAGATCAAGGCGGTCATCAACGTCGCCCAGCCGCGCTTCCTCACGCTTCGCACGTTCAAGACCGCGGAGCTGGTCATGCGGGAGCAGTTCAGCGTGATCAACCAGGCGCACGAGCGCGTGGGCGAGCTGAACGCCCAGGTCGATGGCTGTCTGGGCGACAACCTCGACGCCGTGAGCATCGGCCGCATTCAGGAAGAGACGGCGCCCAACGACAACATCAACGATCCGACCCGTCCCCCCTCGCCCAACGTCGACGTGACGCGACCTCCCGAGGCCAGCCCCTACAACTGATTCAGAAGTAGGGACGTACGGAGGTGTCCATGAGGAGATTCCTGGCAGGTGCGGTTGTGTTCGCGATCGGCTCATCGCTCAATTGCAGCAGCGGCGGCGGTGGAAGCCCCAGCGGCGCACAGATGAGTTGGCTGGAGGACGGCATCTCGGTCACACCGTTCGGCGCGGACGCGACGCTGACGTCATCAAACGGAGTCGATTCATTTCGGATCGACGGCCTGACACAGGTCGCGGCAGGCTCGGTGACGATCATACTGGGTGCAGCCTCTCCGTTTGCTCCCCAGACATTCGACTGCAACCAGCTCGCCAGTGGGCAAACGGTGACGATCAGCCGCGCCAACGGTACAGGCTTCGACATCACGGACCAGAGTTGCAAGGTGGTGGTGACGCAAGTGGGGAAAGTCGGTGGACCTTCGCTGATGGGGACGTTCGAGGCGGTGATCAGTCTCACCCCCTCTGGCACCAAAACCCTCTCGAATGGCGTCTTCAATATCGCCGTCCAGATGTAACGCCGCCGCGGCGGGCCACCCCGAATCATCGAGCGACCGGACACGACTTCGAGGTCGCGGTAGTGTCGCGGCGTGTATGTGCCGCTGTCGCGGGTGTTGTTGCGGGCGCCGCTCTTGCCGGTGGCCGCGCTGGCGCGCGCGCGGCGTGCGCTCGCGGCGCATCCGCTCGGCGCCGCGGCCGTCGAGATCGCCAGCCCGGCCCTGGCAGGCGCGGCAGCCGGCTTGTCCCGCGACCGCGCGATGGTGCGCTACGCGCGGCGGGCGGCGTTTCGCCCGACACCCAGCGGTCTTTGGGCCGGGGTATGCGTGGGGACGCTCGGGCGGACGACCGACCTTGCGACCGGAACGCCGGTCGCCCATCTGGCGCCGAGCTGGGCGCGCTTGGATGCGTTGGCCCGCGCGCTTCTTGATGAACCGGCCGTCCGCGAGCGGGTCCGCCTGCGATCTGCGCCGTCGGTCGTGCGCGGCGGCGCGACCGTACACTGGGTTGGACCTGGCGATCCCACTGGGGAGACGCACACCGCCGACCTCGACGACCGATTGCGGGCGATCCTCGAGCTGACGGGGGGCTGGGCGCCCTGGCCCGAGGTCAGAGCGCTCGCCCGGGGCGACGACGACGCGGACGCAGACGAGCTCCTGCTGGTGCTGATCGACGACGGGCTCCTGCAGACCGATCTGGCGCCGCCCTTGGTGGGGGCCGCGCCCGGCGAGCGCCTGCGCGATCGACTGGCGGCGATCGGCTGGACGGACGGGGCGCGCCTGCTGGAGACGGCGCTCGCCGCGCTCACCGAGGGAGATCTCGGGCGGGGGCGCGCCGCTCTGTCCGCGCTTCCCGGACAGAGCGAGCGCGACATCCACGCGGTCCTCGTTCATCGCCCGCGCAGGGTGCCGCGGCTGGAACGGGCGGCGGTCGAGCGGGCCGCCCGACTCGTGCCCCTCCTGGTCCGCCTGCAGGAGGCCCTGACGCCGCCCGCCGCCGAGCGCTTCGCGTCGCGCGCGATCGCGGACGCGCTGGACGCCTCCACCGAGATCTTCGGCGCGGGGGCGTTCGACCTGGCGGCGCTCGCGGCCGGCGACTACGGCGTCGATCTGGCCGCGGGGGAGCAGCAGGTCGAGGATCCGGCGGCGCCCGCCAACCCATCGCCGGCGTTGCTGGCGCTGCTGGTCGACGCCATCGCGAACGCCGCCCGCGGAAGGCAGATGGAGGCCGTGCTCGATCCGGGCGCGCTCTCGGCGGCGCTCGCGGATCACGCGCTCCCGCCCCTGCCGGCGACGGCCGAGCTGTTCGTCGCGCCGACGCGCCGGCGACCGGGCGGGCAACCGGGCGCGGGCTGGTTGCTCGGCCTCCACGCGCCAGCCGGCGCCTCGTTCGGGCGCTTCGCCCACGCGCTCGGCGCGCCCCTCGAAGAGGCCTGCGCCGAGATCGCGGCCGCCGAGCGCCGGGCCCGACCGGACCAGGAGCGGCTCGACGTCGCCTTCGCGCCTTCGACCGCGCTCGCCGATCTCTGCGCGCACCCGAAGGTTCGGCCCCGCACGCTGGCGCTGACCCGCTGGAGTGACGCCGAAGGCGATCTGGCCCCGTGCGATCTCGAGCTCCTCGCGGATCCGGCCGCTCCGACAGCGCCGGCGCTGCGCACGCGGGGCACCGGCGCGCCGATCGTCCCGTCCCCGCTGGCGCGGGTGCGATCCTCGACGGCCCCCGCGGGAATCATCCGCCTGCTGGCCGGCTGGAGCCTGCAACGTCAGCATGCGCCCTGGGCGTTTTCGCCCGGTCCGCTCGCCGACCTGGCGTTCATTCCGCGCCTGGTCCTGGACGGGTTCGTGATCGCGCCCGCCAGCTGGCGGCTGCCGCAGGCGCTGCGGGGCAGCGGCGGGCGCGCGGCGCTGTCGCGCTGGCGCCGCGCAGCGCGGGTGCCGCGGTTCGTGCAGGTCGGCGAGGGGGACCAGCTCCTCCCCGTCGATCTTTCGGCGCCGGACGCGCGCGCCGAGCTGGCCAGTCTGGCCGAGGGCGAGCGCATCTTCGAGATCTGGCCACCGCTCGACGCGGTCGTCGATCGCGACGGCCGGCGGATCGAAGCGGTGGTGGCGGTGATCGACGATGCTCCGCCGCCGGACCCGGACACGGTCGGCGTCGGGCGGGTCCCGCCGCCGCGCGAGGCGCCCCCCCTCCCCGGCTGGCGCACCTTCAAGCTGTTCGGGACGCCAGGCCGGCAAGACGAGCTCCTCGCGGCAGCGATCGTCCCCGCCATCCGACAGGCGCAACACGCCGGAGAGATCGACGCGTGGTTCTTCCTGCGCTACGTCGACGGCCCCGGGCGCCGGCCGCATCTGCGGCTGCGCGTCCACGGCGGCTCCTCTCCCGCGGGGTTCGAAGCTCGCCTGCTGGCGGCGCTGGCGCCCGCGCGCGCGACCGGCGCCGTCGCGACCATCGAGATCGGCGACTACCACGCGGAGGTCGGGCGCTTCACGCCGGCCGATCTTCCGGCCGTCCACGCGATCTTCGAATCCGACAGCGAGGCCGCCG
>JADGRB010000476.1 GCA_017881315.1 Pseudomonadota bacterium
CCAGATCGGGGCGGCGAGCGCTTCCGGCAGCTTCCCCGCACCGTGTCCCCACCGAGCCAGTTCTCGCTCCTCGCCGTCCTTGAGCGTCACTGTCAATGGCCATCTGTTTCTCCCCAAGTACGGCCATCTTTTCTCCCCACTGGTGGCCATGAGTTCTCCCCATGACCAGGTGGGGGTGAGCGACCATCGTCGCGGGGCCGAGCCCGGAGGGCGAGGCGCCGCGTCGATGTCGCTTTAGGTCCGTCAGGTCAGGGGCTTCACCCCTTTGCCGGCGGTCGCTTGCGCGAGCCGGTAGCTGTCGGTGCCGTCGGTGATCAGCACGTGCGCGTGGTGCAGGAGCCGGTCGACGGTCGCTGTCGCGAGTGTTTTGGGCATCAGCTCGTCGAACCCGGAGGGGTGGATGTTGGAGCTGATCGCAAGCGATCGTTTCTCATACGCGGCGTCGATCACTCGGAACAGCGCCTCGGCCGCGTCCGGGGAGACCGGGAGCAGGCCAACGTCATCGATCACCAGCAGATCAGCGCGGATCAGTTTGCCGATCGCCTTGGTGACGGTGTCGTCCGCGCGGTGGCGGCGCAGCAGCTCGGCGAGCGTCTCGAGCGTGTGCCACGCGACGGTCTTGCCGTTGTCGATCGCGAGGTGTCCGAGCGCCTCGACGAAGTGGCTCTTCCCGGTCCCGGACGGACCGCACACGACCAGCACCTCTGCGCGGTCGATCCATTCCAGCGTGCGGAGCGCCTGCTGGGTGGGTTTCGGGATCGCTGAGGCAGCCGGTTCCCACGCGTCGAACGTCTTGCCGGCCGGCAGCCCCGAAGCACGCCGGCGCGTGGTGATCGTCGCCTGGTCGCGACCGGCGGCCTCTTCGCAGAGCAGCACGCGCAGCACCTCTGAGTGCTCCCAGCGCTGCGAGTTGGCGGTCGCGAGCACCTCCGCTGCCGCGCGGCGGACATACGGCAGCCGGAGCCGCCGCAGCAGCGCCTCGAGCTCGGCTGGCAACGGTGGTGGGGCGGGCGGCTTGACCGTCATCGCTCCTCCCCGATCCGCTCCGCTTCCTTGGCCAACCGGAACAGCTCGAGCGCGACCCGACGCGCGTCGTGGGGAGTGAGCGTGACGATCGCCGGCGGCAGCCAGCAGCGATCCCTGAAGGGACCTGACTGGTGATCGTCGGTCATGATCACGCTGATCTCCTGCACCGGATCACCGCCGTCCGGACGTGAGAGCTGCTCGGGATCGATCCGGCAATGGATGCTGTCGCGGTAATCGCTCATCGCACCGTCTCCTTCCACGAGTTCGCCCGCAATGTCCGCCGCTCGGCGTCCTGTGCGGCCTGGAGCAGCTCGGACGCGAGCTGCCGCGCCTGCTCGGGCCGCAGGTCGGTATACGCGTCCGGCAGAGCAGACGCGCGGCCGTGATCGTCAACTGCGCCGGGCCCGTCAAACAACCGCAGACGCACCAGCAGCTGCCGGGCGCCATACAGGATCCGCTCGCGGCTTGGGCCCGCGAGCGCCTCCACATCACACCGATAGCCGCTCATCGCCCGAACCCCTCCCAGCTGCTGGTGGAGCGCTGCAGTGATTGCTCCTCCAAGGCACGGGCGGGGAACGGGATCACCGTCCCGGACCGCTGATACGCGAGGATCGCCGCGAGATCGCCCTCACCGAACCGGCCCGCGTCAGCGCATACCCTGAGCGCGTGCTCGACCTGCTCGCCACCGTGGAGCTTTGCCAGGTCGACCGCCTCGGCCATCTTTCGCCTGACCCGCGTCGCGCCCGCGGCGGCCGCCCGGATCAGCCATTGCTCAGCACCGGCACCGAGCGTGAGGAACTCCCGCTCCTCACGCGAACGGGCCCGGGGTATGCGCTCAAGCGCACCCGCCGGCCGGGGCGGATAGTGCTCATCCTTGATGCTCGGGCTCCCCGGTGTCGTCAGCTCATGCCGGGCGACCTCGCGCGGCCCCTCCGGCGAATCGACATGCACGACGATCAGCTCCGAACCATGCGTCCTGGCCCACACACGCTCCTCCACCAGCCGGCTCGGGACCGAGTAGACCGCGCTGCCGACACTGATCGTTGACTGCCTGTCGACCTTGCGCGTCTGCCCGAAGCACACCGTGTGCGGCACCTTCGGCAGCGGATGCAACCGGTCGCGCTCCTCTAAAAGCATCACCGCCGGCGCCCGGCGCGTGACCCGGTGCTCGCGGGCGTTGACCCGCTCGCAGAACCGCTCGCACTCCGCCTCCAACTCGGCGAAGTCCCGATACGCCGCCCTCAGGTTGTGATCGGTCGGGACCAGGTCCGCCTTCGCGATCCGCACCGTCGCCTCTGAACCACCCTTCGATTCCGGGTCCGCCGGCACGCACGTCGCGACCGTCAGGCCGTAATGACGGCCGACACTCACGATCTGCGGGTTGCGGACCGCGATCCCGCACACCTGATCAACGCTCACGGTCTTCTCGTTGTCAGTCAACGCATACGTGGGCGCGGACCCGAACGTTCTCAGCGCCCGATCCAGCCCGATCACCACGCTCGGCATCGTCTTATCCCACAACGGCAACACGACCCGAAACCGCGACCAAGCCAACCACGCGCAGAACAACACCGTGCAGCGACCATCCACGATCGGCCCGTCGCCATAGTCCCACTGCATCCACAACCCCGGCTCCGGGATCCACGGCCGATACCGCCGCCCATGCCCCTGACGCCAGCGACGCTTACCCTCAGCAACGGCCCGGCGCGTCGTGCGCTCCGACCCCTGATACCCCATCGCGACCAGCGTCTCGTGCGCCTTATCCGCCCGGATCTTCCCCTGCGAACGCTCGACCAGCTCCTCGATCTTCGCCGCGAACCGGTCGACCATCGGCCGCGGCCGTGCCGGCGCCAACAGCCCGCCACCAGCAGCGTCCCGGGCCGCGACCCAGTGCGCGACCGTCTTGTGATCACAGCCAGCCAGATCCGCCGCGCCACGCAACGAACCCGTCAAATCAAACGCCTCCAGAATCTCCATGACTTCCTCTGCTTTCTTCAAGCCCGCCTCCTCGAAGCGCTTCGTTGACGAAGCGCGGGGAGCTACAGGCCACTCAGGACAGAACGGTCGTCGTGGGGAGATCCGATGGCCACCCATGGGGAGATCCGGTGGCCGTCAGTGGGGAGTTTCGATGGCCGCCTACGGGGAGATTCTCATGGCCGCCGTCAGTCCGGGACATAGGCGCTCATGAGCGCTTTGAACCGGCGGTTGTGAGTGGAAGCCGGAGATGCAGGAGACTCGT
>JADGRB010000477.1 GCA_017881315.1 Pseudomonadota bacterium
AGGCCCACGGGCGCCCCGGCCCGAGGGTGTAACCCTTTTTCATTCGATACATCGAAATATTTGAATCTGTCAATGCAACGCGCTTCGGGGCCGCAGCCCACCGCGCACACACGAGGAGAAAGACGACATGGCCACCACAAAATGGGATCTCGATTTTACGCATTCGAACGTCGGTTTTTCGGTCCGTCACCTGCTGGTCTCGAAGGTCCGCGGACGCTTCAACAAGTGGAACGGGACGCTGCTGATCGACGAAGCCAATCTGGGCGCGTCGTCCGTGGAGGTCCAGATCGACGCCGCCAGCGTCGACACCTCGGAACCCAAGCGGGACGAACATCTCCGCTCGGCGGACTTCTTCGACGTCGAGAAGT
Source organism: Pseudomonadota bacterium (assembly GCA_017881315.1). GTDB lineage: Bacteria > Myxococcota_A > Polyangia > Fen-1088 > Fen-1088 > JADGRB01. The sequence continues at coordinate 369 of JADGRB010000477.1, forward strand.
TCCCGTACCTCACGTTCAAGAGCACGGCCGTCGAGAAGAACGGCGACGACCGCCTGCGCGTGGCGGGCGATCTGACCATCCACGGCGTGACCCGCCCGGTCGTCCTGGACGTCGAACGCGGGGGCAGCGTCCGGGATCCCTGGGGATTCGAGCGCACCGGGTTCACGGTGACCGCGACCATCGACCGCAAGGACTTCGGCATCACCTTCAATCAGGCGCTCGACCACGGCGGGCTGGCCCTGGGCGAGAAGGTGTCGATCAGCATCGACGTGGAAGCGACCAGCGCGGCGGTGGCGCAGGCGGCCTGAACCTGCAAATTGGGCGGCCGCGGCAGCCGCCGGCCGCCCGCCTCAGCGCATCAGAACGACGCAGAAAGCCGTGACCAGCGCCGCCAGGGCCAGGCTGGAACCGGCAAAGAGGCAGCGCTGCCATCGGGCGTGCCGCTCGAGGCAGCGCTTGAGCGGATCTCCGCCTTGGAGGGCCCGTCTCTGCTCGGCCGTCGCGTAATATTTGCCCCACTCACCGGTCGTTGCTTGGGCCACAACCGTCTCCTTTTCTCCCCTTGAGGTCTCTCCTCGGCGGGATGGCCGAGCACTTGAGGCGCCAACTGTGACCCACTCGTCACAGTGGCGGCGGGGGGGGGCTGATATACGCGAGCGGTCGTGGGTGGGCCGCCTTGAAGACCGCGCTGCTTTCGAAGCCCGCCCTTCATTCGAGGCCTGCGCTTCGCCGGGCTGGGCTGGCCGCGTGGGTGGCCGTGCTTGGCGCGAGTGGCTGTGGATCGGTCGACAACCGACCGGCCGAGTGGGCCTACATCTCTCCCGCCCTTTTCCAACCGAACTGCGCCACCACCAGCTGCCACAGCCCGGCCGCGGCGGTCTCGGGCCTGGATTTCTCCACGCCCGACAACGGCTATACGAGTCTCACCGGTCTCTGGGTCTGGGTGGTGGTGACCGACGGGGGCGTGTCGCCTCCCGCGGGCGTCCCGTGCGCCACGATCAACGGCACTTTCGTCTGCGAGCAGCAGCTTCGCCCGCTCGTCACCCCCTACGATCCGGCCGGTTCGCGTGTCGTCGACATGCTTCGCGCGCGCAACGCCCCGCGAATGCCGCCCGATCGTCCGCTGCCTGAAGCCGACATAGAGCTGGTTGAGCGGTGGATCCTGAACGGCGCATGCCGGACCGGCCTTTCGTGCAATGACGCCCCGGTCGCCGCCGCTCGCATAGAGGCACAGATTCCCGTCAGAGCCGGCGCTCGGAACTCGATCGCGGGTGACTAGGAGAAGCGAGCATGTCGCCGCGATCGTCGCTGTTCATCCTGCTCGGCCTGCTGGCTGGACCCGGCTGCGGTTCGGGTGCCTCCGTGCCCGCAAATCCCACCTGGGCGGACGTGGAGCCTATCCTCCGCGGGGAGTGCAACAGCTGCCATGGCTGGACGGCCGGCGAGATGGCCAACCCCGCCTATCCTTTCCGCTTCGATTTCTATGACGTGACCGCAGCCGTCTGTGGCCATGCGGCGCTGGCGATGGATCCCACCGTGACACTGGCCGGATCGCCAGCGTCTTCGATCCAGATCAGCGCAGACGTGGTTCCGCAAGGCGGCGCCAAATGGCCCCGGATGCCGCCCCAACCCAGCCCCGCGCTTCCGGACTTCGAGGTCCAGACCCTGAAGCTGTGGGCTGGCCAACCGGTCAAGGGACCGCCTCCGACGACCAACCGACCACCGACGGTCGAGGTCAGCCAGCTCCCCTTCCTGGCAAAGGGTCAGCTCGCCTTCACGGCGATCATCGACGATCCCGATGGCGATTCCGTCATCGGCGTCATCGAAGCCAATGGCTTCGCGTTTCCGATGAACCGTCCGGGCTCGTTCGCGGTCAACTTCGATGCGTCGCAGTGGCCTCCTGGCCCGGTCGACGTCCAGGCTGTCCTGTGCGATGGCTGGGTGAGCGCGACGTACGACATCGGCCCGGTTCAGATTCAGAATTGAGACGGCGCGCCCCGCGACCAGGGACCAGCGAGCGTCGCGAGGCGAGTTGGACCGGGGCTCACGGAGCCGCGTAGCCCGCCGCGAGCCGCCTCCCTCGACGAAGCCCGCATCGGCCACCTCGGTTGCGACCCGCCAGTTGTCGCCACATGACTTTGCGCCACGTAGGCGCGAAGCGCCTCGACCGCGAACGAGCTCGTGGTCACGCAGACCGTCGGCAACAGAAAGGCAGCTTTTAAAAAGAAAAAGGGCGCACCCCCCGAAGGAAGTGCGCCCTTGATCCGCCGGCCTCTCGCCGGCGCCTGAGCTGACTAGCTCAGCGCGGTCTTTTCGACTACAGGCTGTTGCAGGCGGTGCAGACCGAGTGGATGGCGCAGTCCTTGATGTTGTCCGCCATGCCGACCGCGGTGGTCGGGTCGAACGACGCCACGCCGATGAAGCTCGCGAAAGCTCCCTCGGTCGAAGTGGCGGTCAGGCTCGCTGCGCGGGGGTCGACAGCGCCGTCGGCCAGAGCCGCGGCGTGGAACTGCGCGACGCACTTCCCGACGACACCCGTGCCGCCGTTGCAGTTCGCGGCGGTTTCAGGCGCCGGCCCGCAGTAGCAACCCTCGGCCGCGTTGTCGCCGGCCGTGGTTCCGGTGCCGTTGGTGGCGCAGTTGTTGGCGTTGATGCAAGTGAGCAGGTTCTTGCAAGCCGTGATCTGTCCCGCGGTCGGGAGCGAATCGCAGCCGAAGGGAACGCCGCTGCCGTCCTGCGACAGGAAGGCCGGATCGCAGTTTCCATCGCTGCTGGCGAGCTCGCATTGGCCGCAAGCAGTCTCGTTCTGGCTCATGCCGCCCGCGCCCGTCGTGCCGGCCGCGCCGGTCGTGCCAGCCGCGCCGGTCGTGCCAGCCGCGCCGGTCGTGC
>JADGRB010000019.1 GCA_017881315.1 Pseudomonadota bacterium
CCGGACTACGGTCCGCTCACCATCGCCAGCGCCGATTCGAGCTCGCCCTGGGCGTGGCTGTCGGCGCGACGAATGGAGGCCTCGACGCCGCGGGCGAAGGTCTCGCGCGCCGCGGTTCGATCGCCGAGCGCCAGGTGGGTATTGCCGGCGTGCAGATAGGCGGCGACGTAGTCGGCGTGATCGCGCATGAGCGCCGCGAACTCGTCGCGCGCCTCCGTCAGTCGATCCCCGTTCTTGTATTCGAGCGCCAGCGCGTAGCGCGGAAACGGATCGCCCGGGTGGCCGGCAATGAACGTCCGCAGGGCGTCGATGCGCGACATGGTCGGGCGTCCGTCAGACGCGCTTCAGTCGGCGTTGCGGGCCCGGGATCTCGCCCTCGACGGGGACGATATGGTTCTGGGCGTCGACGTGAACGACCTTCGGGGTCCAGGCGCGCGCCTCGGCTTCGTCGTTGGCCTCGGCGAACGTCGCGATGATGACCACGTCGCCCGGGTGCGCGAGGTGCGCGGCGGCGCCGTTGACGCAGATGACGCCCGATCCCGCCGGCCCCTCCAGCGCGTAGGTCTCGAGACGGGCGCCGTTGGTGCGGTTCCAGATGTGCACCTTCTCGTACGGCAGCATGTCGGCTGCGCGCATGAGGGCGGCGTCGATCGTCACCGAGCCTTCGTAGTCGAGGTCGGCCTGGGTGACGGTCGCGCGGTGAATCTTCGACTTGAAGAGCGTGCGACGCATTTCGAAGCCTCCGTCCAGGCCGGCAAAATGCCGGTCCCGGCGTGGTTCGCAGGAAGAATACGAAGTGGACGGCGCCAAGTCAAAGGCAACAGAGCCGTCGAGAGCCGTTCTGGAAATGGGGCAAGAGAGCGGTTGACGGTGGTAACGGGATCCAGCACGCTGACCAAGGCGTGCAATCGCGCAGTTTCGTCCACGTGCTCGGGATCGACCTCGGCGGGGGCAAGGGAAAAACGACCGCGCTCGCCACGCTGCGCGTCGACGGCAGCGCGGCGACGGTGGTCGACATGGCGCCCCGCAATGGCGCGCTTCCGTTTTACGATGCCGCGCTGCTGGACACGATTCGCCAGTATGGCGACGAGACGCTCCTCTGCGTCGATGCCCCGCTGACGCTTCCCCCCTGTTTGCGATGCCTGGTGCCGGTCTGCCCGGGTCAGGCCGCCTGTGTCGATCCGGCGGTCGTCGAGATGCGCGCGCTGGCGGCCGAGACCGACGAGCTACGCGGGCGCGACGCGCGACGGGGCAAGCCTTCGATCACGCCGTACACGCAGCGCACGACGGAGGTCTACCTTTCGAACCGGGTGGGGATCGTGGCGCGCGAGGGTCTCGGTCAAGGAACCGGGCCGCTGGCGGCGCGAGCCGCGCACCTCATGCGCGCGCTCGCCGATCGATTTCGCCTCAACGAAAACCTCATCGAGGCCTATCCCAAAGCGACGCTGGCGGCGCTCGGTCTCGGCACGCCGTTCAAGAAGCACCTGCGCGAGCGCGAGACGCGCGCGCGCATTCTGGAGGCGCTCGCCGACGAGCTGCGCTTCGGTCCGGGCGTCTGGCGGGAGCTCTGCATCCAGAGCGACCATCTCTTCGAGGCGGTCATCTGCGCCTTCACCGGCTTCCTCTGGGCGCGGGACGGCTGGGCCCTCCCGCAGGGCGCGGGACAGCGAGATGACGAGACGCGCTTGCGCGACGGCTGGATCTGGACGCCGCCTGCCCGTTCGGACGACGTCGCGGCGCCGAAGAAGTCCGTCGCCGAGGGTTGATCTAGATGGGAACCCTGGGAGGGTTCCCAAACCCTCCCGCGAAGGGCTCGAACGAGCAAAGCTCGTTCTCCCCCACGCGATCTAGATGCCCGCGATCTGGCTCCGCAAGGTTATCGCGCGCTCAGCGCCGGTTCGATGTCGTCGTCGTCGTCGTCATCGTCGTCGAGAGTGGGCCGGTGGCGCTCGGGCAGCTCGGCGCCGAGCAGCGAGCTCGGAGCGCGGTCGCGAAGGAATTCGAGAAACGCGAGCGCCGGCGGAAGCTCGGCCGCCGGAATTTCGTCGAGGAGCTCGCGTGCCTGCCGCCGCAAGATCTCGCCCGGCGCCTCGCCGGACGGGATGGCGCGTGCCACCTCTACCAGCTCGGCCGGCTGCGCCACGTGTCCCCAGGGCGGAACGTTGGCCACCTCGATCTTCATGTGGTCGAGCCAGGTCTGGATGTGAAAGTGGAGCAGCTCCGACCGGTACGCGAACCAGCGCTCGCGTTCGGCCGGAAAAGCCAACAGCACGTCCTTGAAACGCCGGAAGGCCCCCTTGCCGTCGATCGCGATCAGCAGCCGCTCGCGCAGCGCCAGATCGGCCACCGAGGTGACGAACCTCTCCATCCACCGGTACTGCTCGCGCGACGACGCCGGATCGACGCGCAGGTAGCGCTCCGGATTCCCCGCCACGCGCGCCCGCCGCGCCGCCGCATCCGGCTCCCCCTCGACGATCGAGAGCAGATCACCGTTCTCGAGGTCGAGGAAGCTCTCCTGATCCGGAGAATTTCGCTCGAAGGCGATCTCCAGATCACTCCAGTTCACCGTAATTCCCATCAGTCCGCGCTTTCTCCGCACCCCTCCTCCCCAGAAGAAGCACGGCAATAATATGAGGGAAGTCTAGAAGCCCCGCCCCGCCATTGCAACCGAAGTCGTCGCCGCCGAGGCTGAAAATCGTGAGCCGAAGCGCGATGTTATCGGGGGAAAAGCGCTACGAAACCCGCGCGGCGATCGCGACCTTGAGGTAGTTCCCCTCGGGAAATCCGGGCGCCACCGGAAAATCCTGCGGCAGCCCGACCCGCTCGACGATCCGTAGATCGACGCCGGCGGCGGCGCCCCCCTCGGCGAGGGCGCGATCCAGCTCGGCGGCCGAGACCTTGGTCGAGTTCGTCGCGAACACCAGAAAGCCGGCGGGCGACAGCACCAGCGCGCTACCGGCGGCCAGCCGCGCCAGATCGCGCGCGACCTGGAACTGCCCGGCCGGCCCATGTGAAAAGGTGGGCGGATCGCAGACGATCAGATCGAAGACACGCTTGCGATCGGCGAAACGGTCCAGCGTCTTCACCGCGTCGGCGGGTATCGTCTCGAGGCGCGCGGGATCGAGCCCCGACAGCTCATAGTTGCGGCGCGCGCGCGCGTGGACCTTGGCCGCCAGATCGACGGCCACGACCTCGACGGCGCCAGCCTTGGCGGCGTGGACCGAGAACGCGCCCGTGTACGAGAAGAGGTTCAAGACCCGCCGCTCGGCCGCGCGCGCGGCCACCGCCGCCCACCCGAGCCGCATGTCGTGGAACAGGCCGACACCGAGCGGCGCCGTGACGTCGACGCCAAAACGACAGCCCCCATCCTCGATGACCAATTCGACGGGCGCCTCGTCGCCGCGCGCGCGGACCGCCGGCTCGGGGGGGGTCGTCCCGCCCAGCGGTCGCAGGCGCCTCTGCTCGTAGATCCCGCGTGGCGCCAGCGCCGACTCGATCGCGCCCATCAGCTCGTCGCGCCAGGCGAGCGCCCCCGGCGACAGCCATTGCACGACCACGAAGTCGCCGTAGCGATCGACGTTGACGCCGGGCAACCCCTCGCTCTCGCCGGTGAAGGCCCGCATCGCCTGCGGCCGGGTGGTACCGAACAGCACCCAGCGGAGCTGCACCGCCCTGGCGAACCGCCCCGCGACGATGCCGTTCCCCGGGATCACCCGCTCGGCCGGATCGCGGGTCAGCACCCGCACCGCGATGGCGTGCTCGCGATCGACGTAGCCCCGCGCGACGAACTCGCGATTTCCAGAGAGCAGATCGATCACGGCGCCGCTCGGCTCGGAGATCCCGCGGGGTCCCAGCGCGTCGCGAAAGACCCAGGGATGGCCCGCCCGCACCCGGGAGGCGATATCGGGGGGGATCCGGTATTGCCCGACGCGTGTTCTGACGCTAGGCGCCGTCTGCCGGCCGAAAGCCGGACGTCGCGGTCGTTCGGTCTTCCCCACCGCGCGGCACCATAGAGAGCAGTCCTTTCGCTGTCAAAGGGATCGGTGTAGCCTTGTCAGCTTGATTTCGGAGCCCAAAACCGGGAGGCTCCCCGAAAGGATGTATTCGGCATGACGACCAAGCCCCCTCTTGGGTTGGCCGCGAGCGGCCACTCCGACAGTTCGGACCCCGAGCTGGAAGACCTATCTGATGAGATCGACGTGGATTCTTCCCAGGACGTCACGGTAGAGGCGTCCGAGGAGTCCACGCTCGAGGTGGCGTCCGAAGAGTCGACTCTCGAGGTGGCGTCTGAAGAGTCGACTCTCGAGGTGGCGGACGAGGTCAGCGTCGAGGCGGCCGAGACCCCGCCGCCGCTGTCTTCGCTGATGCCCCCGAACATGATGTCGAGCACCCCGCCGCCCCGGCGTGCGCCCACCCTGCTCGGCCTTCCGCTGCCGTCTCTCCCGCTGCCGGGCGTGACCGCCGTCTCGCGGCCGCCCGACCGAGAAGATTTTGAAGATCGGATCGATTTACGGGTCGACTCGAGCGACGGCGAGGATGAGGTCACGATGATGGCGCGCCCGTCGATCACCGACGACGAGGAAGAGGCTACCAAGGTGGAGCCGGCCGAGACCGCCATTCACGCGGCGGCCAGCCGAGACGACGACGACGACGAGGTCACCACGGCGCTGTCCGAGCAGGCGAGCTTCGAGCGCGACCGGGCGCTGCGCAAGTCGGTGCCGCCCTCCCTCGACCTTCCTCTCCCCAGCTACCGGGGCGGTCAGTCCGCCCATTCCGACCTGGCCGACCTCGACGACGAGTTCGAGGATCCGGAAGACGACGACGTCGAGCTCGCCCACGACACCCCGAACGCGATCTCCGTCGACGACGACGCGATCGCGACCACATCCTACTCGGCCGATCAGGACGAACCGTCCTCCGAGCTGGAAGCGGTGCTGGCGCCCCGCCGGCCAACCGGATCACCGCCCCTCGGATCGCCGATCGGCGGGTACGGCCGCGACGGCGGCTTCGGCGCCGTGCGCCTCCCCACGCCCAGCCCGGGGTACGGTTTTGCTCTGCCGAGTCCCGGGCAGGCACCGGCGCCCTCGAGCTCGCCCTTCTCCGCGCGGCTGGCCCCGGTCGGATCGCCCTACGCGACCCGCCCCACCTTGGCCCCGATGCCCGCGATCCAGATCCCCGCTCCATCGGGCGCGGCCGCCCCGAGCAGCGAGAGCTCGTGGCTCTTCTACAAAGTTCAGGCCCCGGTGGTCGCCGTGCTGGCGCTCCTGGCGGCGGCCGGCGGTGGCGGGGTGCTGCTCGGCGCAAAGCTCTGGCGATCTGGAGCGCCCATCTCCACGACGTTGCCGGCGCTCCCGGCGGCGTCGGCCCCGGTCGTCATCCAGCCGGTGCCTCCATCGGCCGCGGCGGCACCGTCGGCGGCGGCGCCCGCGGCGGCAGCGCCCGCGGCACCCTCGGCAGCAGCGCCCGCGGCACCCTCGGCGGCAGCGCCCGCGGCACCCTCGGCGGCAGCGCCCGCACCGACCCCGACGTCCGCTCCGACGATCGCGCCCATCGTCGAGCAGACCGCTCCGCCTGCCGCACCCAAGCCCGTCAAGCACGCCGCGGTTAAACCGCTGGTTCACAAGGCGCCCGTCGCGGGTGCGCCAGCGCCGGTCGCGCCGCCCGCTCCGGCCGCGAGGCCTCGGCCCGCGAAGGCCAAGGTCGCCAAGGGCTGGGTCGATCCGTTCGCCGAGTGATCGCTGGTCAGCGCCCGGTCAAAGGCCCAGTCTCTCGCGCAACGTTTGCAAATTGGCGTCCGGGCGGGGACGAAGCGCGACGATCTCCCCCTCGCCCTCCGCGAAGACGATGCAGCGTCCTTGGACGAAGCTGCACTCGATCGCCGAGAATCTCTCGAACCCCAATAGCTCGCCCGTCAGCTCCAGAAGCCGGTGCGCGTAGGCCACCGTCTCGGCCAGCTCCTCGCTGCCACCCCGGTTGCTGAGAACCGTGCCGTTCGGGCCGAGGCGCATCACGACCGCAAAGTCGCCGCCCACGCCCACCTCCGCCCGCGCGCCGTTCGGGCCGCTCTTGGGCGCCGGCGCCGCTTCGTCCGTACCTGGGCTTCTCATCTGCTTCTCTCCTTCCTCTTCGATCTCGGTCAGCTCCAGCTCCTCGAAGGTAACCTCGTCACCGACCGCCGCGCCGCGCGCCGGGAAGGCGACCAGGTTCGATGCCCCGCTTTCGTCTCGAACCTGCGCGGCCTGCAGAATCAGCCCCTCGTGCGAGGTGCCGATGGTCCCGTGCTCGGGCCACGGCCGATCGCAAGAATGAAACGACCCATGGGTCCAGCCGAGAATCTCGAGCGCCGCCGGCTCCCCCACCCGCTGCGACGTCGTCGCGTGGACGATGTGTCCGCGATCGAAGTAGAGGTAACCAACCCCACCCTCGCCGACCACCTGGACCGAGCGGTGCGAGCGGGCGAGGCACTCCATCTGCACCAGGTCCCACAGGCTCGCCCCCCGGATCTGGGCCGAAAATCCCCGGGCAGGCGCGCCCGCGCCCGCGGCGGCGACCGGAACCGCACCTCCGCCGTTTCCCTTGGGCCCCTCGTTTTTTCCACGCGCTTGCACGCTCAATGTTCCGTCCCTTTCGATTGCCCGATTCGGCCGTGCATCCCACCGGATGAACATCGCGAGAAAAGCCGACGACCCAGCGTCGCAGAAGTTCGGTCAAGGGGGCGTTTCGGGGACGCAAAAACTACGTAGCTTCGCGACGACGCCCCGGCGACGGCCGGGTCTCAGCCCCGTGACTGGCCGCGGTGCGCGATGGCGCCGAACACCCGCGCCGTCCCCGACGGATGCTGGGCTTGACATCATCCGAGCGGTCGATAAACGTATCGCTCCGCTCGCGGGATTAACTCAGTTGGTAGAGTGTCAGCTTCCCAAGCTGAATGTCGTCGGTTCGAACCCGATATCCCGCTCCATCGGAAGTGCCGGCAGCTCTTGAGAATCGGGGGCAGCCTCGAAGCCCCCAAGGGCGCCGTTTCGGGCGTCCTGTAGCAAGGGTGTAACAAAAGGAGCGCCGGCCGTGGCTGCGATGGCCTCCCGATCGCCTCTCGCGGCGCTTGCGTCGCCGAAAACCAGGCGATCGACCTCGGCCCTCAGATAGTCGGGCGGGAGGTGGCCGTAGCAGCAGCCACGTCACTGCCACCTGTTGGGCCCAGGTGCCGATGTTCGAGAGAAGGCTTGCGAACCAGAAGCTTCCGAAACGCCGGGGCGCGAGCAGGCTCACCGATTCGCGAAACGTCTTTGTCGCGGTGGGCTCCTCCTATCCGAATTCTCGGACGAAGGTACTCAGCCACGCGAAGTCTACCGGCTTGGGCAGGAAGCGGGCGCCTGCCTCGCGCGCTGCTCTCACGGTCCTTTCGTCGGTGTACGCGCTGATGACGACTGCATGTAGTTGCTTGTGTTGCTGGCGGATCCGCTTGACGAGCTCCGCGCCGGTCATTCCCGGAAGTCGATAGTCGGTCACGACGATTACGACGCCTTCGCTGATCGCTGGGAGCGCGTCCTCGGCGCTGCCGAAAACCTCACTCGCGTATCCATCCAAACTTAGGATCTCGGCGATGTTCTCAGCGAGCTCCAAGTTGTCGTCGACGATGACGATACGAGGCCGGTTCGGGGCATCGTGGGAAGGCATCGCGAGGTCACTAGACCGCGCCGGGCGCCAACACTCAATATGTACCAAAGGGAACCCTTGCCGGTGCCACCCACGGGCCGAGCCGTCACACAGCTGCGACTCCAGCGCGGCAGGAAATGATCGCCAGCTCGCTCCGGTTGCCCACCCCGAACTTCTCGAGCAGCCCGCTGACGTGTACTTTGACCGCACGTTCCGAGATGCCGAGGGACGCGGCGATTTTCAGGTTCTCCATCCCACAGCCGAGCAGTCCCAGCACCTGGCGTTGGCGGGGCGTCACTGATGCCCAGGTCCGAGTCTGCCGCGCGACCTCTGGTGAAACGGGAAACTTGACGGGACCCTGGCGCTGCCGCGCGACGGCCCCGGCTATTGCGGTGAGCCGACTTGCACCATCGCCCGGGAGCTCCACGCATCCGTCGACAACAGATGCCCGCGCCGCCAGCTGAGACGTTGTCCCGATCGCCACCACGGTTGCGTTGGGGTGCACTATTCGCAGCCCGGTCAGGATGGCTTCCGGATCGTCCTGCTCGTGCGCGAGGTCGACCAATGTGAGGTCCAGCACGGCACCGCGGGCCGCCTTCAGCAGACGTGCGAAGGTGGCAAAGCCGTCCACGCGACGAAACCCATGCTGCCTCAGGATCTCAACGATTCCGTCCCGATACAGCGCCCGGTCAGAGAGCACGGCGATGTTCTCGGCGAGGTCCAGGTTGTCGTCGGCGATGACCGCACGGGGTCGGTTCCCTGCGTCGTCAGCCATCGGCGCCTCACTTAGCCTGCCGAACCTGAAGACTCAATATGGACGAAGGGGAACCCACCACGGACAAAGGTGTACCCCGACCAATCCCGGCGGCATCGCAGATCGAAGCGTCTAGGCCCCCGCAAATCCGGCGCGACACGCGATGAGCGCAAGCTCGGTCCGGTTGTTCACGCTGAACTTCTCAAGCAGCCCGCCGACGTGTCCCTTCACCGCGCGCTCTGAGATGCCGAGCGATGCGGCGATCTTCGGGTTTTCCACGCCACAACTGAGAAGCCCAAGCACCTGCCGTTGGCGGGGCGTGAGCGACGCCCAGGTCAGACGCTGCCGCGAAAGCTCCGGTGAAACGGCGAACTTCATCGGACCGTGATGCCGACGGGCGACGGCCTCCGCCATTGCAAAGAGCCGGGCCGAGCCGTCGTTCGGGAGCTCGACGCACCCATCGACGCTTGCCGCCCTCGCCGCCAGCTGCAACGGCGTTCCGATTGCCACGATGGTCAAGTCGGGCCAGATGGCCCGCAAGCGGCGCGCGACATCCTCGGCGTCCTCTCGCTCGTGCGCGAGGTCGACGAGCGCAAGATCCAGCGGGGCGGCTCGGGCTGCCTCTAGTAGGCTTCCGCAGTCGCCGAAGCTATCGACCCGCTTGAAACCATGCTGCCTCAGGATCTCGACGATCCCATCCCGATATAAGCCCTGGTCAGAAAGCACCGCGATGTGAGGCATCCGCAGCGCAGTTGACCTCATTTGTTCTCTTCGGAGGCTCGCAGTCGGGGTTTGCATGGTCATGGGCCAACGCAACCTTCGTACCAGGCCGGAAGGCTAAAGACACAGCCTGGCTGAGCTCATGACCGCGCAATTCTTGCGGCTCGCTCTCTTGATCGGTAAGGACTGCGCATTCGCGGTCGCTGAAATCCGTCCCGCCAGAAGAGGCCTCACGCCCTACGCGAGCGGGTACGGAGGGGCATCGCGCTTGCATAAGACTGGTGAGGTCATGCAGGTCGATTCAGATCGTCAACCGCTGCTGGTCGCAATGCGGAACCATGTCGCACTTGACCCCGACGTGAGCGACGCCCTCGACGGACTCGAAGAGACCGAAAGGGAGTCTCTGTCGGTTGTGCTGGACGAGGCACGCGACCTGGCGGCTCGTCTCGCGCCACGGGGGGACGGTGAGCGCCAGTCGCGGCTCGATCTGGAGAGCTGGCTCGGTGCGGTGCTTCGCGGACCCCACGACGGGCGGTGGTTCGACGAGCGGGTTCGCTCCGGTATGCGGGGTTGGTCCAACCTGCCGCCTGTCGTCTGCGTTCTCGTCATCGGGCGTGTGCGCCAACGCCTCACGGAGATTGCGACGATGAGGCCGGCGAAGCTGGAACCAAGACGGGAGCGAATCGCGGATGCGCTCGCCCGTCTCTTCGATCTGGAGGTCGTGCTCGTACACTTCGATCGGGACCGAACGAAGGGCAGCGCGTCCACGACCTCCCCTCTCGATCCTCTACATTCCATCCCGAACGAAACGAGCGCGCGAATCCTCAACGCGCTGGGCGTGATCGAGACCTCCGCGTATCTCGTCCGCCGCTATAGCGCCGAAGCCTCGCCGGGAAACGCAAACATCGAACGCCACCTGGACCGCATCTCGAAACACGTACAGCAAACGAATTTGGAGATTGTGCGACTCGTCGGGACGGCGCACCTCCGCAGTCAGCTCATGGACTGAGCTGATCTCGTCGACGATTGCCACGATCGGCGGCGTCGACATCGCCGCGCCCACGACGCCGGCGACCGCGAGGCCCTTCAGCCCCCGACGGTGTGCCCGAACTCCTCGTCGGCGTGGTCGGCGTCCGCGTCGGCTTTCGTGCGGTGGATCCGCCCGTCGATGTGGTTGGCGGGCGCGTAGATCGTGTAGATCCGCAGCGCCTCGGTCCCGGTGTTGAGGAAGTTGTGCTGTGTGCCGGGCGTGACGACCACCGCGTCGCCCGGGACGAACGGCGATCGCGCGCCGTCCAGGATCGCGGTTCCGTTGCCGCTCAGGCAGAAGAGGGTCTGCTCCACGTGATCGTGGCGCTCGTCGCCGATCTCGCCTCCGGGCGGAATGGTCATCACCACGAGCTGGCTGCGCTCACCGGTGAAGAGCACGCGTCGAAAATTCTCATTCGATCGAGCAGCCGAGACGACGTTCACTTGGTGCGACATCTGATCCTCCTTGTCCTGTTCTATCCTCAGGTCTGAATCGCTAGAGCGGGCGGACAATGGTGGCCGACTACGCTCAGGAGCTGATCGAGATCGACCGGCTTCGACAGGACCGGCGCAGCGAGGTTCTCGATCATCGATGGGTCCGCGCCGGTGAGGAACACCACCGGGGGCATGCGCGAGCCCAACTCGGCTCGCATCGCGGTGAGGAGCTCGGAGCCATTCATCCCGGGCATTCGAAGATCAGCCAGCACCAGGAATGGTTCATCGTGAATCGCCTCGAGGGCCCGTTGGCCGCTCGCGACGCCGAGGGCCCGATAGCCGGCTTCCTCCAAGGTCTCGACGATCGCCTCGCGACAGTCGTCATCATCGTCCACCACCAAGACCCAGGCCGACCTTGTCGCTCCGCCTTCCTCCTGCCACCGGGGGAGATCTTGGCGATCCGTTCCGGAAGGTTGATTCGAGAGCATGAGCCCACTTCAAGCAAGCGCCGGGCCGAATCCGAAAGTCGAAGGTTGGGCGCGTGGAATCTAGGTCGTACTGGTTCCTGCCCAGGTCCGGTCCCCGTGATCCGCGCAATTACCGCGGCGAGCCGGGCGCACCGCGCACGGGCTGCGCACCGCCCGCGGATGCGCTCTGAATCTGAGCGGCCACAGGCGGGTTGCGTGGCAGGCGCATCAAGAACGTCGTCGTACCGTCGACTGAATACGCCACGAGCGTGCCATGGCCCGAGCGCACGATCTGGTTTGCGATGTAGAGGCCGAGACCGAGGTTCCCTGTCGCTGACCTCTTGCGCCGTGCCTGGCGGAAGGGGTCGAAGATGAACGGAAGGACGTCCTGTGGAATGGGGTCACCTTGGTTGACGACCTCGACGACGACTTCGGGACCTTCGCCGCGCGCCTTGACGACGACGGCCGTTCCCGGAGCGGCGTGCTCGACCGCGTTCCTCGCGATGTTGGAAAGAGCCTCGGTCAAGCGATCGGGGTCCCAATTACCGGCCACGTCGCCTTCGAGCTCCAGCTGGATCGGTGCCTCGAACTCCTCGACGAGGTGGCTGCACACCTCGCGCAGATCCGCGGGCCTAGGTTCGAGTGGGAAGCCTCCCCCGAGGCGAGCGCGGGTGAGATCCAGCAAATCGTGGATCATCCGGTTCACGCGCGCGCTGCTGCTGATGATGCGCTCGACGGCCTTCCTCTGTCGCTCGGTCAGGTCGCCGAGTCGAATCAGCGAATCAGCGGAGAGGCTGATCGCCCCGATCGGATTGCGCAGGTCATGGCTTACGATGCCGATGAAGATCTCCCGGAACTCCGCCACCTCACGGAGCTCGCGCTCGCTCTCCTCTGCGCGCGCCCTGGCCGCCTCCGCGGCGACCACCAGCTCTTGGGCGCGAATCGTCGCGCTGACCATCTGCTCGTTTGCTTCGCGCAGGTCATCGCTGACGCGCCGGGCTCCTTCGTAGAGCTCTGCGTTCTCGATAGCCAGCGCCGCGCGTTGCGCCAGGTCCTCCGCCAGACGGAGATCGTGTTGTCCATATCGACGGGTAGGGTGTGAGGAGATGAACGCGAGAGTGCCAAGCAGGTTCCCGCGAGCGAGGAGCGGCACGACCATGAGCGATCGGGGGGCGAGCGCCCGCAGCGCGCGAAGATGTTCCTCGTTTCGAGCCAGCGACTCGAGATCCTGCGGAGTGACCTCGGCCAACAACCGCGCTTGTTTCGACTCGACAACGGAAGTAACAGCGGAAGCATGCCATCTGTCGAGGGGCAGCCGGCCAAAACTCTCGCAGTGGGCCCTTTGGCTCGGTGCTCGATGGAATACCTTCGTTGGCCGCGGTTTCCCGTCTCCGTCGATGACGTCCAGGATGACAAAGTCCGCAAGGTTCTGCACGATCAAATGCCCGATGCATGCCAATGTCTCGTCGTAGTCGATGGTGGCTGCCAGCGCTGCCCCCAGTTCTGCGATGACGTGCCGCTCCCTCTCCCGCTGCTGTTCCTTCGTGATGTCTCGCAGGCTGACCGTGAGCAGCTTGGCGCCGTCGATATCGAGCTTGGAGATGGCAGCTTGCGCCGGAAACTCTTCTCCGCTCTTCCGAAGGCCAAAGATCACGGGTATCCGCTCGCGCATCTGGCGCGCTGCCCTTTCGCCGCTCGCGAATCCGCGAACGTGTTGCCGGTGGACATCCCGAAAGCGCTCGGGGATGAGAATGTCGAGCGACTTGCCCATGACCTCCGCCGCAGACCATCCGAAAATCGTTTCGGCACCCCGGTTGTACATGGTGATTCGCTGCTCGTCGTCGATCGAGATGATCGCGTCGGCGGCGATGCCGATGATTCCGGCGAGCCTGTCCTGGGCCTGCTTACTCTCGGTGCGGTCGATTCCGGTCTTGATGCAGTAGCGGGGTCCTCCATCGGGACCCGTGGTCATCGTATTCGACCAGGCGATCCAGCGTCGCCCTCCGGCCTTGGTGACCCAGTAATTTGCGACGCGACTGCGGCGATCCCCGGTCCGCGCGAGCGCCAGGGCGGACCGCACTGGCTCCACCTCTTCTGGAACGAGCAGGAACTCCCAGAACCGGCGATCGCGAACCTCCTTCAGAGCGTAGCCAGTCAAGTCGGAACAAGCTTGGTTCCAGTAGACGATCCGGTGGTCCACGTCGAGCACGACCACGAGCGCGCCGACCGCTTCAAACGTTTCAAAGTCCGACTCGGTCACGGCCACCTCCCGCACGCGCCGACGCTGCCTTCGACTGGACGTACCGGCGCTCATCGCGTTTCGCCGTTTCTCGCAGGAGCCCCGGTCAGAAGACCGTCGAGGTCCGTGGTGGCGTCGAAGGAAGCGAACTGCTGAGGTCCAGCCACACCCAAGAGCAACCCGAACCGAGCGTTGGTCATCGGAATTTTCCGGCCGCGCGGGGAAGCCGCACGGACTGTCTCGGCGAAACTGACGAGCTCATGACATGCCACAGCGTCCGCCCGCCCTACGTCAAATGCAACGTGGACGAAAGGGAAGGTCCGCACGACAGCAATCAGGGCCAACGCCGTCCGATTGTCCGCGCTGAACGGATCGGCCTGGTTCGCGTAGCCCCGCGCCTCGAAACCGCGCTGCCGGAACAGCTCGCTGACGCCCTCGCGAAACAGGCCGCGGCCCGATTGCACCGCGATTCTGGTGGTCGGCCAGGGGAAGAGGCGAGTCGACGTTGGGGCTGTCAGCGCAGCGGCCGTCATGCCTGCCACGGAAGCAACCCACATACCACCCGCAAGATCCCGCGCCTCCCATGCGCCACCGGCCCCCCCCCCGCGAAGTCGGCGCAGGTTTTGCGTCACGCGCCCAGCGCGCGTGCAACGTTGACGCGAGACCGCGAGGGCGGCGTGCGCAGCCCGAGATACTCCTCCCGTTCCTGGCGTAGTCCCCGCTGCCATGGCGACGCGTTAGCTCCCGCTGGCGAGGAGTTGCAGGTTCTGGCGACCGGGGGTGCTCGAACCCAGGCGCACGTGGATCTCGTGTGTGCCCACCGTGTTCGGATCCACGCACATACGGTTCGACTCGAGCTTCACACCGTCCAACGTCATCGTCGCGACCCCCGAAGCCACCCGATCGGGATTCTCGACGACGATGTGGATGCTTCGCTCTCCCAGTCGAACCCAGGCTTCGAAACCCGGCCAACTTGGCGGGATGCAGGGTTCGACGCGCAGATGACCATCTTCTTTTCGAATTCCAAGAATGGCTTCGACACCGAGGCGCCACATCCACGCTGCCGACCCCGTGTACCAGGTCCATCCGCCGCGACCCACCCAGGGCGGACAACTGTAGATGTCTCCGGCGAGCGCGTAGGGTTCGACCCGATAGCGAGCCGCGTCTGGGGCGGTGCGAGCGCGGAGAATGGGATTGAGCAGACGAAAGATCCGCTCCGCGTCTTCTCCGTCGCCAAGCGCGGCGTGCGCGAAACCGAGCCACGTCGCGGCGTGCGTGTACTGGCCGCCATTTTCCCGAACGCCGGGAGGGTATGCGCGAACGTATCCCGGATCGTGCAAGGGGCTGTTGAAGGGCGGCCAGAACAAGAGCACGAGCCGATCGGCCTCGCGCAGGAGCTGCTCGTCGGCCGCGCGCACCGCTGCCCGCATCCTCGATTCCGTGCCGTCGTTCTTGTCCTTGGAAAGGACCGCCCACGACTGGGCGATGGAGTCGATGCGGCATTCGCGGCTCTTCGCCGAACCCACGAGCGACCCGTCGTCGTGGAAGGCCCGCAGATACCAGGCGCCGTCCCAGGCGACGTCCTTGATCCGCGCGCGCAGCGCTTCGGCGCGCGCCCGCCACCTTGAAGCCTCGATGTCGTCGCCTCTGCGCATCGACAGGTCGGCAAAGCGATCCATCGTTGCGCACAAGAACCAGCCGAGCCAGACGCTCTCGCCACGCCCCTTGACACCGACGCGGCTCATGCCGTCGTTCCAGTCGCCGTCCCCCATGAGCGGGAGCCCGTGAACGCCCTGGGTCACCGCGTGCTCGATGGCCCTTCGGCAATGCTCGAAGAGTGGAGCCGAGCTCGCCGACGTTTCGTATTGCGCGTACCGGTCGTGCTCGTCCGGCCGCAGAGGTTCTCCCGCGAGGAACGGCACGACCTCCTCCAGGATCGCCGTGTCCCCAGTCGCGCCGACGTACTCGCCCGTGACGAAGGGAAGCCATGCCAGGTCGTCCGAGCAGCGCGTTCGCACGCCGCGACCAGAAGGTGGGTGCCACCAGTGCAAAACATCCCCTTCCTCGAATTGGTGCTTGGCCGCTTCCAGGATGTGCGCGCGCGCGATCTCGGGCGCAGCATGAAGTAGCGCGAGCACGTCCTGAAGTTGGTCTCGATACCCGAACGCGCCGCTCGACTGATAGAAGCCCGTACGACCGAACACGCGCGACGTCAGGGTTTGATAGAGAAGCCAGCGATTGAGCATCAGGTCCATCGACGGCTCGGGGGTCCGGACGCGGACGCGTCCGAGAACGTCGTCCCAGTACGCGCGAAGTCCCCTCCAGGTCGCCTCGACGACCCCTCCGTCGCGAAAGCGCGCCACGAGCTGCAACGCCTCCTCCCGATGCGACGATTGCCCGAGAATGAAGTGAGTCTCCAGCTCCTGGCCGGGCGCGAGCTCCAGGTGCACCTGAATCACCGCGCACGGATCGGCGCCAAGATCGACGCGGCCGGAAAGGCCCCAGCGCTCCAGCGCTTCGGGCCGCGCGTAGTCGCCGCGACGACCGAGAAATTCGGTGCGATCGGCGGTGAACCCATGCGCATCGTTCTTGGATGCCAGGAACGCGACGCGACCGCCGAACTCCGCGTTCCAGTCGCAGGTCGCCAACAGGCACGCGTGGTCGCGATCGAACTCGGACACGATGTAGGGCCTCTGCCATTCACGGCGGCTACCAAGAACCCACTCGGCATAGTAGGTCGCCGTGAGACGCCGGTGACGTGCAGACGTGTTCTTCAATCGCAGGCGAACGACCTTGAGCGCCGCATCGGGCGGAACGAAGACCGTCAGCTCTTGATCGAGCCCGTGGCTCCCGCGCTCGTACGTCGTGTATCCGGCCCCGTGACGGACACGCGTGGACGCCCCCTGTCCGGCCGGAAGTGGCGTGGGTGACCACACTTCCGCCGTCTCCTCGTCCCTCAAGTAGAGGGCTTCGGAGGGCGTATCGAAGACGGGATCGTTTCTCCAGGGTGTGAGCCGATTCTCTCCGCTGTTGAGCGACCACGTCGGGCCGAGGGACGACTCGCTCACGAGGCACCCGAACGCCGGATTGGCGAGCACGTTGCACCAAGGCGCGGGGGGCTCCTTCCCGGGAAGGACTTCGACGACGTACTCGCGACCGTCCGCGGTGAAACCGCCGGTACCGTTGTCGAAGAGCAACTCCGGCCGCGGTCGAGGGTGCAGGGCGGCCTCGCCGACGAGCACGGGCTCGAACCGTGGCAGGTTCGGGGGGGGCCCGGCCACGCGTTCCAGCCGCGAGGCGAGCGAGCCGTCTCGCGTATCCAGCACGACGCGCGCGCACGCCTCGAGGTGACGCAGCTCGCTCTCGGGGACTTGATCGGCGGCCACGACGAAGACGCCGCCGGAGCGATTGAGCCATTCCTCCGCCTCGTTCACCACGAGCATGCTTCGGAGCGTCCCCGCCGCCTCGGTGATGTATCCCGAAGCCTTTTCGTCCACGAGGACGAGCTCGAATCGGACGCCGCACGATCGAAGGTATCGCTGTGCGGCGAGCGCTTCGCGAAGGAGTGGTGCGTCGGGATCGTTCACGCGCACGAGCACGATGGGGTCGTCGCCCGAGATCCCTCGACCCCAAAGCCGACGCTGGCACGGCGGCGCGGCGGCCCGGGCGCTCGGCGGAACCCGCAGGGTCGGTTCGGCGAATAGCAGCGCGGAGAACAGGCGCTGAACGACTGGCACGAGCGCAGGCTCGATCTTCGTACGCTGCAGCCGCCGCGGGCTGTCCTGTTCGGCGTCACGAAACGCCCAACGAACCGTGTGCATCGAACCGTACTTGCGCGCCAGCTCGACCGCGGCGCCGCGCGAGCGACCGACCGTGGTGACGAAGGCCAGAGCGACCGTTTCCTTCGACGCGAGATCGACACGCGCCGTGAGACTCATGATCGGATCGAGCACGGCTCCGACGCGACCGCGCCCACCCCCTCCGTTCGTGACCAGCGCTCTCGGAGCTTGGCGGCTCCCGGGACGGCCGAAGAACTCCCCTCGATCGCTTTCGCAGCCCGCCAGCGTCACCCCGGTTCCCTCGCGCACGAGGCGATGCACCAGCACGGCGGGCTCTTCTTCCGGCGTTTGAGGGCGGCGCGCAAAGAGTAGGGCGTCGAGCTCGACGACGCGTTCGCTCTCGATGAACATGCTGGAAAATGCCGGGTGCGCCGGCGCCTGTCTCGCGTCGAAGAGCACAGGCCTCCCCGCGCTGGTCACCGTGAACCGCCGCGGCCGATTCGTCTCGTTGTGTAGGGTGACTTGTCGCAATTCGACGTCGTCGGCCGCCGCAACCGCGACATCGACGTGGACAGAGATCCCCTGGTCGCGGAGATGGAAGTCGACCTTGTGCATCGCGTACGTCGTTCGGCCTTCCGCTGAAGTTGCCAGCGAGACGCGCCGGGTCTCCTCGTCGCGCAAGTAGAGCCAGATCCCATCGTCGTCGTGTGTCGCATCGACGTCGTAGCGCGTGAGCGCTAGCCCCTGCCAACGGAGACCGCCGCCACCTGAACCCGTCAACCAGCTGGTTAGGCGACCGTTGCTCAACACGAATGCCTGCGGACCGGCCTCTGGCCCGCGGGACCATGGGGTCGGGGGCGCAATGGACGCTGCCGTCTCGACGGCGCCAGCGCGCAGGAGCTTCGTGCCGTCTCCGGTGGGCCATTCGGTGGGCGGCGCGTCGGGCGCGCGCTCGTTCAGCAATGCCTCGCCGGTCTCGATCAAGGCGTCGGCGTGAAACCGATCGACCATGCTGCGGTCGTTCAAGAGGTTGCCGAGCGCGACGAGAAGCATTCCCTGGTGATGCGCCATGTACGAACGCACGACGGCAAACGGTTGCCGCTGCCCGCGCGCAAGCTCGCGCTCCGGCCTGAAATCGAGCGCCTCGAACATTCCGTACGTGCCGAGCATCCCCAGTCTTTCGAGGGCGAGGACGTTGTCGACGACCGCGCGCGGCCGGATCGAGATGGCCAGAAGAGACGCATAAGGCGTGACGACCCTATCCTCCTCGAGCCCGCGTTTGAAACCGAGCCCCGGCACCCCGAAGGACCGATATTGATAGGTCTGCTCCGCGTCGACGCGAGCGTACGCCGACTCCGAGATGCCCCAGGGCTCGTCGTTCTCCTTGGCGTACGCGATCTGGGCGTCCACGACGGCGGCGCTCGTTCTAGCCAGCAGCGTACCCTCCTGGCTCCTCATCAAGAGGCCCGGCATCAGGTACTCGAACATCGTTCCACCCCACGACAAGAGAGCAGGGGTGCCCGCCACCCGTGTCATCGGTCGGCCGAGCGCGTACCAATGGGCTTCCGGCACGTCGCGCTTCACGATGGCCAGATAGCTCGCGAGCCGTGCCTCCGATGCCAGGAGGTCGTAGTGGTGCCCATCGTTCTGGTCGATCGTCGCGTTGTAGCCGATATGAAAGAGCTTCCTGTCGGCGTCGTAGAGGAGCTTGAAGTCCATCCCCCGCACCTCCTCGTCCGCGCGCGCGCCGAGCGCCAAGAGCTCTCCTGCCAGCGCAGTGGCGTTGACCTCCGCGATCCGAAACGCTTCCTCGAGCCGCTTCGCCGAGGCGTCGAGCTCGGGGGCTGCCTCTCCACGCTGGCGCCGCTCACCTTCCTTCGCGGCGAGAGCGGCGCTGTGGCGCCGCGCGACATCCGGGATCTCATCGAGCCGAAGCTCCGTCGGCAGATCGATCCCGTGGGCGGCCGTGTCGTCCTTCAGGGCGAGCCAAGGGAGCAGAGAATCGAGCTCGCGTCGCATCTGCCGGAGCTGCTGGTGCAGCCTATCGATCGACGTTCGCAGGGCATGCAGGAGATCGGGTTCATGCCGAGGCGCGCCCGTCTCCAGGAACGCGAGTAGCTCCCGATCGAGCACGGCCGAGGTCTCTTCGCACAGGGTCCGGAGCGACGCATAGGCGTCATGAAGGTTGTCGCGTCCGCGCAGAGCCTCCTGACCCATGCGCGCGATGATCGACCGGAGCGATACGACCGTGGCGCGCGGTGCCGACTCCACGACCTCCGCGAGAAGATCGATCGAGTCGCGAAGACCATCCCACGCCTCGGCGCGAACGACGGGAGCGGTTGCCACCTCTTTGCACCCGTGCTTGAGCGCCAAGAGACATCCCGCGAAGTTCCCGCTGTCGACCGTCGAGACGTAGCGTGGAAGAAGTGGCTGCAGGTTCCTCGTGTCGTACCAATTGAAGAGATGCCCCTGGTAGTGCGGCATGCGCGTGATGCTGTCGAAGGCCCGTCGCGCGCGGAGCGACAGCTCGCTCGGACCTATGTACCCAAAGTCGTACGCCGAGAGCGTCGCGATGAGCGCGAGACCGATATTGGTCGGGGACGTGCGATGGGCCGTCTGCTCGCGCGGCTCCTCCTGGTAGTTGTCGATTGGCAACCACTGGTCGTTCGGCCCGACGAAAACATCGAAGAAGCGCCACGTCCGGCGCGCGAGCAACCGCAGTTTCCGGCGCTCGCGGTCAGTGACATGCTCGGTGCGCAAGCGAGAGGGCTGGCCGACCCAGAGCGCGATCTCGGGAGCCAACAACCAAAGTGCCAGGAGAGGCGCCGCGACGACCAACGCCGGCGGTCGCACACCCGCGACGAGCGCGGTGAGCCCGAGCGCCAGAAGCGGTGACGAGGTCATCATGTGCCAGCACACGGCGCGCGGAGACCGCGTCGCGATCCCGAACGCCGTGTGCGCGGCGCTCGTCCATTGCAAGAGGTGCTTTCGAGTTATGGCCTTTCTCACGAACACGCGAAAGATGGCGTCGACGACGACCCCCGCCTCGTACGCGAGAAACACGATCGCCAGAGCGCTCCGCCCCATCTGCTCGATGCGCACGCGACGGCCCCTCGCGAGCGCCGGCAAGGCCGGCGCCAGGAGAAGCGCGAGCGCTCCGAGCGTCCAAAGCACCGGACTTCCCGGCAGCCAGGTCCAGCCGAGGACGAGAAGCACGAGAAGGAAGGGGCTCGTGAGGCTGCGGCGAAGGTTGTCGGCGATCTTCCATCGATCGATGTGCACGAGCGTGTTCCGACTCAAGTCCCCGTGCGCGGAAGGAACCTTGGTGAGGAGCCACGGAGCGAGTTGCCAGTCGCCCCGCACCCAGCGGTGCATCCGCAGAGCGTACGACGGGTAAGTGTCGGGGTAGTTTTCGAACAGAACGACGTCGGTGGCGAGCGCAGTTCGTCCCTGGATCCCCTCGAAAAGGTCGTGGCTAACGAGCGCGTTCTCGGGTACGCAGCCTTCGACGCTGCGCGCGAACGCGTCGACGTCGTAGATCGCTTTGCCGACATAGATCCCGGTGCCGAAGAGGTCCTGATACAGCTCGGAGCAGGCGTGCGTATAGATGTCGAAGCCGATGTCGCCCGCAAACAGTCGCGAGAACAACGTCCGGCGCGAGCTTGAAGGAGACGTCTCGATCCGAGGTTGAACGACCGTGTACCCCGCGATGACGCGGCCCGTATCGGCGTCGAAGGCTGGGCGGTTCAAGGGGTGATCGAGAAGCCCCACGAGCCGATGTGCACTGCCCATCGGCAGCTCCGTGTCGCTGTCGAGTGTGATGACGAATCGGATCCCCAAGAGCCCTTCGGGATCGCCGACGTGACGGGAGTAGCTCGTTGTCGCGTCTCCGCGGAGCAGGCGATTGAGCTCCTCGAGCTTCCCTCGTTTCCGCTCCCACCCCATGAAGCGTTCTTCCGATGGATTCCAGCGCGGACTCCGATGCAGAAGGTGAAACGGACCGTGGCCGTTCTTGCCGTGCTTCATGTTGAGCGCCGCGATTCCCTGCGAGGCTCTCTCGAGCAGCGGCCCGTCCTTCGAGGCGTCCAGCAGCGCCTTCGCATCGACATCGTCGGTGAGCAGCGCAAACCGAAGCTGCGGATCGGGATTCGAAAGATAGTGAAGCTCGACTTGCCGTAACATTCCTGCCACGTCCTCGGAGCTCCCGAGCAGCGTCGGTATCACGACGAGAGTCTTCGTGTCGCTGGGCAACCCGTTCCTGAAGTCGAGCTTCGGTAGAGTTCGGGGCGGGAGTAGGTGTGCGAATGCGGACTGCAGGATGGCGACGGCCAGAGACGAGGCCGGCACGACGGCAATCAACATCGCCACGACGATCGACGCGAGACTGACGTTCTCGTGAGTTAGCGCGAGGTAACAGGGCACCGCGAGAACTGCGAGGCAGGTGAGCAGCGCGAGCGGCAGGAGGTAAGAAACCGTCGGCCAGGACGTGAGGAAGCGGGGGATGCGTTCGAGCCCCGTGGGACGATACCCGAGCCGTTGTTCCAGCGCGGCCCGTCCTTCGGCGACGAGGTAGCAGCCGACGTGCCCCCGGCGTTCGTCCGAAGTGTTCTCTCGTGCGAGCGTGATTGCGAGCTTGGCGACGTCTTCCTCGGTGCCACCCGTGGCCCACGCGAGCGCTTCGATCACTTTTCGGTAGGAGTCGCAGGTCTCGAAGTCCATTCGCGCGTAGACCCGCGCCGGATCGGTGCGCAGGATGGCTTCGACCCGATTGGTCTTCTCGAAGAAGGCCTTCCAATCGATGGCGTCGAGCACACGCAACGCCCGGATCGACCGCTCGACGCCCACGCCGGGGTCGACAGAGATCGAGTCGAACTTACCCTCGTCCGAAAGACGCAGGTCGGAGGAGCGACGATTGTCGTCGTGGACGGGTACGTGGAGCCTGTGGAGAAACTCGAGGAGGTGCCGCAGCACCATCGCGCGCAACATCGTGGGCAGGGCCCACAGCTCGGCAATCGTGAGCGGAGACACCTCTTGATAGGCGTCGACGAAGCGCCGCAAGGCGGCGAGGTCGAACATCACGCCGCATGTCGCGACGAGCTCGCGCGCCAGGGCATCGACGCGCGGCCGCCCTTTCGCGGGACCTGATGCCAGTTGCGGGAGGTGACGAACGAAGCCGCGCGGGAGCTCGTCCTCGACCTGTCGCGCGACTCGACGAATCAAGTAGTAGTTGTCGAGAAACCACTCGGCTGGCTTCTGGATCGTCGCGTCGCCCAAGTCCCTGGCGGCGAGGTGCCGTCGTGCGCGCTCGAGGCGGCGCGCCACCGGGGCGGGCTCGAAGATGTGCCCGATGAACCGCGCCGCGCGTTCGAGATCCCGCT
The DNA here is from genome assembly GCA_017881315.1 of Pseudomonadota bacterium. Lineage (GTDB taxonomy): Bacteria > Myxococcota_A > Polyangia > Fen-1088 > Fen-1088 > JADGRB01. Next base: position 22,458 of record JADGRB010000019.1, read on the forward strand.
GCATTTGGGCAAGGGTACGCGCCTCGACTTCGAGGGCCTCAGGCGTCGCGGCGCTGTGTGGGGTGGTGTCTTGTGCGGGGGTCACACGCTCTCCGATGCGTAGCTTGCTCGCAAATGAGGCGACTCTAGCTTCGCATCGATGTTCTGAGGTCGGTGGAGATCGCCCTCAGGGAGGTCTTGAATGACGAGCAACGGAACGATCGAATGGGTGAGAAGGAACGTCGTCACACTTCCGAAGGACCGCGCCGAATCGCAGGCCGCTCCGTGCGCCGAAAGTATGATGAGGTCGGTCTGCTCCTTCCGTGCAATGTCGAGGAGGCACTGACGCTCGTTCGCGTGCCGAACGACGAGCGTGTGCACGGACGTGCCCTGGTGCGCCAGTCGCTCCTGGAGGTGCTGGAGGTACCGCTTGGCGGCAAGCTCCACGCGCACCGCGAGCTTCTGCGCGAGCTCCACCCCTTCGGCCGCGTGTAGCAACGGCGTCGGGAGAGGTTCCTGGACCACGTGGACGAGGAGGATGTCCGCGTCATGAGCGCTCGCCAGGTGCGTGGCAGCCGGCAGGACGCTCTCGCTTCGCAGGGATCCGTCGAGCGGAACGAGGATGCGCCTGGGAGTCACCGCGATCGAACCCGTCGACGACGACGGAGCGATGAGCACGGAGTTATGCGCGATGGCGAGAACCTGTTGGACGGTGCTCCCGAGGGTCCACGGGGTGATTCCACCTTCACCATGGCTCCCGAGCACGGTGAGGTCCGCCCCGATCTCATGCGCCAGGTCGACGATGCGCTCCGCCGGGTGGCCTTGCTCGAGCCTCACACTGACCGGGTGCCCCAGGGCTTGCGAGGCTTCTTTCCCGAACTTCTCGAGATAGCCTTGCGCTTCTTGCCTGGAGATTTCCCAGCTGAGGGCGTCGTGAGGCTGCGGCCCCGATTGCTCTTGGTGAGGTTGCATGACGTGCAGGAGCGTAATGTCGCTCCCAAACGCCTTCGCGAACGATACCGCGTAAGGCACGCATACCTCGGAGAATGCGGAGCGGTCCAAGCACACGAGGATGCGACGCCCGTGGAGCTTGCTGTCCGAGGGACGAGATGGTGTAGCGGCTGTGGCCATGTCACCCCTTTGGTGCAAGACACTTGCCATGGAGCGCCAGGAAGGTGGTTTCGCGCATCGACCGCCGCGTCGGATCTCCGGAGACCGCTCGCGATGCGCATATTCAGCGCCGGTGCGAAGACCTGCCGCAGAGACGCGCAAGTCTTGCGAGACCGGATGGCCGAATCTGGCCGTCGTGAAGGCCAAGTGGAAGGGTTGGATCGCGGCGGTGCTCACGCTGATGCGCAAGATCGATCGCGCGATCACCGATGGCGAAGAGGAGGGCTTCGGTGAAGCCGCACGTCCGGGAGGGCACCGGGAGGATTCTCGGCGCGACGGTGGTCGCAAGCCATGCCGGGGACCTCATCAACGAGATCTCGCTCGCCATGAGCGCAGGACTCGATCATGACGCTCTTGCGCACGTCAATCAGCCGTATCCGACGCAGACGCAGGCGATCAAGATGGCGGCCGACCCCTACGCCCGATCTCGTCGGCAAGCGATCAGAAAGTGGCTAACGACGAAGTGGCTGTCGTGGTGACGAGAAGCCTGGCTGCACAAGCGGGCGATCTCGCCTCCTGGTCCTGGTCATTCGTCTTTACTCGTCCTGGGACTTCTTGCCTTCGCGAGCGATGTTCTGCTCGACGTCACCGACCTTCGCTTGAATCGCGCCCTTGGCTCGTTCGATCGCGCCCTTGACCTCCGTCCTGCGGTTGCCGGTCGCGGCACCCACGGCCTCCTTCGCTCGCCCCTTGAGATTCTCCGCTCTTCCCTTGATCTGATCTTTGTTCATTGGCCTTCTCCTCGCAGGATCGCGGTGCAAGGTTCGAGCCACGCGCGCGCCGGAACGCGCGCGAGCCACGCCACTCCTGGCATCGTGGTTGGCACGCCGTGTGCCTCCCTCGTGCTCAATGAAAGTCCTTGGGCACCGGAGAGGATGCGGCGAGCGCGGCAAGCGGCTCTGTCGCAACTAGGCCTCACGTCTTGGACCATCTCGGAAAGCATGGACACGTCGCGGTCGGCCGCCGACACGCCGACGAGCCCGGAGGCGACTTCGCGATCGTCGCCCCCTCTTGGGACGGCCATATCTTCTGCCTCCTCGGTGACGTCACCGGTCACGGCAGGCACGCCGCGCGCTTCGCCAGCGAGCTGGACCGGTTCGTGCGCGACTTCGCCAAGCGGCTCCATCCAGGGGCGCTGCTCGGGGAACTCAACGCTCTCATCGAGGCGGGGTGGGCCCCCAACATCTTCGTGAGTGCCGTCTGTCTCTCCCTCGACGCAGAGCACGGCTGCGGGGCGGTCGCGGTCGCCGGGCAACTGCCACCCGTCGTGCGAACGAGGACCACCCACCCGCTGGCGATCGTCTCGGGCCCGCCCCTGGGCGTGGTCTCGGGCCAAGTCTACCTGGACACCCCGTTCGAGCTCGCGGACGGCGACGTGATGGTGCTCGTGACCGACGGGATCACGGACCCGCTCGGCACGGACCTGGACGCGCTCGGCGTGGAGGCTCTCATCGAGATGGTCGACGGCGCCCCGCGGAACCTCACGGAGCTGTGCGCCGGAATCTTGAAGGCGACCGAGACGCGCGGATCGCACGACGACGCGACCGTCATCGCCATCGCGCGGAGCACTTGGGCGCTCGGCCATCCGCTCTGCAGCATCGGTTCCTGATTGCCCTGCTGCCCTCTGACTTGCTGTTGACGTTGCTGCCCCTGCGGCTGCGGCGCCTGCCGGGACCCTCAGATCCACCCCCTTCGCAGCAGCAACATCTTCACGCCCTGGGTCAGCGCCAGGTAGCAAGTGATCGTCAGCGCCAGCAGCGGCCAGTACCGCCCCGGGAGCTGGGTGAAGCCGAGGTAGCGGCCGGCGGCGAAGAACGGCAAGCCGACGCCGACCGCTATGATCAGCAGGCCCATCCCGAGAACGGGCCACGAGGCCCGGCTCTGCACGAACGGGAGCTTGTTCGTGCGAATGACGTGGATGATCAGGGTCTGCGTGAGCAGGCTCTCGACGAACCAGCCGGTCTGGAACAGGCTCGCGCTGTGGATCGCGGCCGCGGGGGTCGAGACGTTCCAGCATCCGAAAAGGTAGAGCATCACGAAGTACGTCGTGTAGTCGAAGACCGACGAGCAAGGACCGATGAACACGATGAACCGAGTCAGCGCCTTGATGTTCCACGGCCGCGGCCGCTGGATCTGATCGGCGTCGACCGAGTCGGTCGGGATGGTCGTCTGGCCGATATCGTAGAGGAGGTTGTTGCTCAGGATCTGGATCGGCAACATCGGCAGGAACGGCACGAAGACGCTGGCGCCGAGCACACTGAACATGTTGCCGAAGTTGCTCGATGCGCCCATCCGAACGTACTTGCTGATGTTGGCGAAGACCTTCCGACCCTCGAGCACGCCCTCGTCGAGCACGCGCAGAGACTTCTCGAGGAGGATCATGTCGGCCGACGCCTTGGCGATGTCGACCGCCGTGTCGACGCTGATCCCGACGTCGGCCGCGTGTAGGCCCGGCGCGTCGTTGATGCCGTCGCCCATGAACCCGACCGTGTGCCCGCGCGACTGCAGCGCCTTGATGATGCGCTGCTTGTGCGCCGGCGAGACCCGGGCGAACAGCGTGACCTTCTCGGACGCCTCGGCGAGCTCGGTGTCGCTCATGCGCTCCACGTCGGCGCCAAGCAGCACGGCGTCGACCGGCAATCCGACCTCCTTGCAGATCTTACGCGCGACGAGATCGTTGTCGCCCGTGATGACCTTGACCGCCACGCCGTGGCCCCGCAGGTCGGCGATGGCCGCGGCGCACGTCTCCTTCGGAGGGTCGAAGAACGCGACGTAGCCCTGGAGGATCAGCTCCGATTCGTCGCTCTTACCGTACGGCGTCCCGTGGACGACAGCTCCTTTGGGGGGCACCTGCTTGGTCGCGATGGCGAGAACGCGAAACCCATCCGCGCTCAGACGCTCGTACTCGCGCACGAGCTCCTCGATGTGCGCGTGGTCCATCGGCAGCCGCGCGCCGTCGAGTTCGGAGCTCGAGCACCGCGGAAAGATCGCCTCGGGCGCCCCCTTCGAGATGACGAGGTCCATGCCCTCGGGCGTGCGGACTACGACCGACATGATCCGGCGCTCGAAGTCGAACGGGATCTCGTCGACCTTGGTCATCTGCGGAATCCGAGCGTGCGCTTGGGTCTCCTCATGCGCCAGCACGGCGCGATCGAGGACGTTCTTGAGGCCGGTCTGGAAGTGGCTGTTCGTATACGCGAGGGCGAGCACGGCGTCGCTCTCGCGCAACGCGACGTCGCAGTGCCGCTCGAGGATCACCTTGTCCATCGTCAGCGTGCCGGTCTTGTCGGTGCACAGCACGTCCATCGCGCCGAGGTTCTGGATCGCGTTCAGCCGCTTGACGATCACCTTCTTCTTGCCCATCGCGACCGCGCCCTTCGACAGGCACACCGTCACGATCATGGGCAGCATCTCGGGCGTCAGCCCGACCGCGATCGCCACCGCAAAGAAGAATGCCTCGACCCAATTGCCCTTGCTGAAACCGTTGATGACGAAAACCGCCGGGACCATCACGAACATGAACCGTAGGAGCAGCCAGGTGAACTTCGAGATGTCGCGATCGAAGGCGGTCGGCGGGGGTTGCGTGGAGATCGATTGGGCCATGCCGCCCAGGTAGGTGTCCTTGCCCGTCGCGACGACGACCGCGGAAGCGGAGCCGCTCTCCACGCTCGTGCCCAGAAAGGCGATCGTCGGCAGATCGAGCGGCGCCGTCGTCGCGGCGACGGGCGCGGCGGCGTGCTTCTCGACCGGGAAGCTCTCGCCGGTGAGCGAGCCCTGAGTGACGAACAGATCCTTGGCCTGGACGATGCGGACGTCGCCGGGAATCATGTCACCGGCCGCGAGCTGAACGACGTCGCCGGGCACGAGCTCCGCCAGCGGAATCTCCCGCGACGCGCCGTCGCGCAGCACGGTGGCGTTCACCGAGATCATGGCCTTTAGCTTGGCGGCGGCGCTGTCGGCCTTCGCCTCTTGATAGAGCTTCAGGCCTACGCTGAGGACGACCATCAGAACCATCATCGAGCCCGCGCGCGGATCGCCCGTCGAAAACGAGACGATCGCAAGGATGGCCAGCAGGATCACGAGCGGATTGAGTACCGCGCTCCACAGCAGCCGCGGAAAGGTCACCCGTCGATCCCGCGCGAGCACGTTGGGACCATGCTCCGCGAGCCGCGCCGCCACCTGCGCGGCCCCGAGTCCCTCGGCGCCGGTCGCCAAACGCGCGTAGACCGCCGAGACCTCCAGCGCCGCGGCGTCGAGCACGAGCGGTGAGACGCGGATCGTCGGCTTCTCGTGCCCGGCGAGCAGGCGTTTCGGAAGGATGTCGCTCATGGACTCGTCGTCTCCCGTCGCTGGCGGCCCCTCAGAACGATTAACCCCGGGGTAGGCGCACGACTATCTCGATCTCCGGCCCTTGGCCGAGGGGGAGGTCGACGAGCCTCGTCGTGTCGCCTTCTTGTTCGCCTTTTGGGCTGGCGGCTTCCGCTGCGGCTCCGCCTCGAAGTGTCTCTGCGCGAAGCGCACGAAGTCGCCCGCGGTGACAATCCCGACCAGCTTCTCGTCCTTCGTCACGGGAAGGCTGCCGAATCGGTTGGTCTCGATCACGCGCGCCGCCGCTGCCGCCGGGGCGTCGGCGTCGACAGTGACGACGTCCTTTTCCATGAGCATGTCGACGGGGACATCTCCCGCGACCTCGGCGAAAGACTTGGTGTTCGGTTGGCCGTGGCTGATCCAGGCCTCCACGACCCGGTGGTAGGTGATGAGGCCGATGACGTGCTCGTCGTCATCGATGACAGGCAGGTGGTGGATGCCCCCGCGCTCCATCTGTCGCCGCGCCATCGCCAGTGTGTCCCCGACCTGCAAGGTCTCGACGACCTCGGTCATGATGTCCTTCACCGTCGTGATTGGCATCGGGAAACGAGGGTTTGGGTTGCGAGAGGAGTCCCACCGACGCGAAAGCCGATGCGCATTCCGAGCCCCACTAGACGGGCAGTGAGCCGCGAAAAGAGACCGCCTGCCAGCAGGTAGCCAGTGCCGAGCGCTACCGCCACCGTACGGCCTGGATGCTCATTGATCTGCTCGGACAAGGTATCGCGCCAGCTATCAATCCGCTTCCGCGCCGTGGATGGGCTTGGACCCTGGGTGGTCCTCCCCACCACGTGGTCAGCGACCTGGGACTTGCGGGTCTTCGCGCTCTTCTTCTTCGAACTCATGAGATCTCCTCCTTACAAACGTCGTGCCATCGCCCCCACGAATAATCGGCCCGAGCTCAATTCACGTTGACGGTGATTGCAATGCGATCCCCAGGATACCTGCGGTTGTAGAGGTAGTATCCGTCCCCCGAGTAGTCGATGTAGACATCATCGTTGTCGTACCAATCGTCTGACCAGTATTCCGGCCACGGGTCAACGACACCGAACCAGAAGCCGCCGTACTGGAAGCGGGGATATCCTCCCACTACCGCCACCGGGAACCTGTGTAGCCTGAAAGCGTGAGACGGACCGAAGTGGCCACGATAGCGGCTCTCTGGAATGCGATAGCCATTGTAGCCGCCGCGTTCCTGCCAGTTGCGGTGCTCGGATTTCCAGTTGTGCGCGCGATGCTCCTGCCAGACGGCGCGCCGTTCGCCTCGCCCATGTTGCTCCTGCGGTGAAGGCCGATGCGCCGGCGCTTGGCGCTGCTCGTGCTGCCGTTCCTGTTGTCCTCCGGCGTGTTGCTGCCGCTCTTGCTGCTGCCGCTCTTGCTGCTGCCGCTCTTGCGGCCGTCCGGTTTGGTGGGGTTGTTGCCGCTCTTGCACCCTGTCTTGCTGTCGCGGTCCGCGTGGTGCCGCGTTCTCTTGGTGCGGCCGCTGTTGTTGCGGCTGCGGCTGTGGCTGCGCGTGCTGCCCTTGCTGTCCCCTGCCTTGCTGCGGCTCTCCCCCCGGCCGTGCAAAAGCGGGCGCCGTGAGCAGAACACCGAGCGCGATCGAATTGATGATTCCGACTGGTTTCATGGCTCTTACCTCGATAGTAGTTGGACCCGAACGTTCCGGACACGCGGGCTCTTGGCCGCTGCCGATCCGTGCCCGACCATGGCGTTCAGCTCGCCACCTGCGAGCGTGATGAGCCCCGAAAGATAGAGCCAGGTCAGGAGGATGACGACGCCACCCAGAGAACCGTAGGTGAGTTCGTAGTGTCCGAACGCGGCGACGTAGAGCCCAAAGACCCAGGTCGCCAGTACCCAGCTCAAGGCGCCGGCTGCCGCTCCGGGTAGGATGACACCGAGCCGCTGCTTGACGTCGGGCAGGAAGCGATAGGCGAGGCTGGCCGCCGTCATGAACGTCACCCCCAGCACCGGCCAGCGCAGCCAATGCATGACCGACACGAACCCGGCTCGCATGCCGAGCTTGCCGGCGATCCAGGGCCCGATCCCTCCGCCGACGATGAGCGCGGCGGCCGCGATCAGCGCCAGCAACGCACCCGCGAAGGTCGTGCACCAGGAGACGAGCTCGGTCTTCCAGAGCGGCCGCGACTCCTTGACGCCGAAGGCGAGGTTCAGTGCCTTCCGAATGGCGTCCACCCCGCGCGACGCCGACCAAAAGCTCCCGAGCAACCCCAGGGTGAGAAGATGCGGTCGCTCGCGCGAGATCAGATCCCGAAGGTGTGTATCGAGGAGAACCATCGCTTGAGCGGGCATCATGGGACGCATCCGATCGAGGAAATGCTCCACCGGCGTTTTCAGCGGTAGGTAGGCGATCAGCGCCGTGACGAACAGCAGGAATGGAAAGAAGGAGAACAGGAAATAGTAGCTGACGGCTGCCGCGGACTCGGCTACGGCATCGGTCGTGTACTTCCGGTAAACGCGCTTACAGAACTCGATCGCGCCGGCCCCCGTGTATCCCATGATCAACCTCTCCGAAGCACGCGGCGTGCCACGCGCGCGACGGCTCGCGCTACGCCGGACCCGCGAAAGACTTGCGCCGCCGACGCCAATCCACGCAACATCAGCGCGTCGCCGCGAGAGTGGATGGTCGTCTCGTGAGACAGAAATCATCTTCACCTCGGCTGGCATGCCGCCTGCACAGCTCAGCAGTCGAAAGAAGGTGCAATCATGCTGTGGACACTCGCTGTACTTCTCTTGGTTCTCTGGGGATTGGGTCTAGTGACGTCGTACACGTTGGGCGGATTCATTCACATCCTCCTCGTGGTCGCGGTCGTCGTCGTGGTGATCCGTCTGATTCAAGGCCGTCGGATCACCTGATCGACCCGCAGCGAGCCGCGGGAGCTCTATCGCCTTCTCGCTGCGCGATCGCTTTGTTCTCGCACTGAGACGGCCCGAAACGACCCTTTTCGTTTTTCCAAGCTGAATGTCGTCGGTTCGAACCCGATATCCCGCTCCATCGTAACTGCGGAAAATACGCTTCCGACGAGACGGGGATGGTGAACCGCGGTGGTTCGCTGACGCCAAATTGAGTACAATTTCGTTCTTCGCGCGTGCGCAGATCGCATCAGATCGCCGCTGTGATGCTGGCCGTGGGCGTGACCGGTGGGGGCAGGCTCGCGGCCGGTGCTAGGTGCCCGGCGACGGAGCCTTGGGTGCGCATCGAGCTGAGCACGCCGGCCTGGAGCAGCGCCGCGCGCGACCGGGTGCTCGACGATTTGAGGCGCACGCTGGCCGGGCAGGGCATCGACGCCTGCGTGTCGCCAGAGCAACCGGCCCCAGCCCCCCTGGCGACGCTGGCGATCGATCTGCCCGCGGACGGACCGGCGCGAGCCGAAATCGAAGTTCGCGACGCGGTCACCCAGAAGCGCGTTCGGCGCGAAGTGGATCTGGCGGGCATCCCGCCCGACGGTCGCGAGGTGGCCATCGCGATCGAGGCCGACGAGTTGCTGCGCGCGAGCTGGGCGGAGATCGCGCTGGACACCGCGCGAGCACGCACGGCGCAGGTCCGGCCGCAGGTGGCGGGCAGCGTCGGGCAGGTGCTGGCGCCCGCCCGCGTGGACGCGGCGGGCGCGCTGGGTGCGCGGGGGGCGTTCGAGCGGACGTTCGGCGGCGCCGGCGTGGCCCTGTTCGGCGGTGACGCGCTGGCGCGGCTCCGGCTGCGGCGCCGGCTGATGCTGGAAGTCGCCGGCGGCATGCGCGTCAGCCCCGCCGAGACTGCGCCCCACGGCCGCGTGCGCGGGCTGGAGGCGGGTGGCGAGACCGCACTGCTGGTCCGGCTGGCTGGAACGGGACGCGGACCGGCCGTCGAAGCAGGTGTGGCGATTTCCGCAAGCTGGCTGCGCTGGACCGGCGAGCCGCTGGCGGGTGATCAGGGCAGCAGCACCGCCGGCGTGCGGCTGGTCGCGCGAGCCCGCGCGGTCGGGCGAATCCCGTTGGGCCGCGCGCTGCACCTGGTCGGCGCGGTCGATCTGGGCGAGACGTTGCGGGCCGTCGAGGCGACAGACGCGGGTCAGGTCATCGCGGCGGCCAGCGGCCTGGTCCTGGGCGCCAGCCTGGGGGTCGCGGCGCCTTGACACGCATCGTGCTGGCGACCGCCGCGTTGGCCCTGGCAGCCTGCGTCGACCGCGGCCAGGTCCTGGGCCCGGGGATGCCGGTGGTCCTTCAAGCAAGCCCTGTCCGGCTGGCGCTGGGGCAACAGCACGCTTGCGCCGTCGTCAACGGCGCGCTGAGCTGCTGGGGTCTGGACGACGACGGGCAGCTCGGCACGCCGCCCGTCACCCCCGGCGTGGGCCAGGCCGCCTCCTCCGTCCCCGGCACCGCGTCCTGGACCGTGCCCGCCGCCGGTGAGCGCCACAGCTGCGGTCTGGACGCCAGCGGGCGGGTCTGGTGCTGGGGCGCGAATGACAGCGGACAGCTTGGTACGGGCGATCAGGCGGCCAGCACCACGCCCCGCACCGTCGAGCTTCCTTCGGTCGCGCTGGACCTGCGCACGCTGTTCGGTCACACCTGCGCTGCGCTGGCGGATGCGACGCTCTGGTGCTGGGGCGCGAACGTGGAGGGACAGCTCGGGCAGGGGGACCAGTATCCCGGCCAGGACCAACCGCTTCCGGTGCAGGTCGGAACGAACCGCGACTGGACGTTCGTGGCCACCGGGCAGGGGCACAGCTGCGGGATTCGCGCGCCGGGCACGCTGTTCTGCTGGGGGCGCAACACGGACGGCGAGCTGGGACAGGGCGGCACCCAGGACGTCGAGCTTCGTTCTCCGACACAGGTCGGGAGCGACAGCGACTGGGTCGAGGTCGCCTGCGGCCAGAACCAGACATGCGCGCGCAAGGCGAACGGGCATCTGTTCTGCTGGGGCGCGGAGGTGAGCGGCGCGTTGGGGGTCGGCGACGTCGCGGAGCACGACAGCCCGACCGAGGTTCCGGCCATCTCCGACTGGGTCCTGGCCAGCACGAACACGTTCCACACCTGCGGGCTGCGGGCCTCCGGTCAGATCTGGTGCGCGGGGAGAGATTCGGAGGGGCAGCTGGGAACGCCCGATCGCGCCGACGCCACCCCCAACATGCAACCGGCCGACCCGAACGGCGGCTGGGTCGAGGTGAGAACGGGGCGCTTCTTCACCTGCGGGCGGAAGGGAGACGGCACGGTCTGGTGTCTGGGCAGGAACGCCGACGACGAGCTGAACGGGGGCAGCAGCCTCGCGTCGAGCGACCTCATGATCCGAGCGCTGTGAGTCTCAGGCTTTCAGGAACGGCAGCACCGTGCTGGCGGTCGTGTAGTACGGCGAGCTGAGGCTCTTGTAGTGAACCTTCCAGGCGTTGCTGGGCGTGAAATCCGAGCCGAAGTACGGCGTTCCATAACCTTTCTGAACGTTCCCGCTGGAGTCTTTCCAGAGCTCGAATTCAGAAGGCGGAACGCCCATCCCTTGCAGTACCGTCGCCAACCACTGGCTGTAGAGCAGGCCCGCGTACGTCTTGTACCCGGAAGGTGCTTCGGGCGCGATAGTGCCGCCGGTCTCGCCCACGTTGCGGTAATCGCAGTAGAGGCCGGTCTTGAAGAAGCCGGCCCCGGCGCCGCAGGTGACGACCGGGACGCCGTACGCCTCGTGGGTCTCCATCCCGGATTCTTGGCTCCAGACCAGCAACGTGCTGTCCAGCAAGGTGCCGCCCATCCCGTCGTCGACCTGATCGAGCTTGCCCGCCAGGTAAAGGAACACCTGCTCGAAGAAGCCCTGGTACGATTGCGTGAGCCAGGCCTGCGGCTGCGCGCTCATCCACTGGTGGGCGACGTCGTGGTGCCAGTCCGTTCCGACGTAGTCCGAGAACCCGGACGTGTCGCCCCAGCCGAGCACGCCGATGCGACTGGCGCCGCAACTGAACGCCGCCACGACCAGATCGGCCCAGAGCTGGCCGTGCGCCGCCGCGTCCGCCTTGGAATGCGTCCGGTCGTGTTTGTCGGCGTCGTCGGTCGGGGCGGTGGGCGTGGTGCACGACAGCCTCGCGCCCAGCGACGATTGCAGCTGGGCCACCATCGCGATGTGCGCGTCCAGCCGTGTCTTGTCGGCGGCAGACAGCCGCGTGTTGCTCTGCCGGAGCGAGTTGTAGTTGGCCAGGATCTTGTCGACAACGGGCGGCCGGGGATTCGTTGCGGTGCTGGACCCGCCGAACAGGCTGGTGAAGACCTGCTGCGAGCTGTTCACGCCCTGCACGTTCTGCACCGGGCTGGCGACACCCTGCGCGGGGTTCGAGAAGGCCCACGACAGCGCCCGACCGGAGTCGACGATCATGGTGCGCAGCTTGACCCCGCTCAGATCGGCCGAGGTGTAGAACGAGCCGGAGTTAGACAAGATCTGGTCGATCGTGGGGCGGTTCCCCAATGCCGTCACGGCGGCCCCACAATCGCCGTTGTTGTCGTTGCGGGCGAAGTTGCCCAGATGCAGGCCCGTGTTGTGGGCGATGTACCAGGGAACGTCCAGCCCGCGCAGCACGTTCATCTTGCCGACCAGCCGCGAGCTGAGCATCGTCGAGCTGGCGTTCAGCACCGGCGAGAGCGTCGTTCGCCCGTTGGCCGTCGTCGCGGTCAGCGGTCCCGAGGCCACCATGTGCCCGGGCGCCGACGCCGCCTTGGAGGTCAGCATGGCGGTGTCGGGGAAGAAGTTGCCGTCCCAGCAGCCGCCGTGGTCGGTTCCGAACCAGAACAGCCGCGGGCGCGACGCGGTGGCCGCTTTCGCCGATCGTGGAAACAACGATGGCAAGAAGGGGATCGCCAGCGTGAACCCTCCCGCTCCGCGCAAGACCTGACGGCGCGTGATTCCCGGCGCGCGATTGTCCATCGGGGATGTTCTCCTCATTGGAAGGCTCGGCGTTTGAAGGCCGGCGTCTGGGTGACCGCCTTCAACATGTCGACCAGGTGACCGCCGTTATCCAGCGTCTTCCGGATCATCTCCAGCGAGCAGCCGTCCAGCGACACGTCCTCGAAACGGCCGAAGGTGTAGCGGAAATAGTTGCGGGCCAGACAGGCCTCCGGCTTGTGGCTGCTCTCGACCAAGCGCATCACGTCGGCAGCGCCGGCGGCCGTGGTCACGTCGTCGCCCATCATGACGTGCGGCGTGCTGGTGGTGTCGACCGGCAGGCTGGTCGCCACCGTCCCGTCAGTGTTGTACAGCGTCTCCATCGTCCGGAACCGTCCCAGGCCATCGAAGCTCTCCGTCGCGAACCCGAGGGGATTCAGGTAAGGGACATGGCAGCCGCTGCAGGCGGCGGAGGCCGTCACCGCTTCCGTCACCCGGCGCGTCGTCTGGGTCGTGCTCAGCGCGACCGTCACGTTGGCCGCCGCCGGCGGCGGGCGACCGATCGTGTCGCAGAGAACGTACCGGCGCAGGTAGACGCCCTTGAGGATGGGCGCGCTGTCTACGCCGGCCGCCACCACCAGCGCGCGCGTGAACAGGCCCGGGCGCTGGTCGGCCGGCAAAGCGGGCGGGGCCGACGTGCCGTCCCAGACTGGCGCCCCGTAGATGCCGGCCACGTCGGCGGCCGGCGCAAACGACAGTGGGCTCGTGAGCAGGTCGTGAATGGTTCCCGGGACCGTCCAGGTGAAGTAGTCCAGCATGCCGATCGCGTCGGCCACCATGTTCTGGTAGGTCGAGGCGGTCGGCAGGTTGGCGGCGGCGAAGGCGGTGAAGATCGGCGTGCCGACGCGCGAGGTCAGGTCGTGATAGTTGAGGCCGCCTGTTCCACGCGGCCCGCCGGTGCCGTTGACCTGCAGGTAGTCCTGGAAGAATCGGTGCATCGTCGCGCGAGCACGCGGCGCCGCGAACAGCCGATCGACCTGCGCCTGATAGACGGTGTCCTGCAGCAGGGTGCCGTCGGACGCCGCTTGCCAGAGCTGGTCGTCGGGCATGGAGTCCCAGACGTGGTACGACAGCCGTGAGGCCAGCTCGTACGGCGACAGCGAGTAGACGCCGGTCTGCCCGGTCACCGGCTGATCGCCGTGCTCGACCAAGTAGAGGAAGTCGGGCGAATTGAGCATGACCGCTACCACGTCGGCGTAAGCCGCGGCGCTGGCCGTCGTGCTGCTGCCGTAGATGCCGGTGTAGAACGTCACCTCGTCGGAGGTCAGCGGACGGCGGAGAGCGCGCGCGCCGAACCGCGGGATGAAGCTGGCCAGGCAGGTCGCGTCGTTCGAGGTGCTGCTGTCGGTGGCGCAGCTTCCGACCAGGGCCCCCATCCGCGCGCTGCTGTTGGTCACGGCCTGCCCGATCGCGACGCCGATGTTGTAGTAGGCCTGAACGCGCGTGAACTGCGGATCCTGATCGGCGCGGAGCCAGCCTCCGTCGGGAAAGGCGGTCACGAAGTCCACGACGTTCGACGGCACGATCGGGACGTTGCCGGGCAGCGAGCTCATCGGCGCCGCCACCTCGCCCAGGATGGTCGAGGCGGTGCTCGAGCTGGCCATGGCCCAGGTCAGCAGGTCCAGCAACGTGTTCTGCACCTGCGCCGTCGTGAGCGGCCGGAGCTGATCCATGGGCGGACGCAATGTCCCATCGCAGGCGAACGTGGTCGGCGCGTCGGAGGGCGTCACGTTGACCACGCCGCTGCCCGCCTGGCCGCTACCGCCGGCGCCCGTCGTGGTGCCGCCCCCGCCCGTACCGGTCGAGCCCGGCCCCGCGCCCGACCCGGTTTGCGCGTTCCCGGTGCCGCCGGTACCGGAACCGGCGCCGGCCTGCGAGCCCTGGTCGCCGATCCGTCCGACGCACGCCGCGGCGGAAAGGACCAACAACGACGTGACCGCCAAGCGACCCATCTCCTCGTACGAACCGCGACTGCCGCCAGGCGGTCCACGTCGTCGTTCGAATCGGAGCGCGGTGCGTCGGGCGAATCAGCGCGCGCCACAGGCGGCGGCCACGGCGCGACGGTGCACGCCGTCCGGGTAAGCGCCCAGGTAGCGCGCCTGGACCTGCCGGCACGATGCCAGGTCGCCGGCGGCGCCTCGGGCCGCCACCAGGCGTGCCATGGCGTCCTCGCGCAGCTCGGCGCCGGGTGCCAGCGCCACGGCCCGCTCGAATGCTTCGGCGGCGCCGCGGGCGTTGTGCAGCCGGTCCATCCGAAGTCGGCCCAGCTCGAAGGCGGCCAGCCCGGCACGGGCGTCCCGCGGATACCTGGTCAGCAGGTCCTGGTAACGGTCGGCGGCCTCCGCAATCCGCCCGTCGCGCCAGAGACCGCGGGCTTGCTCGAACAGCCCCCGACTGTCGGCGGTCGCGGTGGTGGCTCGCGGGCTGGCGGCGCGCGGGTGGGCGGGGCCCGCCGGTCGGGGCAGCGCGGAAACATCCGGGCCGGCTGGTGGCGGCGGCACCGCGGCGGGCGCGTCGGCCAGAAGTCCGGTCCGGGTCATCTGCGACCAGGCGTGGCCGGCTTCAACGCGCGCCACCCGATCGGAACGTCCGGCGCGCACCTCGACGGCGCCGCGCTGGACCTGGACTTCGACGCGGCTGGCCCCGGCGCTCTGTTCGCGCGCGACTGTGAACCGCGTTCCGACGACGCGCACCTCGACATCGTCGGCGAGCACCACGAACGATCTGCCTGCGCGATGGGTCACGTCGCATAGGACGCGTCCCTGGCCCAGCGCCACGCGGATGTTG
This sequence comes from Pseudomonadota bacterium, assembly GCA_017881315.1. GTDB lineage: Bacteria > Myxococcota_A > Polyangia > Fen-1088 > Fen-1088 > JADGRB01. The sequence continues at coordinate 37,666 of JADGRB010000019.1, forward strand.
GCCGGATCGTGCGCCGTCGTGTCGACGCGCGTGCCCGGTTCCACCGTCAAGAACGATCCGTCGGGCAGCGCAAGGGACTCGGTCTGCGTGCTCGCCTCCAGGCGCGTGTCTTTCCAGAGGACCTCCGGACGGCGGTCCCGCACGAGCGGACGCACCAGCAACGCTGCGGCGGCCACGGCGAGCGTCGCCAGGCCAGCCGA
>JADGRB010000478.1 GCA_017881315.1 Pseudomonadota bacterium
CCGACCCCATTTCGCCACAGGACGATCCCCCACACGTCCGTATCGATTTTTTCGCGTGACCGATCCGCGAGAAGACGTTCACCGTAGTCGTCCAACGATCCAACTGACGGGCCCAGCCGCGGCTGGCGTAGGCGTTCGAGAAAGCGCCGATCCGGCTGGGCGTACACCTCGGCGGTTGTGGCGCCCACCACGGCACCGGCGGTCTGCACGCACGCGAACCAGAGCTCGTGGTCGAGGATCATGTCGGCAGCGTCGGACCGAAACGTGGAAAGCACCACCGCCACGGCGGCGGTGAGACCAGCCTCCGCCGCTCCCGGGGGCACCCGACGGGGCGTGTGGCCCTCAACGATCTTGAGGGAACGTTCCCGATTCATCTCATGAAGACGTGCAACTGGTATCTCTCGATCGTTACGGTCGCATCATCGACGAACCGTCCCACCCGTCTCGGTCATTTGAATTGCATCCAGGTCGCGACAGCGCACCGGCCGGCATCGTCGAAGGTGAGCGACAGCGCCGAGCCTCCCCCGGCCGAGCCCTCGGGCAGATGATAGAAATCGTAATACCAGTGCTTGGCAACCGGACAGGGCGCGTTGCCCAAGAGGTCGCACTGGTCCGGGGGCCCGAGCTCCTTTTGAATGATGGCGCGCTCCACGCCGAGCAGCTCGTCGACGTTTATCTGGCGACCGGTGTCGACGTGTTGATCGGGCTGGGCGCTCTTGACGCGCGTCCGGTCTGTGCGGAGGAGCGTGAAGGTCCGGCCGAGGGAAGAGTCCAAGCTCGGCATCCCCTCGGATCCCGGCTGAGACGTTTCCGAGGTGGCACAGCTCGCCGTCAGCACGGCGACGGCGGTCAGGGCCAGCATGCTTAGCGATCTCGCGTCGGCTCGAGGCATGGCTGTCTATTGTAGCGAAACTTCGACCGACTCCGTGATCGCTACGGACCTTCGGTGCCCGCGGAGCTTCGCCGTCAACCCAGAATACCCGGCGGTCGGTGTGACCGTAGGCTGATCACCTCGAGGGACGCGTTCGAGCGCGCCGTCAGCCGGCACGGCACACCGGGGAGCACCACCAGCTGGGTGAGCGCCCGCAAAGGCAGCGTCCGGCCGCCGATCTCGGCGTCCAGCGAGCCGGCGATGCCCATCACCACGAACAGATGCTGCGGCCAGCGGTCATGGGGAATGGAGAGTTGTCCACCCTCGGCGAGGTTGTAGATCTGGCCGCGAACATCCGAATGCGCCCCCTCCGCAAACACGTGAAACGACCCCTGGTCGTGCCGTCCGGTGACCTCGTCGTCGAGCTGCGCGTGCCAAAAGCCTTCTTCGGAGATAACCACCGGGAGACGATACCGCTGTTGTGAAAGCGGCCGCCTCAAATCCGCCGGCCCATGCTCACCCGCTCCTCCACTTCGTACCCGACGCTCCGATAGAACGCGATGACCTCCCGGTTGCTCGCGCGGACCTGTAAGTTGACCTTCGCGCAACCGAGGGTTCGCAGGCCCGCCTCCGCCGCGCGCACCAACTGCGCGCCGTAGCCGCGCCGACGAAACTCCGGCGCGACCGCCAGGTGGTAAATCCACCCCCGCACGCCGTCGTACCCCGCCATCACCGCGCCGACGATCCGCGCGCCCACCGCGCCCGCTCCCTCCGCGGCAGCATCTACGCCGTCCACCTCCCCAACCAACAACAGTTCCGGCTGCACCTTGAGCTTGTTCTCGATAACCACCGATGGCGCGTTCCGGGGCGGATCGTCGGGGAACACCCGCGTCCACAGCGCCTCAACCGCCGCGCGGTCGCCGTTGCGAAACGCACGAATCGAAAGACCCATGACCGGCCGAGTCTCCCACACCGCCGATCGGGGTTAAACTCCGCCCCATGTCGTCCGACGACGATCGCCCGACCGGTACGACCAACACGACCGGCCCCGAGACCCGCCCCGCCGTCCGTCCCGAGACCCGCCCCGCCGTCCGTCCCGATCGCGCCACGCTCGAGCGCGCGCGCACCGCCCGAGATCGCGCGATCGCGGCGCTCTCCGACGCGTTCGCGCACGACGCGATGGACGTCGAAGAGTTCGAGCGCCGCGTGACCGTCGCGCATACCTCAGAGTCGCCCGAGGAAATCCTGGCCCTGCTCGCCGATCTGCCCGCCTCCACCGACGCGATCGCCCGCGTCCCGGTGGCCCTCGCACCCGCGGAATCGGGCTCGCGTGGCGAAGAGGGTGCGGTCCAGACCGTCTACGCGATCATGGGCGGCGTCGACCGGCGGGGCGCCTGGACGATCCCCAGCCGCTGGCGGGTGGTCGCCCTGATGGGGGGCGCCCAGCTCGATCTGCGCGAGGCGCGGTTCCCCGCGGGCGTCATCGACCTCGAGGTGAAGGCGGTCTTCGGTGGCGTCCAGATCATCGTGCCGCCGGGCCTCGCCGTCGAGGTGCACGGCACCGCGATCATGGGCGGCTTCCAGCACCTCCAGCGCGCGCCCGCGCACCCCGATCCCGACGCCCCGCTGCTGCGGGTGCACGGGATCGCGATCATGGGCGGCGTCGACATCACCACGCGCCTGCCGGGCGAGAACGATCGGGCGGCGCGGCGCCGGCAACGGATCGAATCGCGCGACACGCGCCGCGCGCTGCGCGACGAGCGGCGCGTGGAGCGCGCGCTCGATCGCCATCGCGACGACGATCGCTAGGCCGTGCAGACCTTTACGCGTCTCGGGTTGCCTCCGCCCATCGGTGCGACGTTGCTGGCGCTCATCGCGTCGGCCGTCATTTTCCTGGCCGATGCCGCCGGGTTGTCGATCGGGCCCGCCGCCCGCGCCCTCGTCGAGCGGGCACACTTTCGAGAGACCTTACTCGACGGCCTGCTCCCTTTCTTACTCTTCGCGGGCGCGCTGCATGTCGACCTCGACGCGCTGCCGGGCGAGAAGCTGGTGGTCGGGTTGCTCTCGACCATCGGCGTCGTCGTCTCGACGGCATTGGTCGGGGCGCTGACGGTGGTCATGGCGAGACCGTTCGGATTTCAGATGACGCTCGGCGAAGGCCTGCTGTTCGGCGCGCTGATCTCGCCGACCGATCCGATCGCCGTGCTCGGCATGCTCCGTGCCTCGCGCGCCCCCGAGCGCCTCGAGGTGTCGATGGCCGGCGAGTCGCTGTTCAACGACGGCGTGGGCGTGGTGGTCTTCTTCGCGCTCGTCGATATCACCGCCCACCGCGCGGTCGGCGCCGGAGCGATCGGCCTGCTGCTGGTCCGGGAG
>JADGRB010000479.1 GCA_017881315.1 Pseudomonadota bacterium
CGCCTGCCGGGCTTCACCCGTCGGCGCCGATGAGAAGTCCAGTCTCAACTGGATGTTCAGCCGCTTGTCGCTCTCGAGATTCATGTCCTACTTGCCTCTCCTCTCGTTCGGGCCTTCAGCCACCCGTTCCCGGCTCGGCCTATCTGTTGACTCCCCCTTTCGGTACGGAGTGCCTCATTAGCCTTGCCGACGGCATGACCTACTATGCCCTCTGCTGACTTCTGCCCTGCGATCGGACCGCCTCACGGCGCTCCCAGTCGCCGCGGCGACACAGAGCAGATCTCCTGGGGTAAGCTCAGCCGCCTTCCGCGCACAGTCGCCGAATCTACGCTTCGCCCCCTTGATGGATATGGACTTCGCGGTACGTTGCCCGCTCGTCCGGTGCTCGCGCCTTGTATTCGGTTTTTGTCCATCGACTCGCGCGTTTGCTTGATGCTTCCTTCAGACCCCGCCTCGCGGCGGTAGCCCTTGCACTTTGCTAGCCCTTCACCTCCATCAGGTTGGGCGGAGGACTTTCACCTCCGAGCTGCTGAGCATGCCCAGCACACAACGAACCCGCTACCGCGGGAGAAAGCGGCACGGCCGCTGGCGGTAAGCCTTGAGGCCGGTAACCAAGTTGATTGAGCGCGGATGACGGGGCGGGCGCTCCGTCTTGAGGATCGAGGGGTCTAGCACTCCAACCTCGAGACAGGAGCCCCCAATGAGCGAGAAGCCCATCAGCCCGCTGCGCCGTCGCATGATCGAGGACATGTCGGTCCGCAAGTTCGGCGAGAAGACGCAACATGATTATATCCGCCACATCGAGAGCTTTGCCAAGTTCCTGGGCCGCTCGCCCGATACGGCAACCGCCGAGGACCTGCGCCGCTATCAGGTTCACCAGACCGCAACCGGAGTGCAGCCGCCGAGCGTGAACAGTTCGGCGGTCGCGTTGCGCTTCCTTTTCACGGTTACGCTCGGCCGCGCCAACCTCGCGGCGCAGCTCACGCGCGTGCATTATCCGCGCAGGCTGCCGCACGTGTTGAGCCCCGAGGAGGTTGCTCGATTGCTCGAAGCAGCGCCCGGCCCCGGCCTCAAGTACAAGGCGGCGCTGAGCGTTGCCTACGGTGCCGGGCTGCGCGCGTCCGAAGTGGTCTCGCTGAAGGTCTGCGATATCGACAGCAAGCGCGCGCTGATCCGGGTGGAGCAGGGCAAGGGCCGCAAGGACCGTCACGCCATGCTCTCGCCGCAACTGCTGGAAGTGTTGCGCGCGTGGTGGCGGCAGTGCCGGTCGCAGGGCTGGCTGTTCCCGGGGCGCGACCCGTTCCTGCCTGTGACGACACGACAGCTCAACCGTGCCTGCCACATGGCGGCCGACGTCGCCGGGCTCGGCGCCTGGGTCTCTCCGCATACGCTGCGGCACAGCTTTGCAACGCATCTCCTGGAGAGCCATACCGACGTACGTGTCATCCAGGTTCTTCTGGGACATGCAAAGCTCGATACGACCGCGCGCTATGCCCAGGTCGCCACCAACCTGCTGCGAACCGTCACGAGTCCGCTCGATCGTCTGACCTTGGCGAAGGACGGGCCGCCGGCGTAACGCGCGGCGGTCATGGCCCGGCCATGGCTGGAGGTCGCGGACATCTTCCGCGACCACGGAGCGGCGTGGCGTGACGCCAACCGCGGCCACGTCAGCCTCGGCCAGTTGAAGGTGATGAGCGCGATCGAGAGCTGCCGCACGGCGGCTCTCGGGGGGCACGTGGCACGCTGCGAGGACTGTGCCCACACCACGATCGCCTACAACAGCTGCCGCAACCGGCACTGCCCCAAGTGTCAGGGCGCGGCGGCGCGCGAATGGATGGCAGCGCGCGAGGCCGAACTGCTGGGCGTGCCGTACTTCCACGTCGTGTTCACATTGCCTTCGGTGATCGGCGACATCGCCTATCACAACAAGGCGGTGATCTACGATCTCCTGTTCAAGGCGAGCCGCAAGACGATGCTGCGGATCGCCGCCGATCCGAAGCATCTCGGCGCCAGGATCGGCATCACCGCCGTGCTCCACACCTGGGGCTCGGCAATGACCCACCATCCGCACCTGCACATGATCGTGCCAGGCGGGGGCCTCTCGATGGATGGCTCACGTTGGGTCTCGTGCAAGCCGAACTTCTTCCTGCCCGTGCGTGTCCTCTCCAAGCTGTTCCGACGGCTCATGCTGGAGCAAATCGCCGCCGCTCATGCCGCCGGCAAGCTCATATTCTTCGGAGCACAGGCGCATCTCGCCGACGCAAAGGCGTTCGCGGCATTCCTCGCCCCGCTCAGGAACAAGCGCTGGTTCGTCTACGCCAAGCGCCCGTTCGCAGGGCCAAAGGCCGTGCTCGCCTATCTGTCCCGCTACACCCACCGCGTCGCCATCTCGAACAGCCGTCTCATCAAGGCCGATGCCGCCAGCGTGACCTTCAAGGTCAAGAACTACCGCGTCGAGGGGCGGGCGCGGTACACCACCATGACGCTCGACACCAACGAGTTCATCCGACGCTTCCTCATCCACGTGCTTCCGAAGGGCTTCCATCGCATCCGCCATTACGGGCTCTTCGCCGGCGGCGCCAAGGCCGCGTGCATCGCCACGGCGCGCAGGCTCCTCGGCATGCCTGCGTCCGTCATCTCGACCGCCGCCGCCCACGATGACCGCGTTCACGATCCCGACGCGCTGATCCCGCCATGCCCCTGCTGCGGCGCCCGCATGCGCATCATCGAGAGGTTCAAGCGCGGCGAGACGCCCCGCCATCGGCCGTCGCCGCGACCGAGCGCCATCCGGATCGACACGTCATGATGAGGCCGAGCGTCCGCCGCAAAGCCGCGTGCGTGCCAGCCGGTCCATCCGCCGGCATCGGACGACTGTACGCCCGTCGTGCCCGGCACCGCCGAACCGGCCACCCCTCCACAACCGCCACCCGCTCGAATCCACCTTCAATCACGGCCGCCACCTCAGTCCCGATGGCAAACATCGTATCCGGGGCGCCGCCGCCCAAACCGTCCCCTCTGCCGACGACAGCCAAATCCCCATAGCGCGCGGCACCCCCCCAGCCTCATCTCCCGCGGGTTCCTTCCCTGGAGGCTTTCGGACGACGGCCCCCGCGCAAGCGGCATCGTCCCGATGGGCCGTCATCCGAAACCCTTCACAGTCGCTTCGGTTTTAGGAAGTCGGTGATTGGGCCGCTTCACCCCAAACAGCGGACATCAGGATGCATCGCAGCAATTCGGT
>JADGRB010000213.1 GCA_017881315.1 Pseudomonadota bacterium
GCGCCACGATCCCAAGCCCGATCACAGTCACCTCGACCACCCACGGGGCGGTTTCGTTCGCCAAGCGCTACTGCATTCCCAACTCGTCCGGCCCGGCTCGAAAGAACGACTCGACTGCCCGCTGCTGGGACCTGGCGCAGTCGACCCTGGACACCAACGGTCGACCGACGTTCAACAGCACCCGAACGGGCGGCACCACCTGCGATTGCCAGTTCACCGACTGGAGCCACAACGGCGGCGACGGCAACCATGTCCCCGGCTACGGCAGCGCGACGGACGCCTCGAAGCCGCTGGGTGGGATTGCCTACGTCAACTCCGGAAACGACATCGGCTCGCCCTGGTACAAAGGTCCCGCGCCGGTCGTGAGCAGCGCGACCACCTTCGGCCAGTGGTGGGCCGACGGCACCTACGAGAGCGACGGGACCACCGCCGGCAAGCATGCGGTCTCGACGATCGAGCTGGCCCCGGTCGCCGGCGCCACGAACGTGTATCGGTTCTCCAGCGCCCCCCACAGCATCTGGGGTGGGTTCTTCCCGATCGATCCGATGGCGAACATGTTCCCCATCTACACCCTGACGGGTAACAGCGCGTTGGCGCCGGGCGCCACCCGGACGATGCCCAGCGGCGAGGCGCTGCTCTGCAACATCTGGCCGTACTGGTACAGCTCGACGATGTTCGGGGCCGCCGACGGCTGCAAGGGGGACCAGTACGTCTTCGCGCCGGCCTACGGGCCGCTCGTCACGTCGGACCCCGGCACCTGGTTCGGCATGAACATCAACGGCGGCTACATCACCCAGGCCCAGGGCTGGTTCCACGACGCCTGGTTCTCGGTCGAGGCGCGCTATCTGTTCGCGTTCACCGGCCAGTTCGATCTCCAGTTCTTCGGCGACGACGACACCTTCGTGTTCATCAACGGCGTCCTGGTCATCGACCTGGGCGGCATCCACCAGCGGCTGCCGGGCAAGGTCCATGTCGACGCGACCGGGAACGCCACCACGCAGGAGGGTGGCAACATCTACATGGCCTGCACGAACCCGGCGGGTCAGACCAACTGCCCGGCCGCCCCTCCGGCGGGCTCCGCCATCGGCGACATCATTCCGTGCACCGGCGGCATGGATCCGGTGACCAAGGTCCCGTTCAACTCGACCTGTACGACGGGGACCACCTGCGATTGCCGCCAGCGGACGATCCCGGCCGCGACCTTGGGCCTGACGCCCGCGGCGGCCGGCCAGCCGGCGAACACCTACGAGATCGCGGTGTTCAGCCGGGACGGCGCTCCTTCGGAGTCGAACTTCCAGCTCTCGCTCAGCGGTTTCTCCACCAACCAGTCGCAGTGCGGGCCCGCCTGCGGCGACGGCACGGCGACCGGCGCCGAGGAGTGCGACTGCGGCAACGCAGGCGTCACGCCGGCGGATCCCTCCTGCGCCGGCATGAACAACAACGACACCGCCTACGGCGGCTGCACGATGGCGTGCAAGTACGGACCGTACTGCGGCGACGGAGTCACCAACGGCCCCGAGGAGTGCGACAACGGTCCGGCGAACGGCATCTCCTACACCCCGACCCCCGATGCCAATGCCTGCACGCTGGCCTGCAAGCACGCCCACTTCTGCGGCGACGGCATCGTCGACGCCACCGAGGGAGAGCTCTGCGACCTCGGGCCCAACAACGGACCGAACTCGGCCTGTTCCTCTATGTGCGGGATCAACATCGATACCGGCGGCGGCCTCTAGAACGCCTGCTGGTTCGGCAGTTTTTTTGACGGCGCGGCCGGGCGCCTCAAAATGGGTCGGTGATGAGCTCACCGCCCGCGGTCGCGTTGCCATTGTCCGGTGCTGCCGCGTCGGGGTCGGAGGCGTCCGCGCGGACGTCGCGCCGGCAGGCGTTCGACCTCAAGGGGACGATGGCGTCGCTCACCGTGCTGCGGCTGCGGAGCACCGATCTGGCGCTGGTCGAGCGCCAGCTTCGGGTCAAGATCGCCCAGCTGCCACACCTGTTTCTCGACGCGCCGGTGCTGGTGGACCTGGGCGCGCTGGGTGACGACGCGGCCGCCCTCGCGTTCGGCGAGCTGGTCCGCGCGCTGCGGTCTTGCAAGCTGGTCCCGATCGCGGTGGCCAACGTCCCCGACGGGCTGCGCGGCCCGGTAACCGACGCCGGTCTCGGCGTCTGGCAGCCGCCGGCGCTGGGACGGGCGCGCGGCGCCGGCGACGCCGAGCCCGCCGATGCCGCTTCGACGGGGCCGCTGTCGGCGCAAACGGGGGCGACCGAAACGCCGGCGACCGAAACGCCGGCGACCGAAACGCCGGGGCCGGAAGTCCTGAGGGCGGGCGCCTCCGCTCCGGCCGGCCCGTCCGCCGGGGCGCCTTCGGTCCGCGCGCCGCACGCCGGCCCGATGGTCATAAACAAGCCGGTCCGCGGCGGTCAGATCGTCTACGCGAAGAACAACGACCTGGTCGTGCTGGCGCCCGTCAATTCGGGCGCGCAGGTGATCGCCGACGGACACGTGCACATCTACGCGCCTCTGCGGGGGCGTGCGGTGGCCGGGGCGCAGGGGTTGGCGGGCGCGCGGATCTTCTGCCAGAAGCTCGAGGCCGAGCTGGTGGCGATCTCGGGCGCCTACATCATGGCCGAGGAGATCCCGGCCCAGTTTCACGGCCGCGCGGTGCAGATCTTCCTCGAGGGTGGGGAATGCCGGATCGCCGCGCTGTGAGAGGTCGCGTGGACCGAGACCGGCCGAGCTCGGCGGAGCCGGTTCCCATGAAGAATCGCCGCGTCGTTGGTTCCGCGGGGCCCGTCGCGCAAGAAATCGTCGCAAAAAATTTGGCACCGTCGCCGAACACCCGTTGAATGGATCTCACAGAAGGAGGTTCACGTGTCTAAAGTCGTCGTAATCACATCGGGAAAAGGTGGCGTCGGTAAAACCACCACCAGCGCCAACATCGCGACCGGCATCGCCCAGCAGGGGAAGAAGACGGTGGCGATCGACTTCGACGTGGGCCTGCGCAACCTGGACCTGGTGATGGGCTGCGAGCGGCGGGTCGTCTACGACTTCGTGAACGTCATCCGCAACGAGGCCAAGCTGCAACAGGCGCTGATCCGCGACAAGCGCGTGGAGAATCTCTACATCCTCCCCGCGTCGCAGACCCGCGACAAGGACGCGCTCGATCCCGAGGGGGTCGGTCGGATCATCGAGGAGCTCAAGCAGATGGGGTTCGAGTACATCATCTGCGACTCGCCGGCCGGCATCGAGAAGGGCGCCCAGATGGCGATGTACTTCGCCGACGAGGCGATCGTGGTGACCAACCCCGAGGTCTCGTCGGTGCGCGATTCGGACCGCGTGCTCGGCCTGCTGGCCGCCAAGACCAGCCGCGCGGAGCTGGGCGGACCGGCGATCCGCACCCACCTGCTGCTCACGCGTTATTCGCCCCTGATGGTCAAGCGCGGCGAGATGCTGAGCGTGGGCGACGTGCTGGAGCTGCTCGGCATTCCCCTCCTCGGCGTGATTCCGGAGTCGAAGGCGGTCCTGCAATCCTCCAACAAGGGCTCGCCCGCGATCCTCGACGAGACGACCGACGTGGCGCAGGCCTACCTGGACGTGGTGTTTCGGTATCTGGGGCAAGAGCGCCAGCACCGATTCATCGAAGAAGAGAAGCGCAGCATCTTCGGCCGTCTGTTCGGATAACCGTCCCGAAAACGGTGAGGTCAATCATGGCGTTTTTCGACTACTTCAAACGGGCACCCAAATCGGCGTCGCTGGCGAAGGATCGTCTGTCGATCATCGTGGCGCGCGAGCGCACCGGCACCCGCAGCGGCCCGGACTATCTGCCGGCGCTGCAGCAGGAGCTGCTGGCGGTCATCGCCCGCTACGAGACCATCGATCTCGCGAACGTGACGGTGAACCTCGACAAGAGCGGCGGCTGCGAGGTCCTCGAGCTCAATATCGTCCTGCCCGACACGCCGCCGCCCCCCCCGCCGCGGCTCTCGGCGACTGTCAGCGCCTAGGCCGTCCGCGTTCCAGGGCGCGGGCAGAATCGCCGATCCAAGACACGGGCCCACCGCGCGTTTGACCCCGTACCGGGTGCCGGCTATGGTCGGCGACCGCGCAGGCTTCTGCGCCCGGAGCGAACATGGCTGGAACTGTCCCCATCGTCCCCCTCGAGAGTGCCGGCGGCGCGCGCTCCGTCGGCAGCGACGCCAAATACCTCGCTCCGCTGGCGGTGCTCACGACCCTCTTCTTCATGTGGGGGTTCCTGACCTGTCTCAACGACATCATCATCCCGCACCTCAAGGCGGTCTTCGAGCTCAGCTACGCCAAGGCGATGCTCATCCAGTTCGCCTTCTTCACCGCCTACTTCGTGATGTCGTTGCCGTCGGGGAAGATCGTCACCCGCTTCGGCTACAAGAACGGGATCATCCTCGGGCTGGGCGGCGCCGCCCTGGGCTGCCTGCTGTTTTATCCGGCCGCGGCGGTGCGTTCCTACAACCTGTTCCTGCTCGCGCTGTTCGTGCTGGCGTCGGGGATCACGCTGCTGCAGGTGGCCGCGAACCCCTTCGTCGCCGCGCTGGGCAAGCCGGAGACGGCGTCCTCGCGGTTGACGCTCACGCAGGCCTTCAATTCGCTGGGGACCACCATCGCCCCGCAGTTCGGCGCCTTGTTGATCCTCTCCACCGCCGCCAAGTCGGCGGGCGAGATCGCGCAGATGAGCCCGTCTGCCGCCGACGCGTATCGGCTGGCCGAGGCCTCCTCGGTGCAGCACCCCTACCTCGGCCTGGCGGCGACGCTGGTGTTGCTGGCGATCGCGATCGCGCTCTTCAAGCTCCCCAAGATCGAGGACGTCACGCCGGCGGCCGATCCGCTCGCGGGCGGCGAGCGCAAGAGCGCCTGGAGCTATCCCCACCTGGTGCTGGGGGCGATCGCCATCTTCCTGTACGTCGGGGGCGAGGTGTCGATCGGTAGCTTCCTGGTCAACTACTTCAAGGAGCCCTCGATCGGTGGCCTGACCGAATCCGCCGGCGCGAGCTTGGTGTCGTGGTACTGGGGCGGCGCGATGGTGGGCCGCTTCATCGGCACGGTGACGCTGCGGACCTGGAAGCCGGCCAAGGTGCTGACGGGCCACGCGCTGGTGGCGGTCGCCCTGGTGCTGGTGACCATGGCGACGCACGGCTCCATCGCCGTGTGGTCGGTCATCGCGGTCGGCTTCTTCAACTCGATCATGTTCCCGACCATCTTCACGCTCGCGATCGAAGGGCTCGGCAAGCACACCAGCCAGGGCTCGGGCATCCTGTGCATGGCCATCGTCGGCGGCGCCATCGTCCCGGTGGTGCAGGGCGCCCTGGCCGACGCGATCGGCATTCACCACGCCTTCATCGTGGCGGCGCTCTGCTACGTCTACATCGCCTGGTATGGGCTCAAGGTCCGCCCGCCCGCGCTGTACGCGCTGGTCGAGATCTGAGCGCGGGCGACCAGGCCCCGGCGCGGGCCGCTACGGGAAGGTGCAGGTTCCGAAGGTGCAGCGCTGCTCGTCGTTCCACCACAGGGGCTGGCAGTCGGCCCCCGGCTTCGTCGAAAAGTTGAGCGTGGTGGGTGCTCCGCTGCAGTAGATGGTCGCGGAATTCAGGGTCGTCTGATTGTCGGTGATGCGCGCGACCTCCTGGCCGTTGACGGTGACGGTGTAGAGCCGGGGCCACGTCCCCGCCGTCGAGGTTTGCGTCACCGTGTAGCAAGCCTGGCCGCTCGCATTGTTGACGGTCACCGTCTCGGGGCCCGAGATGAGCTCATCGTTCACCTTGATCCCGTTCGCGTAACAAACCTTCGCCGCCGTCACTCCCACCGACCCCTCGCAGGTCCCCTGCAGGGGACATTCCTCGAGCAGGCTCTTCACGCACGACGGGTAGCAGGACGGGCTGGCGGTGGTCGGTTGCGCCGTGCCGCCGCCGCAGCCGAAGAGGGCGCCCGCCAGTGCCGCGGCGGCCAGGTTGATCGAACAGAACCCATCGGAACCCATCATCGTCCGTCGCATGCGTCGCATGGACCGAAGTCTCGCACAGGGCCGCCCAAACCCGAACCTCGGGTGGCAGCCCGCCGGGGCGGGGCCGGATCGCGTGGTATAAACCGCGGGCTTTGCGAAGCGACGCGCTGAAAAAGGGGATCAACCGCGCGCCGGCGCGGGCCATGCTGAAGGCGACCGGACTCTCGGACGCCGATCTCGACCGGCCGCTCGTCGCGGTCGCCAACACCTGGACCGACGCGACGCCGTGCAACCTGCACCTGCGCGAGCTCGGGGCCAAGGTCAAGGAGGGGATTCGCGCCGCGGGCGGGACGCCGATCGAGTTCAACACCATCGTCGTCTCCGACGGCATCAGCATGGGGACAGAAGGGATGCGGGCCTCGCTGATCTCGCGCGAGGTGATCGCCGACTCGATCGAGCTGGCGGTGCGCGGCGCGATGTGCGACGGCGTCATCGCGCTTTCCGGCTGCGACAAGACCATCCCCGGGACGATGATGGCGCTGGCGCGCCTGGACCGACCGGGGCTGATGCTGTACGGCGGGTCGATCATGCCGGGCCGCTTTCAGGGCAAGGACGTCAGCATCCAGGACGTGTTCGAGGCGGTCGGGGCCTGCGCCGCCGGGCGCATCAGCGAGAGCGAGCTGCGCGCGCTGGAAGACGTCGCCTGTCCGGGGGCGGGCGCCTGCGGCGGCCAGTTCACCGCCAACACCATGTCCATGACGGGCGAGATGCTGGGCCTGTCCCCGATGGGTCTAAACGACATCCCCGCCGTCGACGCGCGGAAGGAAGCGGCCGCGGTCCGGGCGGGCAAGATCGTCATGCGTCTCGTCACCGAGGATCTGCGCCCGAGCAAGATCCTCACCCGCGCCGCCTTCGAAAACGCGATCACCGCTGTCGCGGCGACGGCCGGCTCGACCAACGCCGTGCTGCATCTCATGGCGATCGCTCACGAAGCGGGCGTCGCGCTCACCCTCGAGGACTTCGACGCGATCTCCGCCCGCACGCCCACGCTGGCGGATCTCAAACCGGGCGGACGGTTCATGGCCTCCGATCTGGAACGCGCGGGCGGCGTCCGGCTGGTTGCTCGCCGCCTGCTGGAGGCGGGGTTGCTCAAGGACAGCATGACGGTCAGCGGCGCCGGCATCGTCGAAGAGGCGGAGTCGGCCATGGAGACGGCCGGCCAGGAGGTGGTTCGCGCCCTCGACAACCCGGTCAGCCCCCGCGGTGGCTTCGCGATCGTGCGCGGGACGCTGTCGCCGGAAGGGGCGGTCGTGAAGCTGGCCGGCCACGCGCGCCGCAAGCACACCGGACCCGCGCGCGTGTTCGACTCCGAAGAGGACTGCTTCGCCGCGGTCCAGCGCCGCGAGATCAAAGCGGGCGACGTGGTCATCATCCGCTACGAGGGGCCGAAGGGCGGCCCCGGGATGCGCGAGATGCTGGGGGTGACGGGCGCCCTCGTCGGCCAGAAGCTGGGCGACAGCGTCGTGCTCATCACCGACGGACGCTTCTCCGGCGCGACCCACGGCTTCATGGTCGGCCACGTCGCCCCCGAGGCGCAGGTCGGCGGTCCCATCGCGTTCGTCAAGGACGGCGATCTCATCACGCTCGACGTCGACGCGCGTCGGCTGGACGTGGCGGCCGATCTGGAATCGCGCAAGGCCGGCTGGAAGGCACCGGCCTGGCGCTTCAAGACTGGCGTGATGGCGAAATACGCCGGCTCGGTCTCGTCGGCCGCGCTGGGCGCGGTGACGTTGCCCGTGCTTCCCTGAGGTTGGGCCCGGTCAGCGTGCGGGCGTCGGGAGACCGGCGGCGGCGCCGCTGGCGGCGACGATCAGCAGGGTGAGCCCCACCGCCAGCGCCAGATAGGTCGCCAGCACGGGGCGATCGCCCACCGCCGGTGACCCGGTCTTGCCGGCCGCGCGGAAGGTGGCGCCGATCGCGAGCAGGAACAGCATGCCGTCGACGCCCGACAGGGCGAGCACCCACAGCGCGCCGGCGGTCAGGGCCCGCTGCCCGCGCGAAAGGGCCGCGAACCCGCGCCCGCCGTCGAGCTGCCAGACGGGGATCAGGTTGAAGAGGTTGATCCAGGCGCCCACGCGGGCGATCGTGAGCAGCAGCGGGCTGCCGGTCGTCGCGCCCAGCGCCAGAAACACGATGGCCGCGGCGGCGCCCCACACGGGACCCGCCAGGCCCACTCGCGCGTCCTCGCCGACGGTGGCCGGGTGCTGCTTGAGCCGTACGAAGGCGCCAAAGCCGGGGATGAACATCGGCGCGGTGGCCGCGATCCCGTAGCGCCGCAACCAGGCGACGTGCCCCATCTCGTGGACATAGATCGACACGATCAGGCCGAGCGCGAACCGCCAGCCGTAGAGCATCGTGTAGACGCCGAGCGCGATCGCCATCGAGATGAAAGTCTTGGCCTGCGCCAGACCGACCAGCAGCAGCTTCCCCTTGCCCAGGATCATCAGGATGATCCACTTGAACTTCGCGACGAGGACGCCCAGCGCGCCCAGGCTGGCGAGGCCCTTGGAGCGACCCGAAGCGGCGGGCTTGGGTCGGGGGCCCCCCGGCGTG
>JADGRB010000214.1 GCA_017881315.1 Pseudomonadota bacterium
TGGAGGAGGTCGGCGTCAAGATCGAACGCGGCGGCTTCGTAACCGTCGATCGCCGCTGCGCCACCAACGTCCCCGGCATCTACGCCATCGGCGACGTCGCCGGCCAGCCGATGCTCGCCCACAAGGCCTCCCGAGAGGCGGAGGTGGTCGCCGAGGTGATCGCGGGCCACAAGGCGGAATTCGACGTGCGCTGCATCCCGGCGGTCATCTTCAGCGATCCGGAGGTCGCCACCGCCGGTCTCACCGCCGACGAGGCCGAAAAGCGCGGCCGCAAGATCAAGGTCGGCAAGTTCCCGTTCGCCGCGCTCGGGCGCGCCATCGCCAACGCCGACACCGACGGGTTCGTGAAGGTGGTCATCGACGCCGGGTCGAAGGAAGTGCTCGGCATTCAGGTGGTCGGCAACGGCGCCTCCGACATCATCGCCGAGGCGGCGCTGGCCATCGAGATGGGCGCCTTGGCGGATGACATCAGCCTCACCATTCACGCCCACCCGACGTTACCCGAGGCGATCATGGAGGCGGCCAAGGCCAGTTTGGGCGAAGCGATCCATATTCAGAACCGGTGACGTACGCGGCGCGCATAATCGATCTCGGGACCCGGGAGTTCGGGGAGGTGTGGTCGCTCCAGCGCGAGCTGGTGGCGGCGCGCCAGAAGGACGAGATCCCGGACACCTTGCTCTTCGTCGAGCATCCCCACGTCATCACCGCCGGCCGCAGCGCGCACCGCGAAAACCTGCTCGCCACCGACGAGCTTCCGATCTTCGAGATCGAGCGGGGTGGCGACGTCACCTACCACGGTCCCGGGCAGCTGGTCGGCTACCCGATCTTCCTGCTGCGCGAAGACGAGCGCGACCTGCACGTCTATCTGCGCAACCTCGAGGAGGCGATCATCCGCGCGCTGGCGCGATTCGACCTGGCGGGAGAACGCAAACCGGAGTGGACCGGCGTCTGGACCGCCGGCGGCGCGCGAAAGCTCGCCTCCATCGGCGTGGCGGTCAAGCGCTGGGTGACGCTGCACGGCTTCGCGCTCAACGTCTCGACGGACCTCTCGCGCTTCTCGGCCATCAACCCCTGCGGGCTCGACGCCGCCGTGATGGCCTCGATGGCGGGCGAGCTCGGTCATCCGGTCGCGATCGACGAGGTCAAGCGCGCCGTGCGCGACACCTTCGTCGAAGTCTTCGGCCGGACGTTCGACTGATTCAGTCGGTGCCCGCGTCGGCGGCCGTGCAACCACCGTCGGCGCTGGGCGTCGCACCGGTGGACGCGGTGAAGGTGTTGCGGGTGGTCGTCGCCAACGGGACGCCGAACGCGTCGGGAAGCCCCGCCAGCAGGGTCACGTCGATGGGAGCATCCGACGGCCACCCCCCCAGGCAGGTCGCCGGCGAAAGATAGACAAGGGTCGGATCGCTCGCGCTCGACGCCAGCGATATCGGCAGGTCGCGGCCGCCCGCGGTGACCTGCAGGTAGGGCGCGAGGTCCGCAGGAGCCCCGATCCGGTTCGAAAATAGGATCGGCAGCCTGAAATTCGCCGGCACCGACGCGGAGCCGTCGCTCCCGGCCGGCAGCCCGAAGCTGGCCGTGAAGGGTCCGGTCGCGACGTCGATCTGCGCGGGACCGGTCATCGGATCACCGTACGCGCTGGTGAGCCCCATCTTGTCGAGCGAGAACGTCACGGTGTCCGCCGACGGGAAACCGACCTGCGTCGGTTGCAAGAGGACGTAGGCGCTCGTCCTTCCGTAGATGGGCTCGCTGTTGTAGAGCACCTGATCGCCGAACGTCGCCGACGAGAAATCGGGCCATCCCACCGTGATGGGCGGGCTGGCCTTGGGGGCGGTCATCTGGACGCCGCCCACCGTCACGGTGTCTTCGATGCGGTTGCCGTCCAGACGGCGATCGAACACAAAATTGACCTGCTGTCCGGCGGCGGGCGCGGTCGCCGCCAAGTTGGGATCCGGCGCGAGCGTCCAGACCAGCGTCCCCTGGCCCGACGCGATCCAGAACACCTGGACCAACACCGGTGAGCCGTGGGGCTCGCTGTCGCTGGAGCAGGCGGCGCCGACCAAGCCCGCGGCGAGCAGCAGCGCGGCGCTTCGAGGCATGCACCGGTTTTAGCACGGCCCTTCGGTCGCAGACGGCGATCCGCCCGTCGTTCATCGCCGATCGTCTATCCTGATGCCGGCATGGCACTGCCCCCGATCGACATCCTCGACGCGGACGATCCGCGGGTCGCCGATTACCGGCAGCTCAAGGAGCGCTGGTTGAACGCGGAGGGTGGCCGGTTCGTCGCGGAGAGCGAGCGGGTGGTGCGACGGCTCGTCGGCAGTGGGTTGGGCGTCCATTCGGCGCTCATGACCGCGCCACGTCTGGCGACCCTGGCCGACGCGCTGGGAGGTCCCTTCCCGGTCTACCTGGCGCCGCCGGAGCTGCTCGATCGCATCGCCGGCTTCCACGTCCACCGGGGTTGTCTGGCGATCGGCGCGCGCCCGGCCGCCGCCCAGATCCCCGACGGGGCCCGGACGCTGGTGGTGCTCGAGGATCTGACCGACGTCGACAACCTGGGCGCCATTGCCCGGCACACCGCGGCCTTCGGCGCCGATGCGCTCGTGCTCAGCCCGCGCTGCGCCGATCCGTTTTATCGCAAGGCCATTCGCGTCTCGCTGGGCGCCGTTTTCGCGCTGCCCATCGTCCGACTCGCCGACTGGCCCGGGGATCTGCAGCGGCTGCGCTCCGGCGGCGTGTCGCTGGTCGCCGCGGTGCTCGATCCCGACGCGACACCGCTGGCCCGCTTCGAGCGGCCGTCGCGCACGGCGATTCTGCTCGGTGCGGAAGGCCCGGGCCTTTCGGCCGAGGCGCGCGCCCTCTGCGACCACCGGGTGACGATCCCCATGTCCCCGGGCGCCGATTCGCTCAACGTCGCAACCGCCGCCGCGATCTTCCTCTACGCCTTGCGATCGCCCAGCTGAGACCAGTTCACGAATAGCTTGCGGGTCTCGGGCTGGCAGATCGGACAGAAGCAGGCGTCTCCGGCGCCGACGCGGACGCTCCGGATGGTCGTCCCACAAACCAGACAAGGCTTGCCGTCCCGGCCCCGCACCTTGAGGAAGTCGCGCACCTTGATCTCGACCGGCTGATCGCGCGCGCGAATCTCGGCGATGGCTTGCGCCAGCACCCGCCCGATCGATTGGTAGAGCGCGTCGACGCCGGCCGGATCGATCTTGCGGCAGAAGGTCTTGGGGTGTAGGTGCGCCGCGAACAGGATCTCGTCGGCGTAGGCGTTGCCGATCGACGCCAGGGCCTGCTTATCCATGAGAAACGCCCGCACCTGGTCGCGCCGGCGGGCGAACGCCTTTCCGAACGCGGCGCGGGTGAAGGCGGGCGACATCAGGTCCACCCCCATGGCGCCGTACACCGGGATCTTGGCTTCGTCCGCCGCGCGGGCGACGTACACCTTTCCCATCCGTTTTTCGTCGAGGTATTGCAGCTCCGGCCCATCTTCGAGCTCCAGCGCCAGGCCAAGCGCGCGCGGGTCCTGTCTAGCCGATTTGGCCTTGGCGGATTTGGTCTTGCCGGAATTGGGCGCCTCCGGCTCGCGCGGCAGCAGCTTGTAACGCCCGACCAGCATGGCGTTGATGACGAGCACCAGCTCACCGGCCAGCCCAAAGCGCATGAAGTGTCCGCGGCGCTCGACGGTCTCGATGCGCCGTCCCACCAGCAGTGCGGGGAAAGGCTCAGCGACCATGATGCGCAGGACGGTGGGATCCCCGGTGCGCGCGCCGGTGATGGTCTTCCCCACGATGGCTTTGCGCAGAACGTCTTCGACATGGACCAGATCCGGCAGCTCGGGCATCGGTACAGCCCAGTCTGGCATCGGGCGCGGCCCTGGTTCAAACTGAGTTCATGCCGCTGCCTGCGCTCGTCGCCGTGTCGGTGACGTCGATCGGTTGCATCGCCTTCCTGGTCTCCGGGGTGAAGACCCTGCGCCGCCGGAAGCGCAACCTCCTCCACTACGAGCGAAACGAGCCCCTCGAGGGCGTCGGCGACTGGGATTAGCTGAGCGACCCGGACTTACGCAGGTACTCGACGTAGTAGGCGGCGTCTCGCCGCTCTTCCAGCTCCCCGCGCTCGACCGCGTCCTCGCAGAGCTTGCGCAGATCGCCGATCTGCTTGGAGGGCGGTAGCCCGAACGACGCCATGATGGCGTTGCCCAGCCCGGGCGGTAGCGGCGGCACCCGAGCGTCGAGCTCTCGAATCGCCAGGATCCGCTCCTTGAGCGCGTGGATGTTGCGGATCGCCTCCTGCCGCCGCCCCGGCCGCCGCGAGGTCACGTCGGCGCGCGACAGATCGAGCAGATCGTCGAGGTGCTCGCCCATCTCGTGGTCGAAGCGGCGCACCGCCGCATCCGTCCAGCTGGGCGCGTAGGCGTTGGCCCGCAGGTGGTGCAGCACCAGAAACCGGATCTGCTGTCGCATCGGCTTGTCGAAGCCGAGCCGCTTGGCGATCGGCTCCCACATGCGCGCGCCGATCTCGGCGTGGCGGTGAAAGGTCACCTTGCCGTCCGGGAGCATCACCCGCGTCGGCACCTTGCCGATGTCGTGCAGCAGCGCCGCCCAGCGGACCAAGGGGTTCGGGACCGACTGCATGACGACCTGCTTGGTGTGCTCCCACACGTCCTTGTGGCGCCGTCCGGCCTCCTGCGAAAAGTCGACCGTCGCTTCCAGCTCGGGCAAGACCACCCGGAGGAGGCCGGCGTCGTGCATCCACTGCAGCCCCACCTCGAGCGACCGCGACATGATCACCTCTTCGACGGCGGCGCGGATGCGCGGCGCCGGAAGCTCGGCCAGCAGAGGCGCCGCGGCGCGGGCGGCGGCGTTCACCTCCGGTGGCGGCGGCGAAGCCCCCTGGGCCACGGCCACCGCCAGGTCCAGCAGGCCAGCCGGCGAGTCAACGGAAGACCAATGCGACGGGATCGAAGACACGCGCGATACCGGGAACGGATCCTTCGTGAACCGCTACGTCCTTACGACGTGATCCTCTTCTTGTCCTGATCGT
Organism: Pseudomonadota bacterium; assembly: GCA_017881315.1. Taxonomy (GTDB): domain Bacteria; phylum Myxococcota_A; class Polyangia; order Fen-1088; family Fen-1088; genus JADGRB01. The sequence goes on from JADGRB010000214.1 coordinate 5,050, forward strand.
GCTTGCGCGTCAGATGGTCGATGAAGGGCTGAGCCTGCTTGAGCCGCCCGGCCACCGATTTCTCGGTGATGGGATAGAGGGTGCTGAACCGCGATCCCTCGTCGTAGAGGAAGGTCCCGGCTTCGTCGTCGACGAACATCGGGATCTTCTTCTTGGCGTAGACCCCCTTGAGCAGCATGGCCCACCGGCCATCGAGCCAGTCGACGATGTCGCTGCCCAGGGTCTGCCGAAAGAGCTGGAGATCTTCCCCGAAGCGGGCGAAATCCTCCGCGAAGCGCTCGCGAAATGCTGGGGCCCCTTCGCCCCCTTCGGCCGCGATCTTGATCACGGCCAGACGGAGCTGCACGACGTCCTCGGTAAATCGGAGGGGCGCGTCGACGTTTCCATCCTTGGGTGTGATCACGTGCACAACCGTGGCGGCAGCCAGCTCGCGCGCCTCCCGTTCGAGGTCGGGATCCGCCACCGCCTCCAAGAGGACCTTGAGATCAAAAGGAAGAGAGACCAGCGCTCTCGACATTGCCTCCAGGAACGTGCGCTCCGTGTTGTCCATTTTGAACGAGGGGTCAGAGAAGTACGACCCCCACCCACCTGTCAAGCAATTCTACCTCATTTGTCGAGAGGTTCGGCGTCGCAGGCGGGGTCGGGCGGACCGGCGACCGCGATATCCAGCGCCGCGGCAGCCGCTTGGCGGAAGGCGGCCAGCGGCCCGGCGGGCAGCTCGAGCGTCAACACCGGTAGGCCGCGGTCTAGCCCCAGCCAGGAACCGAACGAGCCGGGCGTGGGGTAACCGATGTCGCCGCGGGCCGGCCAGCCGCAAGCCGCGGCGACCGCCTCGGCCCAGGCCGCGGCCGGGCCGTCGTAGTTGACGCAGGCGAGTGGGGCGTGCACGGCGACGGCGCCAGCGATCCCCTGCCCATCGACGATCCCGGCCAAGAGCCGGGTCTCCGGCTCGGAGAGCGGCGCCGGGCCGGGAAAGTAGCCGGGGACATGCGCGGTGGTGAAGGATCGGGCCGGAAAGTTCCGGTTCAGGTCGACGTCGCGCGCGGAGTTCTTGGTCCCGCGCGCAATGCCGTCGGGGTTGACCATCGGGATGAGAAATAGCGAGGGGGGATCCTTGTCTGCCTCCAGACGGACCGCCAGCTCGAGCAGGGCCTCGACGCTGGCAGGCTCGTCGCCGTGGATCCCGCCAAAGACGAGGAGGGGGAGCCGAGGGCGACCGATGCGGGCACCGAAGGAGCGACCGAACTGGCGGCCGAACTGGCGACCAAAGATCGGCCGCCCCTCCGTCGACCGTCCCAGCTCAGGAAATCCCAGCGCCAGAGCCGCACCCAGCAAGGACTCGCCACCGTGATCGCGCACTGGATCCCATTTCACGCTCCGGATAACGTTCGCGCAATGACGTTGAAGCTTCGCGACCTCAAGACCGAAGCGCGCAATCTGGCCCGAGCGGGGCAGCTGACGCCCGCTCTGGCCTTGCAGGACCACATGCTGGCGGCGAACCCACTCGACGCGGACAGCCGCCGCCGGATCGGCGATCTCCTGCTGGGCCTGGGCCATCGGGAGGCCGCGATCGAGGTCCTGGGCGCGGTCGCGCTGCACGACGTACATTCGGGGCATCTGCTGCCGGGGCTGGTGGGTTGCAAGGTGCTCGAGTCCCTCGGGCAGGGGACGGGCGAGATCGTGAGGGCGATGGCACAGCGCTTCGCCCACGGTTCTCCGAACCTGGTCAAGTTTGCGGCGCGCCAGGCGCCCGTCGATCTCGACGCGCCGATCGCGGCGCTCGACCCGGCGGCCGCGGCCGATGCGGCCAAGGTCGCGCGCCGGGCCCAAGCCCGCGCGCTGGACCTCTCGGTTTTCGTCCAGTACCCGGAGCAGTTCTTGGCGGCGCCGTTCTTTTCGGAGCTGCCGCGCGAGCTTTTCCCGGCGGCGGTGCGCATGCTGCGGCTCGTGCGGGGCAACGACGGCGACCTGATCGTCCGCGAGGGCGACCCCGGCTCGGCGTTTTATTTCGTGGCCAGCGGCGAGGTGCGGGTGTTCGCGAACGCCGCCGCTTCGGCGCCGGCGCGCGCCATCGAGCGCACGCACCTTCTCGAGGGGTCGTTGTTCGGCGAGGTGGCGCTCCTCACCGAGCAGCCCCGGACCGCGTCGGTGCAGGTGGTCGGGGAGGCCGATCTGCTGGAGGTCAGCCGCGCCGCGGTCGCCGAGCTGACCGCGGCGGTTCCCGCGCTCGCCGAGCGCCTCGATCAATTCGCCCGCGAGCGCCTGCTCAAGAACCTGCTGGCCAGCTCCCCGCTCTTCAAGCCCTTCGACCACCAGCAGCAGATGGATCTGATTCGACGCTTCGAGGGGGTCGACGTCCTGCCCGGGACGGTGATCATTCAGGAGAACGCGGTCGGGCAGGGGCTGTTCGTGATCCTGCTGGGCGAGGTCGAGGTGATTCGCGCCGACGACATCGAGGGTCAGGCGGGCGCGGTGGCCCGACTGCGCGCCGGCGACGTGTTCGGCGAGATGTCGCTGCTGGACGACCGCCCGACCAGCGCCACCGTTCGCGCCGTCACGCCGGCTACCTTGCTGTTCCTGGGCCGGGACTATTTTCGACGACTGGTCGGTGCGGTTCCGGCCCTCAAGCAGTATTTCCAGGAGCTATCGCGCAGCCGCCGGTAGGGGACAGCGGAGGGCCCGGTTGCGTTGCGGCTGCCGGATCGGCGGCATAGACTCCATCCGCCATGAAAAACAAACGCCGCGCCCCCCGCTGGCTGACCTTCCTCGCGCTTGGGCTGTTCGCGCTGGCGCCGGCCATCGCGGCGGCGGGACCGCGCTCGGGCGGAAGCTTCGGCGGGCGGCTGGGCTTCCGGTCCGGCGGTGGAATGTCGACGCCCTCACCGGGGTATTCGGGCGGCGGGTACGGGCGGAGCTACTACGGCGGCGGCGGTCCGCATTTCATGTTCTTCCCCGGCTTCGGCGGCTACGGCTTCGGCGGCTTCGGCATGGTCGGCCCGCTGCTGGGGCTGCTGGTGGCGGGACTGGTGATCTCGTCGGTGGCGCGCGCGGTTCGGGCCAGCCGGGGCGTCGGCCCCAGCGGCGGCAGCTGGGAGGATGATGATGGTCAGGTGATGGCCATGCCGGGGCGCGCCTACCTCTACAAGCTGCAGCTGGCGCTCGGTCGCTCGGCGCGCGGGATCCAGGACCGTCTGGCCGACTTCGCCACGCAGGGGGACACGTCGACCGAGGCGGGGCTGGCGACGCTGCTCCAGCAGACGGCGCTCGAGATCTTGCGGGAAAAGGACGCCGTCCGCTACGCGTCCGCCGAGGCGCGGGGACCGATGAGCCTCACCAACGCGGAGACCGCCATGAACGGCGTCGCGCTGGCGGAGCGGAGTCGCTTCCAGGTGGAGCGGGTACGCGGGGCGGACGGGCACGTCTCCCGATCTCCGGTGGCGGCCGAGGAGGCCAAAGAGGTCCTCGAGCTGGTGGTGGTGACCCTGGTGGCGGCCACCCGCGTCCCGCTCGAGAAGTTTGGCGCTCTC
>JADGRB010000480.1 GCA_017881315.1 Pseudomonadota bacterium
CAGTTACCGACGCAGGTCGGACCTTGAACCGGCTGCTGACATTGATTGGCTGCGGTGGGATCGCAAACGTTGGCCTGGGCGTAGGCGCTGTCGTACTGGTTCATCAGGTCGGCGCAGATCGCAGCGTCGGTGCCGCCGAGCGACGAGCTGCTGCAGGCAGCGCCGAGGGCGATCAGGCCGACGAGAAAAGCCATGGGCTGTCTAGCGATGGTCATCTCCGTCGACACGACTGCAACGGGCGTACCAGGCGGTCCGGGCGGCAGAAGCCTGGGCGACGGTGCCTGAGGGACGGTCGCTTTCAAGAAACTGATACCCGCCGGATGGGCACGTCAGGTTTATCAGATCCCAGCAGCGTGATGTCGCGCGCGACCTCGGAGAGATCATTGTCGAGCTGATGGTCGCGACCTGGCAAGCGGCGAACGATCGCGTGCGGAAACGCCTTCTCGAACAGACGGCTGTGCGACAACGGCACGGTGTCATCGTGGCCGCCTTGGTAGATATGGAGCGGCACACCGTCGGGAAGCTCCACGACCAGCTCTTTCGTGGGCCGCAGCTTGTCGCTCGGCCAGCCGCCGTCACCGATGAAGGGTGGCGCTATCAGGAAGACGCCAGAGAGTCGTCGGTCGAGGTCGCTGTCCGCCAGGTAATCGAGCAGGATCGCTGCGCCGACCGAATGCGCAACGAGGATGGTGGCGTCGCTCCGCTTTCTGAGCTCTCGAGCGATTGCTCTCTTCCAAGCCGCCGGGTCGGGATCGCCCTCATCCGGCATCCGCGGATAGTGGACAGCGTAGCCTGGACCGAGTGCTTGCTCGAGGCTCGCCACCAGCTTGTCGTCCCACGAGTCGTGAACGTCCCTGCCGCCGCCCTGCACGAACACAACTTCCCTTCGGTGCTTCACCCTGGACATCACTCAACTCCGATGAGGTCTATTGGAACCTAATGCGCGACAGGAGGCGAGCTAGGGCTTCGCCACCTGCCGCGCCACAAACTGGCGGGTGCTTCTGCCAAGAGTCCGCGGCTGAGCGGCGACGGTGTATCTTCGAGCCGATGTCGCGCGGCGCGCTCCGGTGGCTGAGCATCGCCGGGACGCTCGGGGCGGCGTCGCTCGCCCGCGCCGAAGTCCCCCCGACACCGCCGGGCCCAGGCGCCGCGGTCGCGCCATCTGGACAGGCCGGCGTTGTGGAGGCGCCTCTTTGCGCGGTGGCCTCCGGGGCGGACCTCGGCATCTTCCGGCTCCTCGACGACACCGTGCTGATCACCGAGGGCGGCGGCCCGGCGGCGGTGTGCCCGCGCGACCGGCCGTGCCAGACGCTCGCGGGCGATCCGACACGCGCCGCCCGCCGTCTCATGCCGGCGCTGGCGGGGTACGTGACGTCCGCGGCCGGGCGCTGGGGGAAGCACGTCGTGCTGACCCGAACGGTCGGACTCGACGAAGGAGAGAACCACGAGGTGCTGGAGCTCGCGGGCGGCCACTGGCGGGCGCGCAACGACGGCGAGCGCGGGTGGCTGCCCTGGTACCCAGTCCTGTCCGCGACCGGCACCGGCCACATCGTCGGGATCGCGGAGTTCGAGTCGGACGGCGCACACGCGACCGGGCGGCAGCTCCTGGCGTCGCCGCCGCGTCCGCGCGTGGTGGCGCTGGACACGCGGCCCGGGCGCCGCCTTCTGACCGCCGCGCCCAACGAGGAGCTGAGGGCGGTCTCACCTCTCGACGACGGCAGCACGCTGGTGCTCGTGAACCGGGTGGTGGCGGACAAAGGCGTCCCGCTCGTCTACCGCCTCGGGCCGGCAGGCAACCAGCGGGTGGACCGACTGCCGTCGCCGTGTTCCGGCGCGCGGGACGGCGAGGCCGATTCCGATACCGAAGCAATGCAGATCTACGGACGGCGGAACGACGACGTCTACGCCGCCATGTCAGCCTCCTGCGGCCGCCGCCGACTGAAGGTCCTCGCGCACTTCGACGGAAAAGGCTGGACGATCGTCCCAGGTCCGTCGACCGATCACGACAGCGAAGATCTGTCGGTGGACTCCGATGGCGCAGTCTGGCTGGTGGCCGGCGGAGCTCTCTATCGGCGCGCGCCGAGCGGCGACTGGACGCTGATCCCGATCGGGGCCGACGGGCAAGGCTGCGCGGCAAAGCAGGTCATCGGCCGTGGCTCGGGCACCACCCTGGTGAGGGTCGCCTGTAACCGGGCGCCCGCATCGGCCCACAGCCCTTCCGCGCCGCCGAGCTCCTTGGTGCTCGGGACCCGGTGTATCGGTCTCCCCGTTCGTCTCGGTGGAGAGAAGTGAGCTCAGCGCCCGCCTTCGGTCGTCGTCCCCGCGTCAGGTTCCTTCGTCAGGTTCCTTCGTCGGCCCACGGATCCTCCTTGCGGCGGTCCTTGGGATCGTTGCGGAGGTGGGCCGGGATATCGGAAGCGGTGTCCGTGGTGGCCTCGATGGGCGTGCCCGCGTCGATGCGGAGCGCGCGCCGCGCACCCTTGCTCGGCTTGGCAGCCTCGCCGCAGAGGTGGGCGAGCTGCGAACCTGTCCGCGGCCACAACCCGCTGCCGACGTTGTCCGCCAGCTCGCCGTGGTCACCCGAGAACCGGACCGACGCGATCCGCCGGCCCGTGACACCGCTGCGGACCTGCACGGTCGCCTGCCCGCGTGACCCGGCGCCGCCGACCGTGCCGTCGATGTAGGCGGCGAGCCGCAGCGTCGCGGCCATCTCGCGATATTGCTCGGCGCTGTCGACTGGTCGCAGCGACGTCGTGACCTGCAGCCCGCGCGCGCGCAAGGTGCTGACGACGACCTGCTGGACGCGGGCGCCGCCCTCGCCCTTGAAACCGAACACCGCGACGTTGCCGGAGACGGTGGGGCCACCGGATTTCGACTTCGATCTCGGATTGGCGCTGGCGCTGGCCCTCTCGGGCCGCGGCGCGGGCGCCGGTGGCGGCGCCTTGGCCGGAACCAGCACCTTGCCATGCTTGGCCTTGGTCCAGCTGGAGAGCGACGGCTTGGCCGCCGCCGCGGCGCCGGCGAGCGGGACGACCCAGACGGCGAGAGCCAGCGGCAACGACAGGAGCAAAGACGGCCGAAGCAAGAGCCGGATGATAAGGGGTCCTGGGCACCATCTCCAGCTCTTCGATGGTGCCGCCGGCCGGCTGGTAACGCGCAAAACGCGCCTCGCGACCCTAGGCCTCGAGGTCGCCGTATTCTGTGATGCGATCGGGCGGCC
>JADGRB010000215.1 GCA_017881315.1 Pseudomonadota bacterium
CCACCAGCCGCTCCACCAGCCGCACCGCCGGCCGCTCCGCCTGCCGCATGACCCGCCGCTCCGCCAGATGCTCCGCCGGCTGCGCCAGCCGCGCCGCCAGCCGCGCCAGCGGTGCCGCCCGAAGTACCGCCAGCGTGGCCAGCGGTGCCACCCGAGGTGCCGCCCGTGCCCGGGGTTGGCGTGGTGCTGCTCGAGCAGCCGAACGCAGCGATGGAAAGGGTCAGAAAGGGAACCGCAAGCTTCTTTAACATCTCATCTCCTGGGGAAGTTTATGTGAACGTCGCCGCGGGGGGCGGCTGCCAACTTGGGGGCGGAGTGTAGCCGACGCCCCCGTTTTCGTCGATCTATTTGCTATTTATTTCCGGCCATCTCGAGTCCGCTCCCGGCTATCTCGAGTCGGTGGCGCCGCGCAGACCGAGGTCGAGGCCGCGCACCTTTTCGAAGCGCTGGGCGATGTCGGGCCAGCTCCAGACGTTCCAGATCGCCTCGAAGAAGCTCTTCTTCTCCGGTCCGTACTGCAGGTAGTACGCGTGCTCCCACGCGTCCAGCACCAGGATCGGAATGGCCGCCTGGCTCATCTCGCTCTGGTGGTCGTGGATCTGCGTCGTCATCAGCCGCTTGGCGACCGGCTCCCACGCCAGCGTCGCCCACCCCGAGCCCATGATCGTCATGGCGGCGTTGGTCAATTGATTGCGGAAGCCGGCGAAACCGCCGAAGTCGGTGGTGATCTGCGCGGCCAGCGGGCCGGTTGGTTCGCCACCGGATTTAGGGGCCAGGTTCTGCCAGAACAGCGAGTGCAGGATGTGCCCCGAGGTGTGGAACGCCAGAGCCTTCTCCAGCGCCGCGATCTTCGCGAAGTCGTTCTTGGCGCGCGCCTCGGCGAGGCCTTCGGTGGCGGTGTTGGCGCCGGCGACGTACGCGGCGTGGTGCTTGTCGTGATGCAGCTGCATGATCTTCCCCGAGATGTGCGGCTCGAGCGCGCCGTAGTCGTACTGCAGCTCGGGGAGGGTGTATTTGGGCATGTGCGGAATATGATCACCCGCCTGCTGCGCTGCAAGGTCAGCCGCGTGAGATCGTTCAGCGGACCTGGCACCCAGGCTGCCGTTCGGGCGCCGGGGCCGGGCGGCTGGCCTCTGGGGCTGGCGGGGCGCTCAGGCTTGGTTTTTTTCCCGACGGAGGCGCTTGCGCACGACCGCGGCGGCGCGCCGCTCGATGGTGGCCTGGGTCGGCTTGCGCCCCTTGAGCGGCTCCTGCTCGGCGTGGTGCTCGACGAAGTCGCCCGGCTCGCAGCCGAGCTCGAACATCGTGACCTCGCGCTTGCCGCGCTCGCCGATCCGGAAGGGGAGCACCGCCGCGCCGATGCCGGCGCCGACGTAGACCGCGCCTTCGGGCTGGTGTTGGTCGCGGCGATCCGCATGATCGCGCGAGCCGTAGAGGCCGTGCACGTATTTGTGGCCGCCGATCATCCCCAGCGCCAGCTCGTGCAGCCGCGCGACCGTCACCTGCCCGCCGTGCGTGTGGCCGGACAGCACCAGCGGGATGCCGTGGCGCCAGAGGCCGTCCGCCTCCTCGGCGATGTGGGACAGCCCGATGGCGGGGAGATCCTTGCGCAGCCCCTTGATCGCCTCGTTGCGGTTGGCGTGGCCGGTGTACGCGTCGTCGAGGCCGACCACCTGCAGCTTCTGATCGCGCAGCGTGATCACCGTGTGGCGGTTCTGCAGCACCTCGACGCCGCCGCGCTCGAGGGCGCGCCGGACCTCGTCGGCGCCGGACCAGTGGTCGTGGTTCCCGAGCACCGCGATGACGGGGCCCTTGAACGCGCGCATCACCTCGGTGAGCTGGTCGAGGTAGAGCTGGCTGTGGCAGACGAAATCGCCGGTCAGGAACACCACGTCGGGGTTCTCGGCGTTGGTCATCTCGGCCGCCGCGATCTGCACCTCGAACGGCGTGATGCGCCCGACGTGCTGGTCGGTGAGGTGCGCGATGCGCAGATGCCCTATCTGGTCGCGATAGGTCGCCGGTCCCGCAAAGCGCCGCAGGCGGATGCCGTAGCGGCGCGCGCCGCTCGACGGTCGCCAGCTGCCGTGGGCCCGACGTGCCGCCACACGCGCTGCCAAGGCGGTTGCTTCGTCGACCGTCGGGGGATCAGAAGGAGACAGAGGCGTGACGCTCACCGAACAAATTCATTATAGGCACCGGAGCGCGCCGGGACTCCCTAAATCGTCCGCACACCTACGCCCACAACCCCCGTAGGCACAGCTCTAGCGGAGTGTAGATCGCGTGGACGTAGCCGGGCTCCGCCCGGCGGAGTCCATCGCGGGGGGGCGCGGGGACCCCTTGGGGGTCCCCGTGTCGACGATGAGGTCCAAGAAGGCCCGCGCGGCGTGGCTGAGGGTGCGGGTCTTGGCGTAGAGGAGGCGCACCTTGCGCTCGACGTGCAGCTCCTTGACGGTCACCTCGCGCACGGCGCCGCTGGCGACGTCCTGGCGGACGCACATGCGCGGCAGGAAGGCGACGCCCTGATCGTTTTGCACCAGGCGGCGGATGGTCTCGAGCGTCGGCATCTCGACGTCCATCTGGAGCGGAATCTTGTGGCGGCGAAACTCGCGCAACACCACCTCGCGGTAGGGGGAGATGACGTTGTGGGCGATGAAGGTCTCTTCGCCGAGCTCGGTGATCGAGACCGAGCGGCGGCGGGCGAAGCGGTGCTTGGCCGACACGATGAAGGCCAACGCGTCGGTGTAGATGACCTTCGCCACCAGCCGGTCGTCGCCGGGATCGTAGCTGGCGACGCCCAGCTCCAGATCGCCCTCCAGCAGCTCGACGGGGATCTTGCTGGACTGGCTGCGTCGGACCTGGACCTTGATCTTGGGGAAGCGGCCGCGGTAACGCTCGATGTGGGGCAGCAGGTAGAGCGTCGAGGATTCGTTGGCCCCGATGACCAGCCGCCCGGCCGATTTGTCGCGCAGCTCCGCCAGCGCGTCCTGCAGCTCCTCTTCGAGGTTGTGAAAGCGGCGCGCGTAGTCGAGCACCGTGCGTCCAGTGTCGGTGGGGACCAATTCCTTGGCGCCGCGGTCGATCAGCTTTTCGCCGATCTCGTTCTCCAGGCGCTGCACGGCCAGCGAGACCGCCGGCTGCGTTCGATAGAGCTTCTCCGCCGCGCGGGAGAAGCTGCGTTCGCCGACCACCGTCGCGAAGACCTGCAGGGAGTGGAGATCCATGCCCAGGATGTTAACGGAGCCGCCGGGCCGATGTATAAGTTTTACGTATCCAACGCAGAACAATTATAAATTTGCGATATCAGGCGGGCCGCTTCATCGTTGTTCCATGAGCGTCGCCAAAACCACCCCCTCCCAGGTCCGTATCTTCGACACCACGCTGCGCGACGGTGAGCAGTCACCGGGCTGCAGCATGACGGTGAGCGAAAAGCTTCGCCTGGCACACAAGCTCAGCGATCTGGGCGTCGACATCATGGAGGCGGGTTTCCCGATCGCCTCGGCGGGTGATTTCGAGGCGGTCCAGAAGGTCGGCCACGAGGTCGCCGTCAAGGTCGCGGCGCTGGCCCGCTGCACGGCGCTCGACGTCGAGCGGGCGGCCAAGGCGCTGGAAGGGGCGAAGGTCGCGCCGCGCATCCACGTCTTTCTGGCCACCAGCGACGTCCACCTCAAGTACAAGCTCAAGAAGACCCGGGCCCAGGTGCTGGAGGAGGCGGCCAAGGCGGTGGCGCTGGCGCGCAAGTTCGTCGACGATGTCGAGTTCTCCGCCGAGGACGGCGGGCGCACGCCAGTCGAATATTTGATCGAAGTCGCGAAGGCGGTGGTCGGCGCGGGCGCCACCACCGTCAACATCCCCGATACCGTCGGGTACGGGATCCCCGAGGAGTACGGCGCGCTCATCGGGCAGGTCGCGCGCGCGCTCGGATCGTCGGCCATCGTGAGCGTCCACTGCCACAACGATCTCGGCCTGGCGGTCGCCAACTCGCTGGCCGCCGTGCAGAACGGGGCGCGCCAGATCGAGTGCACGGTGAACGGCATCGGCGAGCGGGCCGGCAACTGCTCGCTCGAAGAGATCGTCATGGTGCTCAAGACCCGGGCCGACAAGCTGCCGTTTACGACCGGCATCCGGACCGAGGAGCTCTTCCCGGCCAGCCAGCTCTTGAGCGAGATCATCGGGGTGGGCGTGCAGCCGAACAAGGCGATCGTGGGGCGGAACGCCTTCGCGCACGAGGCGGGCATTCATCAGGACGGCTTCCTCAAGGAGCGCACCACCTACGAGATCATCGAGCCGCACAGCGTGGGCGTGCCGGAGAGCCGCCTGGTGCTGGGCAAGCACAGCGGCCGCCACGCGCTCAATTCGCGCTGCACCGAGCTGGGCATGAACCTCGACAAGGATCAGCTCGACCAGGTCTACGCCCGCTTCTCGCTCTTCACCGACACCAAGAAGGGGATTCTCGACGAAGAGATCCTGAAGCTGGCCAACGAAGTCCTCGCCGGCGGCGCCTCCCGCAAGACGGCGTAGAGCCCGCCCGCTCCGGCGACGGAGAAGACGTTGAAAGTTCCTGCGGGGCGACTATGCTCCGCCCCCGATGGCCACCGTCGACGTTCCACTCGAGAGAGTCCGCTTCGGACGCACCGCCCGCAAGGACGGCTGGTGGGTCATGCCGCTCACGACGCTGGTGGTCTTCACGTCGTTCATCGTCTACGTCACCTGGGCGCTGCTCCAGGGTGACAACTACTATTTCGGGAACTACCTCTCGCCGCTCTATTCGCCCGAGCTGTTCGGCAACTCGCCGCACGCGGTGTTCGGCCCCTGGCGGTGGCCCTGGCTGCCGTTCATCAAGTATTCGCCGGCGATGCTGATCCTGGTCTTCCCGCTGGCGTTCCGCATGACCTGCTACTACTACCGCGGCGCCTACTACAAGGCCTTCTGGGCCGACCCGCCCGCCTGCGCCGTCGGCGAGCCGCGCCACAATTACCGCGGCGAGGCCAAGTGGCCGCTCTTGATCCAGAACCTGCACCGCTACGCGCTCTACTTCGCGCTCATCTTCATCGTGCTCTTGTCGATCGACGCGGTGAAGGGCTTCATCTTCAACGACCCCAAGACCGGCCACGCCACCTTCGGGATGGGCGTCGGATCGCTGGTGTTGCTCGTCAACGTGGTCCTGATCGCCGGCTACACGCTGGGTTGCCATTCCTTCCGCCACCTGGTGGGCGGCGTCATGGATCAGATGTCGCGCGCGCCGACCCGCAAGAAGGTCTACGACTGCGCGAGCTGCCTCAACCGGCACCACCCCAAGTGGGCCTGGTGCAGCCTGGTGTTCGTGGGGTTCACCGACGTCTACGTCCGGCTCTGCGCGACGGGCGTCATTCACGACCTGAGGATCTTCTGATGACCGAGTACCAGACGCACGAGCACGACGTGCTGGTGATCGGGGCCGGCGGCGCCGGGCTGCGCGCCGCCATCGAGGCCTCGGCCGCCGGCGTGTCGGTGGGCCTCATCTGCAAGTCGTTGCTCGGCAAGGCCCATACGGTCATGGCCGAGGGCGGCGTGGCGGCGGCGATGGCCCACGTCGACGATCGCGACAACTGGAAGGTCCACTTCTCGGACACCATGCGCGGCGGCCAGTACCTCAACAACTGGCGCATGGCGGAGCTGCACGCCAAGGAGGCGCCCGATCGGGTGCGCGAGCTCGAGGCCTGGGGCGCCGTCTTCGACCGCACCAAGGACGGCCGCATCCTGCAGCGCAACTTCGGCGGCCACCGCTACCCGCGGCTCGCGCACGTCGGCGATCGCACCGGGCTCGAGATGATCCGCACGCTCCAGGACCACGGGATCCACCAGGGGATCAAGGTCTACATGGAGCACACGGTGACCAAGCTCTTCGTCGAAGGCGGCCGCATCGCGGGCGCCTTCGGCTACGACCGCGAGCGCGGCTACCTGCGGGTGTTCAAGGCCAAGTCGGTGGTGGTGGCGACCGGCGGCGTGGGCCGCGCCTACAAGATCACCAGCAACAGCTGGGAGTACACCGGCGACGGCTACGCGCTGGCTTACGACGCCGGCGCCGATCTGATGGACATGGAGTTCATCCAGTTCCACCCCACCGGCATGGTGTGGCCGCCGTCGGTGCGCGGCATCCTGGTCACCGAGGGGGTGCGCGGCGAAGGCGGCGTCCTGCGCAACAAGGACGGCAAGCGCTTCATGTTCGACGGCATCCCGGAGAACTACAAAGCCCAGACCGCCGACAGCGAAGAAGAGGGCTGGAAGTACGTCCAGGGGGACAAGAACGCGCGCCGGCCGCCCGAGCTGCTCACGCGCGATCACGTGGCGCGCAAGATCATGGGCGAGGTGCGCGACGGCCGGGGCAGCCCGCACGGCGGCGTGTTCCTGGACATCGCCTGGATCAAGTCGCGGCTGCCGAACGGCGCCGAGCACATCAAGAAGAAGCTCCCCAGCATGTACCACCAGTTCAAGCAGCTGGCCGACATCGACATCACCGAGGTGCCGATGGAGGTGGGACCGACCACCCACTACACGATGGGCGGCGTGCGCGTCGACGGCGACACGCAGATGTCGACGGTGCCGGGGCTGTTCGCGGCCGGCGAATGCGCGGCGGGGCTGCACGGCGCCAACCGGCTGGGCGGCAATTCATTGTCCGACCTGCTGGTGTTCGGCAAGCGCGCCGGCGAGCACGCGGCCAAGTTCGCGCGCGAGCGCGAGGCGGTCGCGATCGACGCCGGGCGGGTCGACGCGGCGGCCCGCGCGGCGCTGGCGCCGTTCGATCGCGGCGCGGCCGGCGGGGACGCCGAGGGACCGTACAAGATCCAGTACGCGCTGCAGGATTTGATGCAGGAGAACGTCGGCATCGTGCGCAACGAGGCCGACATCAAGAAGGCGCTGGACGGGATCCAGGGCCTCAAGCAGCGCGCCGGGCACGCCGCCGCCGGCGGCAACCGCGATTACAACCCGGGTTGGCACACCGCGCTCGATCTGCCGAGCCTGCTCACCTGCGCCGAGGCGATCGCGATGTGCGCGCTCGAACGCAAGGAGAGCCGCGGCGGCCATTTTCGCGAGGACCACCCCGACAAGGATCCCGCCTACGCCGGTTTCAACCTGGTGGTCCGCAAGGGGTTGGGCGGACGTCCCGAGCTGCGCCGCGAGACGATCGCGCCCTTGCGCGAAGATCTGAAACAGGTCGTCGAGGAGAACAAATAATGTCGTCGACAAGCGCGACCTTCCGCATCTGGCGCGGCGAAAAGGGCAAGGGCGAGTTCCGCGACTACAAGACGCCGGTCTCGGAGGGGATGGTGGTGCTGGACGCCGTTCATCAGATCCAGGCCGACCAGGCCAACGACCTGGCGGTGCGCTGGAACTGCAAGGCCGGCAAGTGCGGCTCCTGCTCGGCGGAGGTCAACGGCATGCCCAAGCTGATGTGCATGACCCGCCTGTCCGACCTCCCGCTCGACCAGCCGGTCACGGTGCAGCCGATGCACACCTTCCCGTCGATCCGCGATCTGGTCACCGACGTGTCCTGGAACTTCCGGGTCAAGCAGGAGATCAAGCCCTTCAAGCCACGCCAGCCTGACGCACCTGATGGCACCTGGCGCATGCAGCAGGAAGACATCGAGCGCGTGCAGGAGTTCCGCAAGTGCATCGAATGCTTCCTGTGCCAGGACGTCTGCCACGTGCTGCGCGATCACCACAAGCACGACGAGTTCATCGGCCCGCGCTTCCTGGTGCACGTCGCCGCGCTGGAGATGCACCCGCTCGACACCGAGGACCGCATCCCCGAGCTCAAGAAGGCGCACGGCGTCGGCTACTGCAACATCACCAAGTGCTGCACCAAGGTCTGCCCCGAGGGGATCACCATCACCGACAACGCGATCATTCCGCTCAAGGAGCGGGTGGTCGATCGCTACTACGACCCGATCAAGCGGTTACTGGGCATCGGGCGCAAGTAGATCGCGGGCGCCGTCGGTGCCGCCGTCATGGCTGCCCCCGCCGTCGCCTCCGTCGGCCGATCCGTCCGGCAGCAGGCTGACCGCATCGGTGCCGCCGTCGGCGTAAATGAGTCCCTTGTTCGGACTGTCCGGCACGTAGAAGATCTTGGGGCCCTCGATCGCGAAGCCGGCGCAGCAACCCTGCGTGATCCGGGGGCCGAACTCCGTGTGCACGACCTCCGCGGGCCGATCGCTGAACGAGAGCACGACGTCGCAGGCGCCTTCGGCAGCGCCGTAGACGATGATGTAGCTGCAGTTCGTCGTCTGGCCGTTGCCCTGGCAGCTCGGCAGATAAGGCGGACAGGCGGGGCCACTCCAGGCGAGGCCGCCGTTCGGAATGGCGAGCTGCGCGCCGTCGGGCGATCCGATCTGCACGATGTTGGGGGGGCAGTTGCTGCCACAGTTGCCGGCACATCCGTGCGTGGTCAGGACCGCCAGCGCGAGGCCGGCCAGGAGGGCGATGGTAAGCGACGGAAGCAACTTCATAGTGCCCGGCAGTCTATCCCAGCGGCGGCGCCGGGAGGGTGACCGGCCGCACGCAGTGCGAGCCATCGACTACCGAGGGGCCGACGGCGC
>JADGRB010000216.1 GCA_017881315.1 Pseudomonadota bacterium
CGCCGTCATGGACGCGCCCCCCAAGTCCGACGCCCCGGCGTCGTCGAACCCGCCTCCGCCGGGCGCCAAGGCGGTCAAGCCCGCGCCGAGCTCAAAGATGTCGCGCGTGCGCAACATCGGCATCGTCGCGCACATCGACGCCGGCAAGACCACGGTCAGCGAGCGCTTCCTCTTTCTCTCGGGCCGCATCCACAAGATCGGCGAGGTTCACGACGGCGAGGCGCAGATGGACTGGATGCCTCAGGAGCGGGAGCGCGGCATCACCATCACGGCGGCGGCGACCAGCTTCACCTGGCGTAACTTCGACATCCATCTGATCGACACCCCCGGGCACGTCGACTTCACGATCGAGGTCGAGCGCAGCCTGCGGGTGCTCGACGGCGCGGTGGTCGTCTTCGACGGCGTCTCCGGCGTCGAGCCTCAGTCCGAGACGGTCTGGCGGCAGGCCGACAAGTTTCGCGTCCCGCGCATCTGCTTCATCAACAAGATGGACCGCGCCGGCGCCGATTTTGCCGCGGCGGTGACCGAGATTCGCGAGCGGCTCGGCGCGCGGCCGGTGCCGATCCAGCTCCCGATCGGTGCCGAGGATCGCTTCACCGGTGTCGTCGATCTGATCCGACTGCGCGCGCTCACCTTCTCGGGCGACGAAGACGAGGGGCCAACCGAGGAAGACGTGCCGGCGGAGATGGCCGACGAGGTCGCGGCGGCGCGCGAGAAGGTGATCGAGGCGGCGGCCGACGTCGACGACGCGATCGCGGCGGCCTTTCTGGAGGGGCAGCCGATCGAGGAGGCCGCGCTCAAGGCGGCGATCCGGCGCGCCACCATCGACTGCAAGATGGTCCCGGTGCTGGCGGGCGCGGCGCTGCGCAACAAAGGCGTCCAGCCGTTGCTCGACGCGGTCTGCGACTACCTGCCGTCGCCGCTGGAGGTGCCGCCCATCGTGGGGACGGTTCCGGGGACGGAGGAGCCGGCCACGCGGCCGCCCGACGACACGGCGCCATTTTGCGCGCTGGCCTTCAAGGTGGCGATGGACGAGGGGCGCAAGGCGGTGTACCTGCGCATCTATTCGGGCGTGCTCAAGACCGGCGACGAGGTGCAGAACGCGCGCACGCGCCGCAACGAGAAGGTGGCGCGCCTGTTCTCGGTGCACGCCAACCGGCGCGAGCGGATCGAGCGGGCAGGGGCGGGGACCATCGTGGTCGCGATGGGGCTGCGCGACGCCGGCACGGGCGACACGCTGGCCAGCCCCAAGGCGCCCATCATCCTGGAGCGGATCGACATCTACGAGCCGGTGATCGCGCGCGCCATCGAACCCAAGACGCAGGCCGAAAAAGAGAAGCTCGACTTCGGCCTCGCCAAGATGGCCGACGAGGATCCGACCTTTCGCTGGAACGAGGACCCCGAGACCGGCCAGACCATCATCCGCGGGATGGGCGAGCTACACCTGGACATCATCGTGGACCGGTTGCGCATGGAGTACGGCGTGGAGGCCAACGTCGGTCGGCCCCAGGTCGTGCATCGTGAGACGCTGGCCAAGCCGGCCGACGGCGAAGCGCGCTTCGAGCGGGTGGTCGAGGACGAAACGCTGTTCGGCCACGCGCGGGTCCACGTGGCGCCGCGACCGCGCGGCGCGGGCAACGAGCTCAAGATGCAGCTCGTGCGACCCGCGCAGCCACCCGGCACCAAGGTCGTCGAGACCCCGCCAGCGATCCTCGACGCGGCGATGGAAGGCGCGCGCGAGGCGATGCGCTCGGGACCGCAGGGCTACCCGATCGAGGATATCTCCGTCACGATCACCGGCATCGAGTACCACCCGGACGCCTCGACCACGGCCGGTCAGAAGGCCGCCGTCGGCGAGGCGCTGCGCCAGGCCTGGCGCGAGGCCGGCACGCGCTTGCTGGAGCCGATCATGAAGGTCGAGATCACCTGTCCCGAGGCCAACGTGGGCGACGTGCTCGGCGATCTCAACGCGCGCCGCGGCCAGATCGAAGACGTCGGCTTCCGCGGACAGCAACGGGTCATCATCGCCAAGGTGCCGCTGCGCCGCATGTTCGGCTACTCGACCGATCTACGCAGCGCCACCCAGGGCCGCGCGAACTACTCGATGCAGTTCGACAGCTACGACGCCTGGGAGTAGGTGTATTCAATATAATTGCGGCACGCGACCTGGCGCGCCGGGTCCGCTCTTCGTTCGCGTCGGTTCTAAGGGCGGTCCTCGCCTTTGAGGACCCTCTGCACGGTGTTGGCAAGGGCTTCCATGCCGTAGGGCTTGCCGAGCCAGGTGAGATCCTTTTTGACGGCCAGCTCCGCCCGGTCGATCGGCGCGTGGCCGCTCGCGACGATGACCTTCTGGGCCGGGAACAGGCGTTGAATCTGTTCGATGATCTGCAGACCGTCGAGCGACTCGCCCATCAGCATGTCCATGATGACCAGGTCGAAGGGGCTCTGGCCCGAAGCCGCCGCGCGACTGAAGAGCTCGTAGGCGCCGAGCCCACTCTCCATCACCTCGACCTCGTATCCGAGGCTCGCGAGCACCCGCCGTCCGGTGCGCAGCTGAATCGGCTCGTCGTCGACGATCAGGATGCGCGCGCTTCCCCGCGGCGCGGCCAGCACCGTCTCCGTTCGCGCCGGGCCGTCGACGAAGGGAAGGTAGAGGGAGATGGTCGTTCCTACCCCGGGCCTGCTGGCGACGTCGATGAATCCCTCATGTTCCTTGACGACGCCATGGACGATGGCCAATCCCAGACCGGACCCCGAGGTTTCGTTGACGCGCTTTTTGGTGAAGAAGGGTTCGAACAGCCGGCCGACGTCCTGGGGCTCGATGCCGCAGCCGTCGTCGGACACGGACAACGTCGCGTAGCGGCCGGCCGGAACGATCTCGTAGCCTGCCTGCGGCGCCAGGAGGTCGACCTTGGCGGTCTTGACGACGACCTTGGCGCTCCTGGCGACGCCCTCGCAGTTCCCGCCGACCGCCTCGACCGCGTTGCGAACCAAGTTGTCGACCGCCCTCGCCAGCTGCGACTCAGATCCTCTGACCACCAGCGGGATCGAGCTGAGATCGGCGATCATATCGACGTCAGACCTTGCCTCGCCAACGAACCGCAGGGGGCCGTTGGCCCACCACGATTTGATCAGTTGGTTGAGGTCGAGGTGCTCCTTGGCCGTTCGCCCTTGGCGTCCGAGCGTGAGAAGGTCCTTGATGGTCTGGGCAGCGCGGAGGGCGGCCAGCTTGATGGCCTCGACGTCGGCGCGCAGCTCGCGATTGGACTGCGTCTGTCCCGGCTGCGCGCAAAGCTGCGCGAGGATGACGTCCGGCAGAGCGACCAGCGGGCCCAAGGCGTTGTTGAGATCGTGCGCGACGCCGCCCGCGAGGACGCTCAAGGCCTCCATTCGCTTCGTCGCGGACAATCGCTCCTGCACGCTGCGTTCATGCAACATGCTCGTTTGCACCAGCTCGTCCCGCAAGCGAATGCTCTTGAGCGCAGCGGCAATCTCGTTGCGGAATGCTTCGTAACCGTTGTTTCCATCGGCATAGCTGAACGCGATGACACCCAGTAGCTGATTCTCGAACGTCAGCGGCAGAACGAGAAGGCTCTCCCTCCTGTCGTGGGTCAGCGCGCCGGGCGGCACCAGCTGGCTGGCGGCGTAGTCCGGGGTGTCGGTCTCGAGCAGCTCGCCGTCTCGCAGGCACATCGTCGATCGCAACAGGTCGCTGCTCTCGACGGCCAGGCAGGCCAGATACGCCGTGCGGACACCGGCGCTGGGCAGGCCTTTGACGAGGGCCCCCCGCAGCGATGCCAGGTCGAACGCGATCGACGCTTGCTCGCCCACCCTGAGCAGGCGCAGGTAGTTCTCGTCCAGCAGCAATCGGTGCTGCATCTGGCTGGTCGTGTTGGAGAGCGCGACCAGGTTCAATCCGTCGAAGAGGACCCGCTCGACGGGGAGGCTCGACCAGCCGCGAAGCTCTTCGCGCAAGTAACAGATCGCGCTCTGAAGGAGCGGTCGCCGCTCGGTGTCCGTGCCGGCGTTGTCCAGCAGACCGAAGATCGCCTCCTGGAAGGCCTCGCGCCTGCCCTGCAGCTCGGCGCGAAGCCCGTCGAGGAGGCGCGTCGCCGTCGCCGCGCCGTCCGAGAAGCCGGTGGCCAGAAGGGCTGCCAGCACGGGACCGAGGGCCGACAGGCGCTCGGTCACGGAGACCTCGTGGGGAGGATGATTCGGCGGCGAGGCTGGCGAATCCGGCCGGGAGGCATCGTCGAACGACTCGTGGCCGTACGCGCTGTGGCCGCAGCCGCACGATTGACGGCGAACCATCCGCGCCCCTATCTGGGTGTACGCGGGTACCGCTCGACCGGCGAGCTGCTCCTCGATCGCCTGCACGGCCCAGTCCGCGACTTTCTCGAACTGTTGCGCGACGGTGGTCAGCGGCGGATTTCCCAGTCGCGCCAACACGAGATCGTCGAAGCCCGTGACGGGCACATCCTGGGGCACGCGCAGGCCCCGCTTGCGCAGAAGATCGATGGCTCCGGTGGCCATCTCGTCGTTGGCGGCGACGACGCCATCGATCTGCACGCCTGTCGCGAGTATCTCCTCCATCGCCACCTTGGCAGAGTTGGCGCGGAAATAGCCGCGGGCGGTGAGGCGCGGATCGAACGCGATGTCGTAGCGGGTCAGCACCGCCCGATAGGCCTCGAACCGGGCGGTGGCATCCGGGTTCTCTGGGGTCCCGGCCAGAAACGCGATCTTGCGACGGCCGTGATCGCGGATGAGGTGCTCGACCACCGCCTCCATCCCGGGCCGATTATCGAGGACCAGGCTGGGAACGCCAGGCAGCTCGATGCCGATGCTGCACATCGTGGGGTGAGCGAGTCGCTCGACCAGCCTCGCCACGCCGCTCGGCCCGCTGTAGGTCGACAGGAGAGAGGAGACGACGATGATACCGTCAGCCGAGTCGGCGCGAAGCAGCGAATAGATGGCGTTGTCGGCGGCGTCCGGCGGTTGGGGGGCTTCCGCCGGCCCGCCGTAGACCAGCAGGAGGTGATGGCCGGCCTCGCGGCACTTCCCATGAATGGCGTCGCGGAGCTGAGCCTCATACCCCCCGCTGAACGAATTGAGGTGATCGAACAGCACCGCGATGCGACGCCGTTGCGGCTCTTTCGTGCCCAACCTCGAGCTCACGGCTTTCCCGAAAGGGAATCATCGGCAGATCGGCCGACGAACTTGCGAGGAGCCAGACTATCGGCGTCCGACTCAACCGATCATGATGATGCCGGTCGCGCAGGTGTAGATGAACTGAAAGCCGGTGTAGGTCACGCTCTTCAGATTGTCGCAGGAGTCTCCGTTGAGGATGATCGCTGTCTTGGTGGTGTCGGTGTACGACCAGCCGTTGACGGGGTCCTGCATGATCTCGATCGTGTTGCCTGAGGCGTCCTTGGCGGAGACGGCGACCTTGTCGAGGCTGCCGCTCACGCCGGTCAAGGGAATGGTGCAGGAGACGGCCTTGCCGATGATCTCCGCGAGCACGGTCTCGAGGCCGGCCGTGTCGGTGACGGCATAGTACTGGGTCGCCGCGCCGGTCTGAGCCTCGCCGCCGTTCACCGCCATCACGTTGAGCGCGTTGGTCGCCGCGGGGTCGGAGGTCGTCGCGATCCCCACGACGAAAGTCGGGAAGCCGGCGGTGCTGGCGGCGGCCACGGCGTTCTCGGCGCCGACGGCATCGCTCCCCCCGACGTTGGTGGTACCGGCGGCGCAGTTGGGCTCTCCGTCGGTGGCCAGCAGCAGATATTTCGGATTCGGGTCGGTGAGCCCCTTCATATACTGGACGGCGTTGTTCATCACCGCCGCCGTCGGCGTGCCGATCTGCCCGGTGAACAGCACGCCATTGAAGGCCGCTTGGATCGGCTGAAGGCTGTTGCCGGGCGTGATGTCGACGACCGGCGCCGTCGCCGCGCCACAGGTCGTCGCCTCGTCGCCGAGGAATATGAGACCCCAGTTCACCTTGGCTTGCGTCTGTCCCACAACCTGGTTAATGGCCGTCGTGACCTGCGCCCACTTCGAGTTGGCGCCGCATTTGCCGTCTCCCGCCAAGGTCCCCCCCGTGCAGGCCTGATCGTTCGAATCGTCGGTCATCGACAGCGACCGATCCTGAACGATCAAGATGTCGGGCGGCACCGGCATCACCGAGACGCTCGTCTGGCCGCAGTTCGGAGGTGCGGCGTCCACGCCGATGCCAACGTCCCCACCGCTGCCGTCCCCTCCCGTCCCGACGACGGTCCTTCCGCCGGTCCCGACAATGCCCCCGCTCCCTCGGCTCCCGCCGGTGCCTCCGCTCATCCCGGCGTCGATTCCGCCGGCGCCGCCGGTGGTCGCCGTACCGGCCTGGAACCCGCAGCCGGCCAGGAAACAGGGAACAAGAAGACAGGGAGCAAAGAAGCCCAGAACCAATCGTCGTCCAAGCAGCATCGACGGACCTCCAACACCTGTGGGCAACTCGGGAGCGGCAGTCACCGCGCTCGCGATCTCTAAGCAGGTAACCTAACGTAGATACATATGCCGAGAACTGCGCAATTTGATCACAAAGAGCGCAAAACAGGGTGTCGTACGGGTTTCAGCCTCGTCGCGTCGGCAGCAATCGGGGACTCCCTGAATACCAGGCGCACATGTCAGGTGCCGCTCCCACAATCACTCACAAGGACCGGCGCCGATTCCCCGCGCGGGTGACGTGTCGGTGAGCGGACGTCGGGAGTGGAGCGCGATCACCGGGGCGGTGGTGGCGGTTGCGGCGATTGTCGCGGGCGTCGGCTGCCAGGCGACGACGATGTCGGCGCCGAATGCTCGGTCCCCCGTTCTGATTGGTCCCGTCGCGTGCATCGGTTGCGCGGCCACGCCACCGCCGGCCGCCGCGGCGCCGCTGGTGGATTCGTCGAACTTTCAATACATGGCCAGCCCCTATTCGTGGATGTATCGGCGACGTCAGCCCGCGCTCGCCGGCAAGATTCGGGCTCTGGTGGCGGATCCCTGCAGCGCGGACGTTCAGGTCTCCCGACTGCAAGCCTCTGCGCGGGGCGTCTTTGCGTTTCTCTTCGCCATGACCTCTGTGGAGGTCGAGGTCCAGGCAATCCCCAGGTTGGTGCCCGGGGGATCCTGTTACGGCGCTCGGCCCGTCGCGCCGGTGGGCGAGCCCGAGGGATCCTTCGCGGCCCCTGGGACGCCTCCCGCGCCGCCGCCGTCGAGGCCGGTCGCGCCCCAGCCTGGCCCGGAGGCACCTCCATGACGCGAACGCGCGGGCTTGGCAGGAGGTTGCTCGCCTCGCTGCTGGCCGTGGCCGTCGGTGGCTGCGCGGGAGCGAGCGTCGAGGTCACCGCGGTGCGGGCGGCCTATCCTATTTCGCTGTCCGGCACCGTCCGGGACGACCACGGGGTTCTGCTCGATGCCCGGTCATTGGCGCGGGTCGCCGATTTCCAGGTAGCGAAGACTCGCGTCGGCCTTCTCTACTCGGGGCTGACGCCGGCATCCACATTCGACATCTCCGATGAAGTCAACGCGCAGGTGGCGGCCGCACATGGAGAGGCCGTCGTTCACCTGGGGGTGACCGTTACGGGCAACTGCGACTTCCTCAATTCCCTGTTGGTCTTCAACATGCTGCCGTTTTGGCCCGGGTGCGTTCCGGTGGAGATCAACGGCCTCATCGTGCGGCGCAAGCCGCCACCATCAGCCCCCTGAACGGCTCAGAATCACCCGGTAGATGGGGAAGGCTCGGGGTAGGCTGGCGCGCAGTTGACAGGCTGGTCGGCGGCGCCTGGACGCGCCCTCACCGCCCGTGAGCGCTGGGCAGCCAGGCGTTGAAGACGCATAGGCCATCGGCGCACTTGAGGTCGGCGACGTATTCGGCTTGCAGGCCGCAGCCAACGACGCCGACCTGGTTGGCGCCCATGTGGTGAACCGCGAGCTGCGCCCCCGGACAGTTCAGGTCGAACATCGCGCGCTCGGTCACGCTTCGCCATTGCCCCGAGTCGAGGTCGTAGCCGTAGACGTTCTCGATCCCGCACCCGGTCACTTTCTGAAGGCCGCTCGCCAGGCTCGCTTCGGCCAGGGCGCCGCCGCAGGGGAAGTCGCTGTGGTGGTCGTCGCCGATCGGTCCGCAGGGCGGGACATGGACCTCGGAGCGCCCGTCGGCGATGATCGGGTTCCACAGGGCCCCGGCGAGCCTGTTCTCGACGACGTAGAAATGTTTGGGTCTCGCCGACAAACAGAGCGGCATCGGGTCCGACCAGCGGATTACCCTGACCGCGACGGACGCGCCAGGAATCGCCGTCGTTTCTGCGAGGCGCACGATCAACGTATGGTCGCCGCCTCGAACCTCGAACGTGGTGCCTCTTCCGCGAACGTCGAGGCCATCGATCGCCTCGATCTTGACCTCCCGCCCCTCGACGACCGCGACCTGGTCGGCCGGCAGCCGGGGCCCCGGATAGGTCACCGTCCTCATGCAGGCTTCCCCCCCGGCGATGAGCGCCAGGGTCAGCACGAGGGAGCACCTGGTTT
>JADGRB010000481.1 GCA_017881315.1 Pseudomonadota bacterium
GCCCGAGCCGGACTGTCCGCCAACATGTCCGCCCGATCCCGGCTGACTTCCGCCCGTGCCGGTTCCATGACCACCTCCACCGCCGCAACCGACCACCGGAGTCAGCACAAGGCCGCCGAGAGCGACGGCGACGACGCATTGTCTTACCGAAGTCCTCATCGATCGCTCGGCCCTAGGCATGAAATCGCTGGACATGCCTTGTACTGTCGGAGGTCTGAACAGAGTGGAAAACTGTTTGTGAAGTAGGTTAACTTTCTAGTTCTGCACGAGCAGGCCCTCTACCGACAGTAGACGAATGATGATGCTGACCGTTTCGAGGCTTCAGCGTTTGGCTCGCCTCGGGCTGTGTCTCACGGGATGCGTGACGCTGGCCTGCAGCGGCGGAACTGCGTCGGTCGACGGTGGCCGGGGCGGCGACACGGGCGCCCTGGGAGGGTCGGGCGGCGGTTCGGCCACCGGAGGGCGTACGGGGGCCGGCGGCTCGGGGAGTCAGGGATCGGGCGGCGCTCCGCTGGACGGCGGGCCGTCGGGCGGCAGCGGCGGAACCGCGGCGACAGGCGGGCGCGCTGGCGCGGGCGGTTCGGCAGGCACGAGCGGTTCGGGCGGTGTGAACGGTTCGGGCGGCGCGGCGGGCGGCGGCGGCACGAGAGCGACGGGCGGCACCGGCGGTTCTGGTGGCAAGGGTGGTTCGGGCGGCGCGCGCGGTCCGGTGGCCTGCCCGACCATGTCCACCGCCGCAGCAACGACCACCGTCACCCTGGACGGCAACAACGTGTCGGCCGCGAACGTGAACGGGCTGACGTTCAAGGGATTCGGCGTGCTGAGCGCGAACGGCACCAGCGCGGTGCTGATGGACTACAAGTCGCAGCACCCCGACGCCTACGCGACGCTGCTTCAGATCCTGTTCGGGGGGACCAACCCGGTCATCACCCAAGTGAAGATCGAGATGGGCAACGACCGGAACAACTCGACCGGGCCTGATCCGGCCACCATGCGCCTCGAAACCGAAGCGGCGAACGTGCGGCGGGATCCCGGCTTTCAGCTGGCGGCCGACGCCAAGAAGCTCAACCCCAACCTGAAGGTGGGGATCCTGCGCTGGAACGCGCCGGGGTGGGCCAGCAGCAACGCCAAGATCTCCACCTGGTACAAGAACACGATCCTGGCCGCGTACCGCGCGTACGGCTTCATGGTCGATTACGTGAATCCCGGCGTCAACGAGAGCGCGCCTGACCTGACCTGGACCAAGCAATACGCCACCCAGGTCCAGACCGACACCGCCGGATTCAACGGCGCTACCGAGCAGGCGCTCTACAACGCCATCAAGGTCGTGATCTCCGACGAGGCCGGGTTGGGCTCGTTCGGCGGGAGCATGGTGAGCGACGCCGCCCTTCGCAGCGCCGTTTCGGTTGCCGCGTACCACTACACCACCGACGATGACAGCGCCGGTGACTTCAAGAAGCTGGCCGAGCAGTATGACAAGGAAGTCTGGACCAGCGAGGCCCAGGCGACGTTCGGCAACTCGGCGTTTCGCCCCAACAACAACACCAAGGATCCAACCGTCGTCGGCACCGGCGTCGGCGGCATCAACGGCCCGCTCGAGATGGGCAACACGATCATCAAAGGCTTCGTCAACTCCCGCCGGACGCACTTCATCTATCAGCCGGCCATCGGATCATTTTACGAGGGCGGGCAGTATTCGTTCAAAGAGTTGCTGAGCGCCCGCGACCCGTGGTCGGGCTGGATCCACTACGACGCGGGGATCGATGTCTTGCGCCACTTCAGCTGGTTCGCGAAGACCGGCTGGGAGGGAGCCGGCAATACCGGCGGCATCTGGCGGGTGGTGCCCCAATCCAGCGCCACCGGCGCGACCGGCACCAACCCGATCAACGGACGAAACGGCACGGCCAGCTACCTGACGCTCGCCTCCCCGGACAAGCGGGACTTTTCCATCGTCCTCATGAACGACAGCGAATCTTCGCGAACCTACAAGCTGAAGACGACGAACATGGCCTTCGCGGGGGCGCCCGCGTTGGAGCTGTGGGAGACGCGCGCGGCCGACCCCGGCACCGCCTTCAACAGCAATTACCTCAAGTACCTGTGCGACGTCTCCGCCGACGCGAGCGGCACGTACACCATCACCGTCAAGCCGTATTCGGTCATGACCGCCACGACGCTGGTCAGGGTCGGCGACACGGCGCTGGGCGCGCCCTTGCCGGTCGAGGGGACGCGCACCGTCCTCGACACGGACGCGACCGGCTCGGTCCAGGACACCACGGACAAGATCCTGTACGCGGACAACTTCGACTACTCGGGGCGCACGGTGCCGGTGATCGGCAGCGGCGGCGCGCTCAACGGGACCGAAGACCTCATCGCCTCTCGAGGCGGCTCGCAGAGCGTGATTCCCCGCTACACGTGCGATCGCAACGGTGGCTTCGAGGCCTATCTGCCCAGCGGATCGACCAACTACGTGCTGCGCCAGCAGGTGGACCAGGCAGTCATGGGACTGGGCGGCACGTGGAACAACGGCAACCCGATCACCGGCATCGGTGACAACCGGTGGCTCAATTACAAGGCCAGCGTCGACGTGTCGTTCGAGAACAACAGCACCCAGAGCGGCAACAACTACGCGGCCATCGGCGCGCGGCAGCAGGGCGGCAGCAACTCGCATACGCTCAGCGGAACGCCTTACCTCCTGAAGTACACGTTCGACGGGGGCTGGCAATTGCTGGTCGACGGGACCTCCGTCGCCAGCGGCAACGTCGTCAGCGGAACGGGCGGCGTGACGATCGCCGGCTTCAAGGCGGTCTACAACCAGTGGCACAACCTGGCGATCCAGGTGGTGGACAGCAAGGTGACCGCCTTTGTCGACGGCGTCATGCTGGCCGCCTACACCGACGCGAACCAGCGGCTGTCGGGGCGGGTCGATCTGGCCAGCGGGTACTACTTCACCCAGTTCGACAACTTGAAGGTGGAAGAGGTGGTCGGCTCTCCCGCCTACTACTCCGAGCTGCTCGACGACCTGGAGATGACGGATCTCTCTCCGGTCCCGGTGACCAAGCTGGTCTACGGCGGCTCCTGGGCCCACGAGAACGGCAAGGGCATGTACGACTACCAGCGGTCGCTGTCGACCAGCCAGGGGACGGGCTCGACGCTGAAGTACACGTTCACCGGAACCGGCCTCGACGT
>JADGRB010000217.1 GCA_017881315.1 Pseudomonadota bacterium
CAGCTGGTGCTCGGCGCCGTGGGCGTCGTCCAGACGATCCCTTCGCTGGCGCTGCTGGTGTTCATGATCCCGCTCCTGGGGATCGGCGCGCTGCCGGCGATGGTAGCGCTGTTTCTCTACAGCTTGTTGCCGATCGTTCGTAACACGCATGCCGGCCTGACCAACATCCCGGCTTCGCTGCGCGAGTCGGCCGAGGCGCTGGGGCTGCCGCCAGGCGCGATCCTGCGCCGGATCGACCTGCCGCTCGCGAGCCCCCTGATCCTGGCCGGGATCAAGAGCGCCGCCGTGATCAACGTCGGCACCGCGACGCTCGGGGCGCTGATCGGCGCGGGCGGATTCGGCCAGCCGATCTTCACCGGCATCCGGCTCGACGACGTCGGCCTCATCTTGCAGGGCGCCGTGCCCGCGTCGTTGCTGGCCCTGCTGGTGCAGGGGCTCTTCGAGCTCGTCGAGCGGCGGGTGGTCCCGCGCGGGTTGCGCCTTCGCGGCGAAGCGTGACGACGAAGCCTGAACGCCGAAGCTTGACGACCTGGCTCAACGACGAAGCCTAATCGCGCCGCCCGTCGTATCCTCCGCCCATGAGCCCGCCGAGATCGCCCGCGCGCCTCCGACCGCCCTCCGACTGGAAGGTTCTCGATCGAGACGGCTTCGTGGTGCACGTCGATCCGCTGCAACAGTCGGCGCTGTCCTTCGCGCTCTCCGTGGCCACCGGCCTGGATGGCCGCCCCCGCCGGCTCGACGCCCGCTACCTTTACGACGCCGCCGGG
This sequence comes from Pseudomonadota bacterium, assembly GCA_017881315.1. Lineage (GTDB taxonomy): Bacteria > Myxococcota_A > Polyangia > Fen-1088 > Fen-1088 > JADGRB01. The sequence continues at coordinate 768 of JADGRB010000217.1, forward strand.
TCGGCCCTGTTCGATCGGATCACCGCGCTGCCCGAGTACTACCTGACGCGCGCCGAGGATCGGCTGCTGGCCGCCGGCGCCCGGGCGATCCGCGAAGCGGCCGGACCGGGCACGTTGGTCGAGCTGGGGTCGGGGGCCTCGCAGAAGACCGAGCACCTCCTCGACGCCTGGTGCGCCGCCGGACCCGCGGCCTACGTTCCCGTCGAGGTCGATCTGCATGCGCTCGAGCGGGCCTGCGCCGCGCTTCGCCGCAGGTACCCGTCGCTGCCGGTCGAGGGCCTAGCGGCCAGCTACGAGCGCGCCCTCCCCCTTTTGCCCGCCGCGTCGCCCATGACGCTGGCCTTTCTCGGATCGAGCCTGGGCAACCTGGGCTGGCACGAGGCGCCGGAGTTCGTTCAGTCGGTCGCCGACATCTTGTCGCCGGGCGATCACTTTCTTATCGGGCTCGACCTGGTCAAGAAGCCGGCCGCGCTCGAGGCCGCCTACAACGACGCCGCCGGAGTGACCGCCGCCTTCACGCGCAACCTGTTCGCCCGGATGAACCGCGAGCTCCTGACCGACATCTCGCCGGGCGCGATCGCCCACGTCGCGTTCTACGACTCCGACCGCGAGCGGATCGAGATCTACGCGGAGGCGCGCCACGAGCTCTTGATCCGCATCCCGGCGATCGCGCGCGAGTTCAGGATCGCGCGCGGCGAGCGCATCCTCACCGAGATCAGCCACAAGTTTCGGCGACCGTCCGTGGTCGCGACCGTCGAGCGGTTCGGGTTTCGTCTGGCCTGGACCGACCAGACCCCAGGCGTGGACCGCGGGGAGGCCGAGAACGAGTTCGGTCTGTTCCTATTTCGCAAAATTCCGACGCCCGTCCGGGCGGCCCAGGCCGCGCGCGCGGCCGTCGTTCTGCTCGCGGAGACGCGGGCGCGCACGCTGGAGATGGTGGCCCCGCTCACCGACGAGGATCTGCAACGGCAGCACAGCCGGCTCATGAGCCCGATCGCCTGGGACCTGGGGCACATCGCGCACTTCGAAGAGCTCTGGTTGCTCCGCGACAGCGAGACCGCCGCCAGCGACGAGCAGGACGCGGTCTACGATCCGCTCACGACGCCGCGGGCGCGCCGCGATCAGCTGGCCCTCCCGTCGGTGGCGACCATCCGCCAGCGCCTCCTCGACGTTCGCCGGCGGGTCGAGGCGCGCCTGGCCGCTCCGCCCGGCAAGCCCAGCTCTGCCCTGATGCAGAAGGTGATGGAGGACGGGATCGGGTTCAACCTGGTCGCGCAGCACGAGGCGCAACATCAGGAGACCCTCCTCCAGGCCATCGCGCTGCGCGAGGACCTCGACTATCGGCCTCCCTTCGCCGGCGAGCCGTCCATGCCGGTCGGCTCCCGCCCACCGATCGAGAGCCTGCTGGTGCCGGGCGGCTCCTTCGTGATGGGAACCGACGACCGGCGCTGGGCCTACGACAACGAACGGCCGGCCCACCGCGTCGATCTCCCCGATTTCCACATCGACGCCTGTCCGGTGACCAACGGCCAGTATCTGGCCTTCATCGACGATGCCGGATACACCCGCCGCGAGCTCTGGTCGGAGGCGGGCTGGAGCTGGCGGCAGGCGACCGGCGCGCGCGCCCCGGCGCACTGGCGCACGCGACCCGCGGGCGGATGGGAGGCGGTGGTCTTTGGCCGGCAGGGACCGCTACACCCCGACTGCCCGGTGGTCCACGTCTCCTGGTACGAGGCCGATGCCTACGCCCGCTGGGCCGGCGGGCGCCTCCCGTCGGAGGCGGAGTGGGAGAAAGCGGCGGCCTGGGATCCGGCCCAGGGCCGCGCCCGCCACTTCCCGTGGGGCGACGAGCCCTGGCAAACCGGTCGCGCCAACCTCGATCAGCGGCATCTGGAGCCGGCGCCCGCCGGCGCCGTTCTCGCAGGTCGCAGCGCCTACGGCTGCCTGCAGATGCTGGGCGACGTCTGGGAATGGACCGCGAGCTGGTTCGACGGCTATCCCGGGTTCCAGAGCTTCCCCTACCGGGAGTATTCGGAGATCTTCTTCGGCAAGCAGTATCGGGTGCTGCGGGGCGGGTCCTTCGCGACCCGCGCGACCGTCGCCCGCGCCACCACCCGCAACTGGGATCTGCCCGAACGACGCCAGATCTTCGCCGGGTTCCGTTGCGTGCAGGGACCCGGGCCCACGCCCCGCTGATCGGCGACGGCCCCTGGTCGGCAAAAAGTTGCCGGCGGCCCCAACGAATTGGATCTGGCGGGCGATTTCGATACCGTCCCTCGCGGGAGGGTACCGATGACAAATCCAATTCGAAAGTTCATGCCGCGTTCGAAGCGCACCCGGATCGCGCTGGGGGCCACCGCGGGCGGGTTGTTGATGGCGGGCGCCGGCGCTTTTGCGTACGCGGCGTTGGTCGGTGGCGACGCCGTGATTCATGCCTGCGTCGATCCGCGGGGTGGCGTTCGCATCATCGACGCGCAGTCGGGCCACTGTTTCAGCAACGAGACGCTGGTGACCTGGAACGAGAAGGGGCAGCAGGGCGCCACGGGCGCGACCGGTGCTGTGGGCGCGACCGGCGCTGCCGGCCCGGCGGGGCCCGCCGGTGCGACCGGGCCAGCCGGTGTCCCGGGGATCCCCGGCTCGACCGGGGCGACGGGCGCTCCGGGATCCATCGGCGCCACGGGCCCCGCCGGCCCCGCCGGAGCGCAGGGCCCGGCCGGCCCCGCCGGAGGGGGCGGACCGGGAGCGCCCAACCGACAGACCATCGGGAACGTGGTCTTCGTGGGACGGGCGCAGGGGACCATCGGGGGCGACGGCGACGCGCCGGTCGGCGTGGTGTCCTACCAATGGAACATCACGACCCCGATCGATCCGTCGAGCGGCCTGCCGACCGGAAAACACCAGGACGGTCAATTCACGATCACCAAGCAGGTCGATTCGGCGTCGCCCCGGCTGATGCAGGCGCTGGTCACCAACGAGACCCTGTCGACGGTGACCCTCCACATCCTGTCGGCGTCCGGGGACACGCTCGAGACCTTCACGTTTGTCAACGCCCTGCTCGTATCGGACACGCAGAGCCACACGGGCGCCGCGGGCGATCTGCCGCTCGAGCAGGTCTCCTTCAGCTTTCAGAAGGTCACCGAGACCGTCGGCTCGTTCGTGACGACGGACGACCGGTCCGGTCCACCCGCCTAGCGACGGGTTCGGCCCACTTTGCGAACCTTCCGCTGTGGGCGCCGTGATACAGCTGAACAACAAAGGGGACGTTCGGCATGAAACTCTGGCGAGCAGTGTGCGTTGGTTTTTGGGCGGCAGTCGCCGTGACATCCGCCGGCTGCGGGGGCGGGTCCAAGCCGACCACGCCCCAGTGCTCGCTCAACAGCGACTGCGCCAAGCTCTCGACGCCCGGCCTGGTCTGCGCGCTCGGGTATTGCGTCAAACCCTGCAACGTCTCCAGTGACTGCCCGATCGTCGGGCAGCGCTGCATTGTCCTGACGTCCACCGCCGACGGCGGAACGGGCAGCGGCGCGGACGCTGGCGTCGCGCAAGGAACCGCCTGTCAGGCGCCGGAGCTGTCCACTTGCAACTACAACAGCATGTGCAAATCGCCTCTCGTCTGCAGCAGCGACCGCCAGTGCCGCGATATGTGCGAGACCAGCGCCGACTGTCCGGGTATGGGAATGGGGACCGGGGCGCAGGTCTGCACCTCCACGACCCATCTCTGCGCCGACCCCGCGGTGGACAAGGACTACAACGCGACGATTAACGACTTCGTCGTCAACGACGCCGGCATGGGTATTCCCCAGGGCGGAAACAACGGCACCGGAGGCAACGGCGGCAGCGGAACCGGCCATGGCGGCACCGGCGGAGCCGGCGGGAGCGCAGGCGGCGCGGCGGGGGACAACGGAACCGTCACCAGCTGCCCGACGAAGCCGCAGATGAATTTCGCCTACTCCGCGCAGGGAGATTCAAATCTGCACTTCACCTCGGGCGTGGGCGTCCGCACCGCGGACCAGCTGATCATCTTCAGCGGATACAGCGGTCCGGCACCGACCGGGTTCGATGCGGGTGTCGCCAGCGCGGACGCCGGGGCCGACGGCGGCGTCCCCAGCGTGAATTTGATCTACGTCCAATCCTTCGATCCCGTCACCGGCACCATGACGGGACCGGCGGCGCCGGTCTTCCAGGCCGCCGACGGAAAGGCCTTCGCCGTCTTCGACGTTTCGATCGCCCCGACGGGAGAAATCGTGCTGCTCCACGGCAGCAACGAGCGCACGCCGCAAGCTTCCTTGCCGTCAACTTCCTTTCAAGACACCCTCTACGCATCGTTCTTCAGCCCAACTAGCCCCGGCGTCCCGGTCCATCGGATGCGCACCATGCAAATTGAAAGCGCGCCGCTTGGCGGTGCGCACGCCACCTGGTCGGTGCCAAATCAAGGCGCGTTCGCTTTGTCGTGGAAATACCAGACGACTGCCTGGGTGGCGGCGGTGAAGAAGTTTCGTCCCAACGGTACCCAGGCTGGCGGTGACACCGGCGTGGTTCCAGCGGCGGCAGGGTATCAGAGTGACCTCAACACCGACGATTGCCACGTCGGCAGGTCCGGCAACTTTTTCGCCGTCGCGTCCCGCGATCCCATCTTCGCCTCTAACTATGCGTTGCTCACGGTTCTCGACGGCACCGGCAACCAAGCTGGCCCCATCGAGGCGCTCAGTCAGACCATTTTGGCGGACTATTGGATGACGGTGGGCGGGACATCCACTGGTTTCGTGAACCTCTATCGCAGCGGCAACAGCCTTTACGAATTCTTCACGCCGACCTCCGGCGATGCCGGCGTGCTGCCGCTGCCGGTGGTGGACGGCGGTGACGCGGGCCCGGCAACGTTTGCTGGCTTCAATCTTCCCAGCACCGCCGTCCGCGCGCATGCGATCAACGATGACACTGGAGGGGCCGGCGGCGTCGGGGTAGTCCTCCTGCAATCGGACGTGGTGAACGTCCTCTACGTGAACGCCGACGGGGTGACGCATCAGTTGAACAACGGAGTGATCAGCTCCGGAACGGGGGCGGAGGCCGCGATAACGAACTACCACGGCAGCTTCGGGGTCTCCCTCTACAGCGCCAGCGCGACCAACCACTCGACTCAGATGGTCGCCTCGATCTGCTCGCCGTAGTCGGCCTGCCCGCCGTAGTCGGGCGCGTCAGGCCCGTGGGCGGGGGATGTCGTATTCCTTCATGCGCTTGCAGAAGGTCCGCCGTGGCATCCCCAGCAGCTCGGCGGCCCGGGTCTGGTTCAGGTGGCAGCGCTCGAGCGCGTCGATGATCGCCTGCTTCTCGATCTCCTTGAGGCCGCGCGGCGGCGCGCCCAGCGCCGGCCGCGAGCCCGGCGCCGGCGGCGAGCCCGCGGCGGAGACGGCGGGCGCTCCTGGCAGCTCCGCCGTCGTTCGCCGGCTGCGCAGCATCTTATCGACCGGCAGATGCTCCGGCGTGAGCTCGCTGCCCGTGCAGAGCACGAAGGCGCGCTCGATCACGTTGCGCAGCTCCCGGATGTTCCCCGGCCAGGCGTAGGCCCGCAGCAACGTGAGCGCCTCCGCCGAGATCGTCGGAAGCGCCCGGCCGAGCGGCTCGGCGAGCTTCTTGAGGAACAGGCGCGCCAGAATCTCGATCTCCCCCTGGCGCTCGCGCAGCGGGGGAATCTCCAGCGTGATCACGTTGAGGCGGAAGTAGAGATCCTCGCGGAAGCGCTTCTCGGCCACCTCCTCCTCGAGATCGCGGTTGGTCGCGGCCACGAAGCGCACGTCGACCGCGCGCGCCGAGGTGGCGCCGATCCGCAGCACCGTCTTGGTCTCGATCGCGCGCAGCAGCTTGGCCTGCACCGCCAGCGGCATCTCGCCGATCTCGTCGAGGAACACCGTGCCGCCCGCGGCCGCCTCGATGAGCCCGATCTTCGGCTGGTTGGCGCCGGTGAAGGCGCCGCGCTCGTAGCCGAAGAGCTCGCTTTCGACCAGCGTCTCGGTCAGGGCGGCGCAGTTGAGCGGAAGGAACGGCTTCGAGGCCCGCGGCGAGGCGGCATGCACCGTCTCGGCCAGGACCTCCTTGCCGGCGCCGGTCTCCCCGACGATGAGCACGCTGCTGTTGCCGGCAGCCGCCCGCCGGGCCAGCGCGTAGAGATCGCGCATCGCCGGACTCTCGACGACCACGCCCGTGCGGCTCGCCGCGGCGTCGCCGCCCGAGCGGACGCGCTCGGCCGCCAGGCCCAGCAGCGCCTGCGGCGAGGTACCGTCGCCCGGACACAAGGCCAAACCGTGGTTCGCCACGATCTTCCGTTCGGCCAGCGCCGCGACGATCCGGTCCGCGAGCGCTCGCGCGCCGGCTTCCCCCGAATCGAGGAACAGGACCTCGTATTCGCCCGCCGCGTAAACCGCCAGCAGGTCGCCGTCGCGCAGCCGATCGGTGATGATCCGCTCCACCAGGATCGACGGCTCCTGCCCCTGGACGTGGATCCGGGCCAGGGCCAGCTGCGATCCGCGGCTCTGCACGCGGGCGCACTCCTCGATGAGACGGGTCTCGAGATACGCGTGCGCCCAGATTCGCCGCGCGTCCAGCTCGGGCTCGCCGCGGTGGAGCACCAGCATCGTGCTGCCGATGACGATGACGTCGCCCGACTGGAGCGGCACGCGTTTCCCCGCCTCCAGCGGCTGATCACGCAAGCGGGTCCCGTTCGCGCTCCCCAGGTCTTCGACCTCGATGGCCTCGCCGACGACGATGCGCGCGTGCTGGCGCGAAGCCCGCGGATCGATGATCCGGATGTCCGCGTCCTCGTCGCGGCCGATGAGGACCTCGCCGGCCGCCGGCAACGCGCGCGGCACGGCCCCGTCCCGCCCCAGAACGACCACGTGATACCGGAGGGGGCCGCCGCCCGACTCCCGTTTCTGCGGGTCGATGACGGTGGGCGCGGCCATCCGCCCAAAATACCGCGCCCTCCGACTAAAACGAAGGCCGAAGGTCCGACCCCTTACTGCTGCGCGTGCCAGGCCACCTGCACCGAGCCACCGTCCGCGCTCAGGCAGACCGTCTGGCCGGCCACCACGTCGAGGTCGAGCTCGTTGCTGGCGTTCATGCGCAGGGCGCGCTTCGCCGAGGCGGCGCCGTTGCGGCAGGCCTCGGGACCACCCTTCGTCGAGTCGACGCTGTAGAGGCTGACCGCCCGTGCGCCCTCGACGTCGACGTGCAGCAGCCGGGCCGGGCCCGCGACCACCAGCTGGGGGGCCGCCGTCGTGAGGACCGTCTGGCCGCGGACGTCCGGGGCGCGGTGCGCGGCCGACGCGGAGGCGCCGAAGCTGCCGAAGGCGACCAGACCGGAGAGGATGACCGAGGCGACGAGCGAGAGCGATTTGCGTGAAGACATGGTTCCGAAGTTCCTTTCGTGAAGTCCGTTTTCGATTCCGTTGTTCATGACGGACGGTCTCTAAAGCAACGGCCGGGCCAGGTCGGCGGCGGGTCTCCGAAAAGCTCGAAACTGGCGCGAAACCGGCCTTTGGGCCGGGGGCCAGGTCAGGACTCTCTCGGTGTCGGGGGCGGGTTGAGCACCACGTGCACAAGTTGGGCACGGCGGGAAGCGCGGCGTGCTCAACGCTGGCCCGGGCGTGCTCAACAGCCGACGCGGGCGCTCCAAATTCGAGCCGCCGGACGCTCGACGGA
>JADGRB010000218.1 GCA_017881315.1 Pseudomonadota bacterium
ACGCTGACCGCCAACGGCGATCAGGGGGCGTGGGATCAATGCACGGCAGCCGGCCAGACCGCCAACGTCTGCGCCAGCGACGGCACCACCGTCATTCTCGACCCGGCCGGCGCTCCCGTGCCGTTCGACCCCAACAATCCTTACAACGGGTCGGACAACAGCACGTACACCCATCAGCTCGGCTTCGGGGGCAGCGTCCAGGGGACCTTCGAGGCGCCGATCGGTGGTCGTGAGAACCACCTCTTCGTCGGCGGGAGCGTCGACGAGGGACAGGTTCGGTTCAGGTCCCAGACGGTGCTGGCGCGGCTCGACGATACCCGCGGCACGGTCGATACCGCCTTCATCGATCCGACTTCCCTGGTGGCGGTCGACGCCACCGTGAAGAACCTGGGCCTCTTCGCCAGCGACACCTTCGCGCTGCGCCCCGACCTGTTCCTCACAGTGTCGGCGCGCTTCAACCTCTCGGCGCAGTCGCTGCGAGACCAGCTGGGCGGCGATCTGAGCGGCGACCACCGATATCAACGACTCAACCCGGCCGTCGGCCTCTCCTACCAGCCACGCCCGGAGATCGGCGGCTACGGCAGCTACAGCGAATCGGCGCGCGCCCCGACGCCGATGGAGCTGACCTGCGCCAGCCCGACCGATCCCTGCCGGCTGCCCAACGAGTTCGTGGCCGACCCGCCGCTCGCGCAGGTGGTGGCGCGCACCTTCGAAGCGGGCCTGCGCGGCCGCCTTCGGCGCGGGCGGGCGTCGGTCGACTACGCCGTCGCGGCGTTCCACACCGCCAACGCCGACGACATCTTGTTCATCAGCTCCGGAGCGCTCACCAACGAGGGGTACTTCGCCAACGTCGGCGACACGCTCCGGCAAGGGGTGGAGACGCGCCTGCATGGCCGCGTGCGCCTCGGCCCCCGCGCGGGCCGCCTGGAATGGTCGGCGAGCTACACCTATCTCGACGCCACCTTTCAAACGCCGTTCGTCTCACCGAGCGTCAACCACCCGCTGGCCGTCGGCGGCCAGATCGACGTCGCCGCCGGCTCGCACCTGCCTTCGATCCCGGCGCAGGTCGGCAAGGGCTCCCTCGCCTGGATGGCGCCCTTCGGATTGGCGCTGAGCGCCACCGTCCTCGGGCGGAGCGGGCAATACTATCGCGGCGACGAGGCCAACCTGCTGCCGCAGATGCCGGGTTACGTCGTCGCCAACCTGCGGGCCGACTACACCTTCGCCCGCTGGATCTCCGCCTTCGTCCGGGTCGACAACGTCTTCGACGCCGACACCGCCAGCTTCGGCGTCCTCGGCGATCCCACCGCCGTGTTTCCGACCTTTACCGATCCCCGCTTTCAGAGCCCGGGCGCGCCGCGCGCCGGCTGGGTCGGCGTCGACCTGCGCCACTGACCGGCGCCCTTTATCGACGCCTCGACTCGATCTCGACGAGGGACCACTTCTCGGCGAATCTGATCGCCATGAGCTTCTTCGCCACGGAGCGCCCGCCCTACCGGATCACCACCGATCCCGCGCAGCTCGACGTCGACATGATCTGGGGATGGTTGCGCGGCTCCTACTGGGCCGCCGGCGTCTCGCGCGCGATCGTGGAGCGGGCGGTCCAAAACTCCCTGTCCTTCGGAATCTTCGATTCGACCGCGCAGGTCGGGTTCGCCCGGGTCATCACCGATCGCGCCACCTTCGCCTATCTGGCGGACGTCTTCATCGACGACAAGGTCCGCGGCCTGGGGCTCGCAACCTGGTTGATGCAGTCGATCCGGAGCCACCCCGAGCTGCAGGGACTGCGCCGCTGGATGCTCGGCACGCGGGACGCGCACCGCCTCTACACCAAGGTCGGATTTCAGCCGCTCGCCCACCCGGAGATCTTCATGGAGGTTCACGACCCCGACGTCTACAAATCGGGGTCGTGAGCTACGGCGCCGCCCGTTTCGAGTCGCTCGGGTGCCGGGGGGCGGCGACCCGCTCCGGCTCGATCGCGAGACCCAGCTCGCGCCGGCAGGCGAAGTAATCCTCGCTGACGGAGAAGGCCACCAGGTCGGCCATCCGACGGCGCGCGGGAACGGGCGAGACGGGCACCGGCTCGCTGGAGATGACCCGAAAGGCGGCCGACAGCTCACCGGTGAGCACCAGCGCCACGCGCGCGGCCGTGAGATCGGTCGCGGCGATCCATTTGCCGAGGTCGGCGTCCGAGAGCCGCTCGTCGCCGAGCTTGCGGAGCGCGGCACCCAGCTGCGCCAGGACCGCCGGCGGCATGGCCTTTTGTAGATACGTCTTGAGCTGGCCGGCCTCGCCGGCGTCGGCCGCGCCACCGCCGGGCGCCACCAGCCCGCGCAGCGCCTCGAGGCCGAGACGCAGCATCGGCTGCGTTCGGAGCGCGACCTTGAGGTAGCGTTCCGATCGCAAGAACGACAGGTGCACGGCCAGATCGAAGACCAGGTCGAAGCTGCTCCGCCGCCAGGTCTGCGGCCCCAGCACCAGCGCCGGCCGCGGTCCCCCCTTGTATTGGACGTTGAGCAGCGTGGTCTGGCCGGTCTCCTCCTCGATCCGAAACAGATCCGGCAACGGAAGCGACAACGTCTTCGAGAGCTGGACCAGCGCGCGGACGGGCAGGCTCTGATCTTGCGCGGCGTCGATCTGCGCGCGACGCCGCAGGCCGATGCTGGCGGGACTCTGGGCGGCCGGCGCCGCCAGGTAGGGCGACGCGATCGCGAGGACCTCGTCGAGCCGGCGATCCTCCTCGGGGTGGACGACCCGTCCCCAGGTCTCATTGCTGAACGCCTGCCGCACCGGCTTCACCTGGGGCGGCCGGAACCGCCGAAACAGCTCGTCCAGGGCCGGATTGGTCTTCTTGAGGTACCACAGCGTCGAGGCCACGCACCACTGCTTGTCGATCTCGTGGCCCTCGCCGAAGAGCTTGGCCAGCGCCAGATACGAATCGGTCCGGTGCGGGTCCTGGGCGATGAGCCGCTGGTGCGCCGCGATCGCGCGGTCGCGCGCGTCCGGACCGACCAGCTCGTAGATGTGCGCGAGCGTCTCGAGGCGCGGAAGATCCTCGGGCGCCAGGGCCGCGGCCGCCTCGTAGGCCTCGAGGGCGAGCGGGCGATCGCGCAGGCGGCGGAGCGCGAGCTCGCCCAGCTTGCTCCACAGGCCGATGCGAAGCTCGCGCGGCGCCTCCGGCGGCAGGCGATCGAGCAGCGAGCGATAGCTGCCGGCCAGCCCCTTCCAATCGCCCGCCTTCTCGCGCAGCGCCACCAGCTCCTCGAAGGCGTCGGTGGTTCCCGGCGCGTCTTCCAGACAGCGCTCGAAGAGCTCGGCGGCCTCGGTGGGCCGGTGGAGCTCGCGCAGCAGGAGGCGCGCGGCCTGCAGGGTGGTCGCCGCGCGGACCGCCGGATCGGTCTCGATGCGCGCGCGCGCCCGCAACATCCCGACCGCCGACTCGAAGTGCCCCGCGGCGATATGAATCGCCAGCAACTTTTCGATGGGCGAGCGCCGGGAGGGCTCGGCCTCCAGCGCCTTGCCGTAGGCCGCCTCGGCGCGCGCGCCGTCGCCGAGCCGCTGCGCGCACGCGTCGCCGATCGCCTCCCAGAGGGCGCCCGCCTCGGGCCCGGCCAGCGCCGCCAGCTGCTCGCGTTCATTGACCCAGGCGCTCCAGTCGCCGCGCTCCGCCTGCAGTGCGGCCAGCGCCTCGCCCGCGGCGCGGTGCTTGGGCTCGAGCACCTTCGCCTCCCGATAGGCCTCGACGGCGGCGTCCACGTTTTGAAGCTCGGTCTGACAGCGCCCGATCCGCAAGAGGACGTCCAGCGTCTCCGACGCGAGCAGCGCCGGGCGGTGCAGGCGCAGCATCGATCCGTAGAGCTCGGCGGCCTCCTTCCACTCGCCGCGCCCGAAACGAAAGTCGGCGTAGGTCCGCAAGAGCGGCAGCAGCTCCGGGCGCAGTCGATAGGCCGCTTCCAGACAACCGAGCGCCTTGTCCGTCTTGCCGAGCTCGAGGCAGGTGACGCCGAGCCGCGTCTGCAGGTCGGCGGCCCGATCGGCGTCGGCGGCGTCGGCCAGTCCGACGAGCACGTCGAGTAGCCGCTCGACCTCCGGCCAGCGACGGCGGCGGACGTAGATCTCGACCAGGCGCTCCCCGGCCGGCGCGTGCTCCGGATTGGCCGCCAGCGCCTGGGTGAGGAGCTCGACGGCGCGATCTTCGTCGCGCAGGTGGTCGAGCGTCTCGGTGCCGGCCTCGGTCAGCAGGCGCGCTTGCTCCCCCCGGTTGGTCTCGTGCGCCGCGGCCTTCTGGTAGACCTCCGCGGCCTTTCGATGATCGCCGGCGTCCCGCCGCACGCGCGCCAGGATCGCCAGCGCCCGCGGGTGATCGGGGACCAGCGCGAAGACCCGTTCCACAGACGCCTCGGCCGCGACGGTGTCGCCCAGGCGATCGGCGAAGACCCGCGCCGCCTCGACCAGCAGCTCCGCCCGCACCTCGCCCTCCGGTTCGACCTCGGCCCACTTGATGAGGGCATCGGCGCAGAGCGTCCAGCGCTCGAGCCGCTCTGCCAGCCGCGCCGTCGCTTCGTGCACCTCGCCGCGCCGGTCGCCGGAGGTCTCGGCGGCGGACAGCGCCTCGAGCGCCTTCTCCGGATCGACCAGCTGGTTCTCGTAGATCTGCGCCAGCGTGAACAGCAGCTCTCGCTTCGCCTCGGCCGTCTCGGTCACCTCGATGCGCCGGGTCAGCGTCTCGGCCAGCGCCGCGAACCGGCCGGCCGCCCGATCGATCCGGACCAGCGCCGCAAAAGCCTCGGCGTCGCGCGGCTCTTGCCGCAGGATCTCCTCCAGCGCGGCCGCCGCCTGCTCGAGCCCATCGGGGCGCGCCTCCCCCTCCGCGGCCAGTTGACGGAGCAGGATCAACTTCTCCGGCCGGGAGGCCGCCGCGTCCGCCGATCGCGAGAGCGTCCGCAGGTAGTCGTCGTGGCGCTCGGCCCGCTGGTAGATCTGCGCCAGCCGCGACAGCGTCGCGCGATCCCCCTCGACCGCCAGCTCCTCCAGCTCGTCGGCGGCCAGGCCCAGCGCGTCCAGGTGGTCGGCCAGCACCTCGGCGCGGCGGAGCCGCAGCGGCGTCGACTCGGCCACCGGCAGCCGGGCAGCGTGGCGTTCCAGGAGCGCCGCCAGATCGTCCCAGCGCCTCTCCCGTTCGTAGAGACGTTCGAGCGCCACGATCGTCGCGACCGAATCGGGGGCCAGCGCCAGCGCCCTTTCGTAGGCGACGATGGCCCCGACCGGATCACCCGCCGAGCTCTCCAGCACCTCGGCGGACTCCAGCATGAGCGCGATGGCGTGCGCCTGATCTTCGGTCTCCGCCGTCGCCTCTTGCAACATCGACGCGAGATCCTTCCAGCGCCCGAGCGCCCGCAGCAGATCCAGCTGCGCCTCGCGGATCTCCCGGCGACCGGGCGCCGCCAGCAGCGCCTGCCCCAGCGCCGCCAGCGCCTCCTCGGGGCGATCGAGCTGCTCCAGCTCGACGCGCGCGATCTCGCTCCAGATGCGGGCCGCCCCGGGGGTCGCGGGAGCGCCCTCCGCCACCCGGGCCGCCTCGGTCACCAGCTCCTTCCAGGCGCCGCAGGCGCGCGCGTCGGCGCGCAGGTTCTCCCAGAGATCGTCGTCGGTCGGCAGCAGACGCAACATGGCGATCTCGGCGGTCAGCGCGCGCTCCGGCGCGTCCAGGCGCTCGCGGAAGATCCGCGCCACCTCGCCCAGCGCCGCGATCTGCTGGCGCCGATCGTCCTGCAGATCCAGCCGCCGCAGCAGGAGCTCGACCAGCCCGTCCCAGCGCTCGTCGTCCCGCAGCGCGGCCTCGGCGCGGGCCAGCATCTGCCGGGGCTCCGGATCCTCCGGGTGGCGCGCCCAGCGATCGAGCCACATCGCCAGATCGATCTCGGAATCGGCGCGCGGCAGCTGCTTCCGGATCGACGCCGACAGCTTCGCCAACCGCGCCAGCGCCTCCGCCGTCCCCTCCAGGCAGGGGAGGATCTCGAGGCCCGTCCGCAATTCCCAGACGGCCGCCTCGGCGTCCGGATCGGCCTCATCGGAGAGATCGAGGAACAGGAAATGCGGTCCGGAACCCGCCTGTGCCGGCTGCGCCGCCAGCCAGGAGGTGAGCCACACCAGATCGGGATCGCTCGGGCGGAACCCCACCAGCACCAGCGAGCGCCGGCGGCGCAGCTGATCGAGCCAGGCCAGACCCGCCGACGGCACCAGCCGCTGGCGCGCGTCCGCCGAGCCGATGCAGAGACTGCCGGGAACCGACGGCCGACCGAAGAGGTGCAGCAGCGGGACGTCCGAGCCGCCCAGCCGTGTCCGCGCCGACACGTCGGTGCCCACCAGCACGCGCCGGCGATCGGGACGCTCGCCCGCCGGCGCCAGCGCGCGTTCCCACAGATCGTCGAACGCGCTGGTCACCACCGCGCGCCAGGGGTACTCCGCCGCCAGCGTCATGCTGTCGGGCAGCGGCCTGTCTTCGGGGAACGCCTGGCGGATGGCTTCCTCGATCATCGCGGGCGGTTGCAGGTCGCGGACCAGCGCCAGCGCGTCGCCGAGACGGCCGGCCGCCACCAGGCCGACGACCTGCGCGCGCGCGTCGGCGAACACCGGACTTTGTGCCAGCGAGGCGGTGAACGCCTTCCAGCCTGGCGCGCCCGCCAGCTCGCTGCAGCCTAGGCCAGCGACCAGGACGACCTGACGGGCTTTGAGCCTTTCGACCAGAGAGTCGGGGATCTCGACCATTGAACCACCTCGGCCGCGCCCCTGTTCATAGCGCGTAATTGGCGGCGGTCATAGGACTGAGTGCGGCGGCTGTTCATCGCCGGCCAGGAGCGTTACGGTCGATCGGCCGACGGCGATTCGTTTATGCTCTCCATCGTATCCGAGGCCGGCATCTCCTCACGCGCGGCCTTCAGCTCTCGGATCTCCACGTCCAGCTTCTTGACGGCCGCATCCAGCCCGGCGATCAGCTCCGGCAGAGCCTCGGGGTCGTTCTGAGCACCGAAGATGCGGGCTCTCAAGGCCTCCCGCTGGTCTTCACGATCTCGAATCGTGGACTCGATGGTCATGGTCCGAAGCTGAGGCTGAATGGCCGCTCGCGCTAGACGTTGAATCGAGGTAATCACTCTCCCCGGTCGGGCCGAGGACCACGCGATTTCTTCCGGCGTGCTTCGACGCGTACATGGCGGCGTCCGCCGCCTCCACCAGCATGCGGGGTGTAGGTGTCGCGGCCACCGAAAATCCGGCCACGCCAAACGAGGCCGTGATGCCCGCCATCACCCCCGAGCTGAAGTGGTGCTCGATGCCCTGGCGAACCCTGCCGGCGAAGAGCATCGCGTCTTGCGCGCGGGTCTCGCGCAAGAGGATACAGAACTCTTCGCCCCCGTACCGGTAGGCGCTGTCGGTGGCGCGCAGACATCCGGCGATGACCTCGGCCACCTGCTGCAGGGCCGTGTCCCCTTGCGGATGACCATGCGCATCGTTGAAGGCCTTGAAGTGATCGACGTCCAGCATCACGAAGGACAGCGGACGACCGTAACGCGCAGAGCGTTTGCACTCGGCGTCGATGTCTTCTTCGAAACGGCGACGGTTGAAGAGCCGCGTCAGCGCGTCCATGTGGCTTCGCTCCTCGATGACTTCATGCAGTCGCGCCGACTCGATGGCGGTGGCCGCGTGGGTGGCCAGCGTCTCGAGAACTTCGACGACCTGGGTGGTTGCGACCTTTGGCTCGTCGTTGCGCGCCTCCAGCACGCCCACGATCCGCGCGCCCACGATGAGCGGCACCGCGATCGCGCACATCGGCCCGATGTTGCTGTCGCTGAATCGCACCCGACCGGCGGCCCCCTCGAAGGTGATGCGCCCGGACTTGGCGGCCCGCCCGGCAACGCCCTGTCCCATCTCGATGCTCGAGGTTCCTGTCTCCTCCGCCTGGAGAAGTCGCTTCTGCTCGTCGTCCATGAGCCATACGATGACGCGCGCGTAGCCGCCCACGCCCGCGGTGCTCTCCCGCACGGCTCCCACCACGTAGGCGAGGTTGAGGCTCTCCGAGAATTCGCGACTGGCGTCGAGGATCAGGCGCAGCTGGACCGAGTGCTCGCGGAGTGTCTCGTCGCGAGACACCCCGGACTCTCGCGCCGCGGCGAGCGCGCGCACCATTTCGTTGAGGCCCTCCGCGAGCTCGGCCAGCTCGCGCGGGCCGGCGCCCTCGACCGTCGTCTCCAGCTGTCCGTCGCGAATACGGCGAATGTGGCGCAGCAACGCGGCGACCGGAACCACGATGGCGGCGCGTAGGGCGCGATGCTGCTGCACCGCCAGCAAGAGCACCGCGAAAAACACCGCCAACTCGAGGGTGAAGCTGGCGGCGATCACCCGTTGCTCGCGCTGGGACAGGACGTCGCTGTGCCGAT
>JADGRB010000219.1 GCA_017881315.1 Pseudomonadota bacterium
TTGGCGCCCGGCGAAGGCGGGTTCGGCGACGCCGGGGCGTCGGACTTGGGGGGCGCGTCCATGACGGCGCGAGTATATGCGCGGCTTTAGCCGTCGCGCATATGTAGTTCTATGTAGTTATTGATGATCTTCCACACAATGTGGTTGCCGTCGCCTCTCTGTAAGCGATAATCGGAGTGCTCCCGACCTGCACCTGAAACCCGATTTACAGATTTTGGAGGTTCCCATGCGGTTCAAGCTCGCGGCATCGGCCGCGATAGCGCTTCTGATGCTGACCGGCGCCTCGGCGAGCCGCGCCGAGAAGGCCAAGAAGAGCTCCTCCACCGAAGTGTCTGCCAACATGAACAAGCAGTTCGAGTGGGAGAACAAGGTCGTCGGACCCAAGGAGGGGATCGACAAGGACCATCTCGCCGCGGTTCAAGAGCAGGGGCGACGCGAGGAGGCTCAGCGCAAGAAGGAGCCGCCGAAGAAGCAGGAGCGCGCCAAAGGGGTCGACGCGGCCGGCAGCGCCTCGCTCCCCACCATGGACATCGAGAAGGCGGCGGTGCCGACCGCGAAGAAGCCCAAGAAGGTCGCGACCGCGGAGCCGCGCCACAAGGACTCGCTCGACAATCTGCTCGACTCCGAAGGGGTCAAGCCGGACAACCCGTCCGGCGGCGGAACTGGAAACGACGGGCTCGGCGGACTGCTCGCTTCAGACGACAAGCCGGCTTCGTCGAACACCAGCGGCAGGAAGTCGTCCAAGAAGCACCGCCGCCGCAACTAGACCCGAGCTGCTGTTCCGAGTCGGGGGCGAGGAGCGGCGCCGGAGCGGGTGCCTTACTTCGTCCGCGGGTCGGTCAATCCCTGCGTGAAGTAGGTGAACACCTGCGACGCCGCACCGACGAGCGGCAGACGTGGCGGCGCGGCCGGGCACGGCACGGTCGCGCAGAAGGGCAACGCACCCAGCGACGCCCCGTACGCCTCGCCGCCGCTCGGATCGTGAGGCGCCAAAATGGTGGGGGACTTGGTGGCGAGGGCCGGTCCGGAGAAGATGGTCACGCTCCCCGCGCCGTCCTGCCCCCCGACCGTGGCCTTGGGGTCGGCGACGAGCGCTTCGTCGCCGGCTTTGCTGTCCAGGCTCAGCGCGACCAGGGCCGAGCCGAAGGCGCCCCCGGTCGTCGCGGCGGTGAGGGTCGCGGTGGGCGCCGCCGACGCCGCGATCGGGCCCCGATAGAGATAGGCGCGGTTGGGCGGGGATCCCACCAGCAGATCCGGGACCCCATCGCCGTCGAAGTCACCGATGGCCAGGGCCTGTCCGAACTGGCTGTCGCCCACCATCGGGGCGGTGAGCGACTGCGCGCAGGTGACCGTCCGGGCCGTCGCGTCGACCGTGAAGAACGAGACGGTCCCTGCGCCCACCAGCACCGGCGTGCCGACGACGATCTGCGGACCGCTCCCCGTGAGGGCGCCGATCACGACGGCGCGGTTGATCCGCTCCACGCTGGGCAGCGTCGGCGCCAGGACCAGGGGACAGGCGGCGCTGTCGGCCGCCACGAGCTCGGACGTCGAGAGGCCGTCGAGGTAAACGTGAAGCGCCGACCCCGAGAGAGCGACCAGCTCGGGCGCGGCCGCGCCGCCCAGGGCTCCGGCCGCCACGCCGACCCCGAGCTGCGCCTCGGTCGACAGGACGAACGGCGACACGACCAGCGAGGTCAGGTTCAGGGTCAGCAGGGTGCTCTGCGAGGACAGCGAGGGCAAACCCAGAAGCACGTTCCCGGTCCCGGGAATCTCGGCCATCGCGGTGACCGCCGAGTTGTTGGAGCTGTCGAGCGTCGAGCTGGTCACGTTGTGGCCGCTGGCGTGCCCGCTCGGATCGATGTCGACGATCGCGAGGCCGGTCTGCGAGGTCGCAGAACCCAGAAAGCGGGCCGCGGCCGAGCCGTCGGCCGGCGGGGTGAGCGCCAGGATCACGCCACCAAAGTCGTTGGGCGCCTGGTAGTCGGACGGCGGTCCCACGGCGAGCACCGGGGTATCGTCCTGGATGCTGTCGAAGTCGCGCCAGTCGCACCCCGCGGCGCCGAGCCCGGCGCCGATCATTCCCAGCGCGCCCACCGCGAACCAGGCCGCCGCGCGCATCAGAATCGCCCCGCGAAGGCCAGCCCGGCGCCGTCTGGCCCGAAGACCGGCGCGAAGCTGATCGATTTGTGCTCGGCGACCCCGGTGCTGTCCGGACCGTGCTCGAACAGGGAGTACAGCGCCGTGGCGGCCACGATCGCCCCGAGGCCGTAAAGGACGTCGGCGCCGATCGCCTCCACCTTCCCCCGCAAGAACCGGGGATCGTTGTTGTCGACCAGCTGGTGATTGGCGATGTCGTTGTTGAGGGCGTCCTTGGTGTTCTGCGACAGGTGCCCGACGTAGGCCCCCGCGCCGATGAACACCAGCGCGACGATGGTCGTGGAGATCGCCCGGGTCCGTGGCGGGCGGGGCGACATCTGAACCTCGATGGTGGTCTCGATGCCGCGCCCGAGCTCGACGTCGGTCTGGTAGTCCTCCATCCCCTTGTTCTCGACCAGCACCTTGTGCTTGCCGGGCGCGACCTCCGTGCGGCAGGGGGTCGCACAGCTGAACTTGTCGTCGACGACCAGCCGCCCGCCCTGGGTGGTCCTGCCCGTGATCGCGATCCACCCGGCCTGGCTCTGCTGCATGGTCAGGGTGTGCTGGGTCGCCGTCCCCGGGGGCACCTCGATCTCTTGCTGGGTCGCCTGCCAGCCGAACTTCTCCAGAAAGATGGTGTGCTTGCCCGGCTTCAGCTGGCCGGTGAACGGCGTGCGGCCGATGGCGCCGATGTCCTTGCGATCGATGAAGACGTCGGCGCCCGGCACGTTGGAGATGATCTCGATCCAGCCCAGGTAGTGCTCTTCGGACAGCGCGATGTACACGTCGATCAGCTTGTCGGAGCGCGGGCTGATGGCGCGCTCCTCCGGTTTGTGCCCTTTCGATTCCAGGATCAGGCGCACCGGTTTCGATTCGAGCGATCCGTGCCAGGGGGTCTTGCCGAACGGCCCCGAGCGCTTGTCGTTCAGGTAGATGGTGGCCCCCTGTGGCTTCGAGTCGATGACGATCAGGCCCTTGGTATCGATGTCGGGCAGCACCGGCGGGGGCGGCAGTGGGGCGAGGGGCGTGGCGGGCAGCGACGGAGATCCGGGCGGCGGCGTGGGGGCGCCCGCGACGGGCGGCGTGCCGGGGGTTGCGCCGGGCGCAGGCGCACCAGGAGCCGGCGCACCGGGAGCTGGCGCGCCGGCCGCTGGCGGCGCGGGCGCCACGACCGGAGGCGGTGGCGGCGGCGCCAGCAGCTGCGCGATCACGTCGAGACGAAGCTTGACCTGCGCGGCGTCGCTGGCGTTCGGATCGACCTGCAGATAGCGCTCGAAATACTGCTTGGCTTTTTCGAGCAGCTTCGCCTTTTCGTAAGAGACGGCGACGTTGAACAAGAACGCCGGATAGGGCTTCTTCTCGTAGGCCTCCAGAAATCGAGCCGCCGCGGTGTCGTACTCGCCGCGCACGAAAGCGGTCTGGGCCGCCTCGAACGCGTCCTTGGCTTCCGTCAGTCCCTTGTCGGGCGTCGCTTCATCCGCGGCGCGGGCGCCGGTTGCCAGCGCGAGCGACACAGCGATCCCCAGTAGTGTCACCGCTCTCCGGAACCAGGCCTTCATCATGTGTAGCGCGATTAGATTGCAGAAGTGGCCCGCTATCAAGAGGGAGGGCGGAAGATCGCATTCTCGGTTATCGTGTGACGATGGCAAGTGATCCGACAACGCCGATAGCGCCAGCAATCTCGGAAGTGACGGTGCTGGGGGCCGGGGTGATGGGGGCGGCCATCGCGGCGCACCTGGCGAACGCGGGGCTGCGGGTGCGGCTCCTCGACATCGTCCCCAAAGACGCCCCGGCCAAAGACTCGGCCGACCGGCGCAAGCGCAGCGCCATCGCGATCGCGGGCCTCGAGGCGGCGCGCAAGGCGAAGCCGGCGGCCTTCTTCTCGCCGCGGTTCGACACGCTGGTCACGCCCGGCAACCTCGAAGACGACCTCGCCGACGCGGCGGCGAAGAGCGACGTCATCATCGAAGCGATCATCGAAAACCTGGCCATCAAGCAGAAGCTCTACGCGCGGCTCGACGAGCTGGGCGGGCGGGCGATCATCACTTCGAACACCTCCGGCCTCCGCATCGCCGAGCTGATGCAGGGCCGCAGCGCCGCGTTTCGTGGCCGCTTCTGCATCACGCACTTCTTCAACCCGCCCCGCTACCTCAAGCTGGTCGAGATCGTCGCCGGCGCCGACACGACCCCCGCGACGCTGGCGCGCGCCGAGGCGCTCTGTGGCGGCATCCTGGGCAAGGGCCTGGTCCACGCCAAGGACACGCCGAACTTCATCGCCAACCGGATCGGAACCTTCGCGATGATGCGGACGCTGACCGAAGCGGTGAAAGAGGGCTACACCGTCGAGGAGGTGGACATGGTATTCGGCCCGGCGACGGGCCGGCCCAAGAGCGCCGTGTTCCGCACCGCCGACGTGGTGGGCCTGGACACCCTCATGCACGTCACGCGCAACTGCGCCGAGGCCCTCCCCGACGACGAGCGGCGGGAGGTGTTCGTTCCCCCGCCGGTCCTCACCCAGCTGGTCGACAAGAAATGGCTGGGCGCCAAGACCAAGCAGGGCTTCTACAAGAAGGTCGGCAACGACATCCTGCAGCTCGATCTGAAGACGCTCGAGTACGGGCCGCAGAAGAAGCCGCGCTTCGACTCGATCGGCGCCACCAAGGGCGTCGACGACGTCGACGAGAAGCTGCGCCGCATGGTGGCCGGCAGCGATCGCGCCGCCGCCCTCGCTCGCACCGTCCTTCACGAAACCCTGATCTACGCGGCCAACCGCCTGGGCGAGATCTCCGACAGCGTCGTCGACATCGACCATGCGCTGCGCTGGGGTTTCGGCTGGGAACGCGGCCCCTTCGAGACCTGGGACGCGCTGGGCGTCAAGGCCACCGCCGCCAAGATGGAAGCCGCCGGCTACGTCGTCCCCGGCTGGGTCAAGGAGCAGATCTCGGCGCAGGGCGAAGGGATGTCCTTCTACAAGCACCCGCCCAAAGGCGCGCCGACGCAGCTGGGGAAACACGGCGGCTTCACGCCCGTGGCGGTCGATCCGCGCCAGATCTCCCTCGACGCCGTGCGGGCCGCGGGCGGCGAGGTCGAGCGCAACGGCAGCGCGTCGATCCTGGACCTCGGCGACGGCGTCTTCTGCCTCGAGTACCACGCCAAGATGAACGCCATCGATCCCGACATCGTCAGCATGACCATGGCGGCGGTCGATCGAGCCGAGCGCGAAGGCGTCGCGCTGGTGATCGGCAACGACGCGCCCGACGCCTTCTGCGCGGGCGCCAACCTCTTTGCGCTCATGGTCGCGCTCGGACAGGGGAACATGGCGGCCATCGACGCCATGGTGGTCGGTTTTCAAGCGGCCTGCGCCCGGACACGCTACGCGCGGGTCCCGGTGGTGGCGGCGCCCTTCGGCCTGGTCCTGGGGGGCGGCGCCGAGGTGGTCATGGGCTGCCAGGTCAACCGCGCGGCGGCCGAGCTCTACCTCGGCTGCGTCGAGGTCGGCGTGGGCCTGATCCCGGCCGGCGGCGGCTGCATGGAGATGGCGGCCCGCGCCTCGGCCCGCGCCACCGACGATCCGCAGTTCGATCTGCTGGCGCTGGCGAAGGTTCCATTCCTGGCCCTGGCGACCGCGCGTGTCTCCACCAGCGCCGAGGAAGCGCGAGACATGTGGTACCTCCGCCAGGGCGACTCGGTGTCAATGGCGCGCGAGACGCTGATCGCCGACGCCAAGGCGCTGGCGCTCGGTCTCGCGCGGGCCGGTTACCGTCCTCCCCCGCCCCGCCTCATCCGGGTCATCGGCGAGACGGGCGCCGCCACGCTCCGGACCGCGCTGCACAACCTGGAAGGCGCGCACCAGATCAGCGACCACGACGCCAAGATCGGGGCGCACCTGGCCCGCATCCTGTCGGGCGGCTCGGTCCCGGCGGGCGTCCTGGTCAGCGAGCAGCACATCCTGGACCTCGAACGCGAGGCCTTCCTGTCGCTGTGCGGGGAACCGAAGACCCGCGAGCGCATCCAACACATGTTGGCGAAGAACAAGCCTCTGCGGAACTGAGGAGCCAATCCCATGCGTGACGTCGCCATTCTTTCAGCGGTCCGGACGCCCGTCGGTCGGGCGCCGCGCGGGGTCTTCAAGAACACCCGTCCCGACGACCTCGCCGCGCTGGTCGCCCGCGAGGCAATCCGCCGCGCCGACGTGAGCCCGGCCGACGTCGAGGACGTGGTCCTCGGCTCCGCCCACCCCGAGGCCGAACAAGGGCTCAACGTCGCCCGCCAGGTCGGGTTTCTGGCCGGCCTGCCCGACACCACGGCCGCGATGACCATTAACCGGTATTGCTCGTCCGGCCTACAGGCAGCCGCCATCGTCGCCGATCGGATCGCCGTTGGCGCGATCGACATCGGGCTCGCCGGCGGTCTCGAATCGATGTCGATGGTCCCGATGGGCGGCTCGAAGATCGCCCTCAACCCGGCGGTGGTCGACCACTTTCCCGACGCCTACATCAACATGGGCAACACCGCCGAGAACGTGGCGCGGCAGTTCAGCGTGAGCCGGGCCGACCAGGACGCCTTCGCGCTCGACAGCCACCAGAAGGCCGTGGCGGCGTGGGGGCGGGGCGACTTCGCCGCCGAGGTTCTCCCCGTCAAGACGCGGGTCTTCGACGGGGAGATCTGGCGCGACATCACCGTCGACAAAGACGAGGGGCCCCGCGCGGACACCTCGCTCGAGAAGCTGGCGGCGCTCAAGCCGGCGTTCGATCCGACCGGAACCGTGACGGCCGGCAACTCCTCGCCGCTCAACGACGGCGCCGCCGCGGTCATCCTGATGGCCGCCGACAAGGCCAAGGATCAGGGGAAGAAAGTTCGCGCCTACTTCCGCGGCTTCGCGGTGGCCGGCGTACCGCCCGCCATCATGGGGATAGGTCCCGTGCCGGCGGTGCGCAAGCTCCTCGCCAAGATGGGGCTCGCCGTCGACCAGATCGATCTCTTCGAGGTCAACGAAGCGTTCGCCTCCCAGGCACTCTACTGCGTTCGTGAGCTCGGTTTGCCGCGCGACCGCGTGAACGTCAATGGCGGCGCCATCGCGCTCGGTCACCCCCTGGGCGCGACGGGCGCCCGGCAGATCGCCACCGCGCTGCACGAGCTCGAACGCCGCAAGGGACGTTACGCCATCATCACGATGTGCATCGGCGGCGGCATGGGCGCAGCTGGCCTAATCGAACGCGCCGCCTGAGCGTTCGCGGGCGCGATCGGCGCGGCCGATCGAGGGGCGTCCGGAACCATTGCACTCGCGGCAGCGGGTGACTACGCTGGCCGCCAAGGAGGCCCACCATGGCGCAGGTCAAAGCGGTTCCCGACGGTTACTACACGGTTACGCCCTTTCTCAACATCGAGGGCGCGGCCGACGCGATCGAGTTTTACAAGAAGGCGTTCGGCGCCGAGGAGCGCTCCGGCCCGGACGGTAAGCCGATGCGCGCGCTGATGCCCGACGGAAAGATCATGCATTCGGAGCTGAAGTTCGGCAATTCAGCCGTGATGATCAGCGACGCGATGATGAGTCCCGCGACCAAGTCTTCGCTGCACCTCTACGTGCCCGACGCCGATGCCCTCTGGGCCCGCGCGATCGCGGCCGGCGCGCAGATCGTGATGCCGATCGGCGACATGTTCTGGGGCGATCGCTACGGGACGCTCAGCGACAAATGGGGCAACCGTTGGTCGATCGCGACGCACAAGGAAGATGTCCCCCAAGAGGAGATGGCCAAGCGCATGGCCGACGCGGCGAAGAGCCGCCCCTAGCTCGATCTCGGATCTTGGATGTGTGGGACAAGGTGGCAGCTGAACCGCAGAATCTAGTGGCTTCATTGACATACCGCTCCCTCTTTTCAATGAGCGCGTTGATAATGGGCGCGGCCGTTTTCTAACCCGCTCAGGAGCTTGCGCATGATTCGCTCATCCCGTTCCACTCTTTGGTCTACCCCGCTTGCCACGATGACGATCGCAGCTCTGGCGCTGTGGGGTTGCGGAGGCGGAGACGGCGGTGGCGGTACAGCAGGCACCGGCGGGGCTCACGACGGTGGCGCCGGAGCGGGTGGTAAGGCCGGCGGCGCCGGCGGTGCCACCGGAGGCAAGGCAGGCAGCAGCGCGGCTGGCACGAGCGGCACGGCAGGCGCGGGCGGCGGCGCAGCCGGCGCGGGCGCAGCTGGTGCGGGCGGCAGCGCGACTGGTGGCACGGCCGGCGGTGCGGCGGGCGCGGGCGGCGGCGCGGCTGGAGCAGGCGGCAGAGGCGGCGCGG
>JADGRB010000482.1 GCA_017881315.1 Pseudomonadota bacterium
TGGCAATGGCGGCGCCGGCAACGGTGGGCGCGGCGGCGCCGGCAATGGCGGCGGCGGAAGCGGCGGGCGCGGCGGCGCCGGCAATGGCGGCGGCGGGAACGGCGGGCGCGGTGGCGCCGGCAATGGAGGCGGCAACGGTGGGCGCGGCGGCGCCGGCAATGGCGGCGGCGGAAGCGGCGGCGCCAATCTCACGGTGCCCACGATCGTTTCCAGGGTGCCCCTCGCGGGCGCCACCGACGTCGCGCTCAACGGAAGCGTCACCGCCACCTTCAACGAAGCTATGAATCCAACCACGCTCACGACGACGACCTTCACGCTCACCACCGGCACGCCGGCGGTCGCGGTTTCTGGCACCGTCGTTTATGGCAACACGACCGCGTTCTTCCGGCCGGCCTCGCACCTGACCGGCGCCACCTCGTACACGGCGACCATCACCACCGGCGCCCAGAGCGCCGGCGGGATACCTCTCGCGGCGATGAGCGCCTGGACCTTCATGACCGGCAGTACCGTGGCCCCGGGAAATCCCGTGAGTCTCGGCACCGCCGGCAACTACGTGATCCTCTCCGAGGCCGGCATCTCCACCGTGCCGGCCTCGATCATCACGGGAAACCTGGGGGTGAGCCCCATCGCGGCCACCGCCATCACCATGTTCTCGCTGATCGCCGACTCGACCAATGTGTTCTCCACCTCGACTCAGGTCACCGGCAAGGTGTACGCCGCCGACTACGCGGTCCCCACGCCGGCCAACCTGACCACCGCCGTGAGCGACATGGAGCTGGCGTTCACGGACGCCGCCGGTCGCGCGCCCGACGTCATCGAGCTGGGCGCCGGCAACATCGGCGGGATGACCCTCGCGCCGGGCGTCTATCAGTGGAGCACCGCCCTGCTGATTCCGAGTGACGTCACGCTCAATGGCAGCTCGACGTCCGTCTGGATCTTCCAGATCGCAAAGAATCTGACTCTCAGCAGCGCGGTCCGGGTCGGTCTGACCGGGGGCGCTCTGCCCAAGAATGTCTTCTGGCAAGTCGCCGGCGCCGTCGAGCTCGGCACCACCTCGCACCTCGAGGGGATCGTCCTCTGTCAGACGATGATCAACCTGCGGACCGGCGCGTCGATCGCCGGCAGGTTGCTGGCCCAAACCGCGGTCACCCTCGACACCAGCACCGTGGCCCAGCCGGCCCCGTAGATCGGACGCGCGCGGTCTGCGCGGTCAGCTCAGAGGTCCCTTCGCGAGCGCCAAAGCCTCCTTCCTTTAGGGGAGCACTGGCACGCCGCCGCGTGCCCTGAACGGAACGTCAGTGGTGATAGAAGCCTCCGGCGCCCCGGATCGGCGGTGCGTCAGTACGGGCCACGGCGAGGCGATACCTGCCACCTGCGCCCGGTCGTCGAGCCTCCCCACCCGGGCGGGCCCGGCCCGACAAATTCTCTAACAATCGAGAGTCTCGAGCAGCAATCACCCCTAAAGGCAGTCATGTCGACTGAGACCGGGTCGTGGCCTCCATACGGAGGGTGGCCCTGTTCCCGACGTGCATGTCACCACACAAAAGGGGCAGGTCCATGAGAGTGAGTGTTCTTCTGTCGGGGCTGGCCGTCATCTTGGCTCTCGGAGGCTGCGGTAGCTCGAGCGGCACCACAGGAAGCGGAGGCGCAATCGGCTCGGGCGGCTCGACAGGAAGTGGAGGCTCCAACAGTTCCGGGGGCGCGACAGGCAGCGGGGGCGTCACGAGCTCGGGCGGCTCGACCGGCAGTGGGGGGGTCACGAGCTCGGGCGGTACGACAGGCTCGGGCGGTACGACCGGCTCGGGCGGCACCGTCGGCAGCGGGGGTACGACCGGCTCGGGCGGCACCGTCGGCAGCGGAGGCACGACCAGCTCGGGCGGCCGGGGGGGAATGACCGCCAGCGCGGGAACCACGGGGTCCGGCGGCGCGACGTCCGCCGGGGGGGCGGCAGGTCGTGGGACTGGTGGTGGGTCCGGAGGCTCAGCCGGGACCGGAGTTGCTTACCAGGGTCCCTGCGACGTGGTGCCGGGCGGTTGCGCGGAGGCGTACAGCGTGACGAGGGCAATGGTTGCCAGTTACACCGGGCCGCTGTTGCAGCTGGGGCGGACCTCGGACAAGACCACGCAGAACGTCGGCCAGACGTCCGCTCACGTCGCCGACCTGTCGACCTGGAGCTCGTTCTGCGGCGGGAGCCAGTCGAACTGCGTCGTCGCGAAGGTCTACGCGCAGGTTCACAGCGGAAGTAACGATCTGACGCCGGGGGTGTGGAAGACGCCGTGGAATCCCGACTGCAGCGCGGGTGGATTCACTTGCGCCGCGAAGTTCACGATCGAGTCTGCGACCGGGCTCCCCATCCTGACCACCGTCTCGCCGCAAGAATACGCGCTGTCCGGCGACAACTTCGCCACCGGCATCAACGGCGGGACCAAGGCGATGGGCATCATGTACAACGGCAAGCCGGTCAGAGCCAGCGTCTATTGCTGCGGCGTCATCGGCCTCACGCACAAGTACAACGCTGCCGACACCCACGGGACGGACTTCATGCTCGCCCTGGCGTACGGGTGGAGAGATTCGGGCGGCTGCTGCATTGCCGTCAACTGTGGCACGTCCACGTCTTACTGTGTCGGCGCGGAAGAAGAGGAGGACAACGACTTAGCCGATTACGGCACGTCGCCCGTCGCCAACGCGCTGGTGGTGACCCAGTTCGACCCGACCTCGAACGCTGTGAGCACGTTCCTGAACGGCACCCAAATATTCTCGCACTCGCCTCCGAAGGCCCAGTTGAACGCCGGGACGGCAATCCACCTGGGTGGCGGCGGCGACCTGAGTCAACCCGACGCGGTCCTGATGCGCGAGGCGTTCTTCACGAATGCGGTGATGAGCGCCAGCACCGTCACAGCGCTGAAGGCGAACGCCGTGGCGTTCTATCCATCGCTGATGTTCCAATAAACGACGAAACGATCGCGCGCGAGCTGGTTCACTCGACGAAGTAAACTTAGGTGGCGTTCGGGTCGGTTGCCTTGCAGCCCGCGTCGGTCGGGGAAGTCTTCGACTGGGTCACTGGATGGTGATGTTGTAATCGGTCGTGCTCCAGTTGCCACTGTAAACCTCGAAGCCGGTCTGAACGCCGAGCAGGTAGGAGGTGGTCTTGAGTCC
>JADGRB010000220.1 GCA_017881315.1 Pseudomonadota bacterium
TGTCGCTCGGCCTGACGGCTCTGACGGAGCGAGACACGCTGACCTCCGTCTGGTGTTTCTTCGCGGCGCTGCTGAGCGGCCTCATCTGGGTGGCCGTCGAGCGCGCCCGTCGAGTCGGCGCAGGATATTTGACGGCTACCTGAACATGCGTATAGTGCCTAGCCATGGACACCGTGAATGACCTCTCGCCGCTGACGATCGCCGGTCACCCTTTCGCGGTGGAGGCCGGCGGGGCCAAGAGTGGCATGAGTGGCATGAGTGGCATGACCGGCATGACCGGCGGGATGTTGAGTCTGCGCATCTCGCTCGGGAACGCCCCGCTCATGGATCTGGCTCGAGCGCTGGCGAAGCTGGAGGGGGTTCGGGTGACGTCCGGTCCAGCCATCGTCAGCCGGGGCGACTGCTACCTCATTCATTGTCCCGGCTTCAAGATGGTCCTGTCGACCCCGGTTCCGGCCGACGATTTCGCGCAGGCGCTGCTGTCGCGGACGATCGAGCCGACCCTGTCGATCACCTGCGAGCTGGCCGTCCTCTTCGCGCGCCTGATGAGCCCAGCGCCGCCGGCCGAGCTGGGTAGCGCCAAGAAGCCCAAACGGATCGGAACGCCCGAGCATCAGCCGGCATCCCGGGCCGAGACGCAGAGCGGGCCCAGCGGTTGGGCGAGGACGTCGGTGCTGCGGCGGGCGGCGCTCCAACCGGGGAAGACGCTCATCCGTAAGACGCCGCTGGCGCGCCGGACCCCGCTCGCGCGCGGCAGATTCTCGACCCGGTGAGGCCCAAGCTCAGCCAGCCGTCCGAACGCGCCCGTTGCTGCGGCCCGATCAATAGCTAACTTGGATCCATGAACGACTCACCGGCAATGAGTGAGGGGCAGAAGCTCGGCGAGATGGGCAACGGCAAACGGACGGCGATCATCTCGGTCGCGGTGATCGTGGTCGGCGGCCTGATCGCATTCTTGACCGTCGGATTCCGCGGCAGGCACATCGCGCGGAATGCCGCCGCCATGACGGAGCCGGTGGTGACGCCCACGGCGGTAAGAACGCCGCCACCCGCCGCGCCCTAGAGGCCACGCCCCTTTTGCCCAAGGGTGGCGCTGTGTCGCGCCGCCCCGTTCTAATGAGGTTGACGCTGGGTCGTCGGCGCTTACAGTCGGCGAACCACGTCCGTGAGGCAGTGCGCCCACGGAGACAACCCGCCGGGAGCTGATGGCCTCGGCGAAAGGAGGCCCAAATGAACCAGTCGCTCTCGCGGATCGCCGATCGCGAATTGCTGGACGCCTACTCAGAGACGGTGACGGCGGTGGCAGAACAGGTGAGCCCATCGGTCGTGAAGATCGAGGTGCAGGGGCCCGAGCCCACAACGCAAGGACCGGGACCCGGACGGGGACCGCGGCGGCCACCCGGCCCGGCCACCGGAAGTGGTTCGGGGTTCGTGATGACGCCCGATGGATACGTGCTGACCAACAGCCACGTGGTGAGCGGCGCCAAGCGCATCAGCGCCATCTTCCAGGACGGGCAGCGCGTCCCGGCGCACCTGGTCGGCGACGATCCGGAGACCGACATCGCCCTCTTGCGAATCGACGCGCCCAACCTGGTGGCGCTCTCCTTCGCCGACTCGTCGGCGCTGCGGGTGGGCCAGCTGGCCATCGCCGTGGGCAATCCGTACGGCTTCGACTGCACGGTCACGGCGGGCGTGGTGAGCGCGCTCGGCCGCTCGCTTCGTACCAAGACCGGTCACCTGGTCGACGACGTCATTCAGACCGACACGGCCCTGAACCCCGGCAACTCCGGCGGTCCGCTGGTCGATTCGCGGGGGCGGGTCATCGGCGTCAACACGGCCATGATCCTGCCGGCGCAGGGGATCTGCTTCGCGATCGCCGCGAACACCGCCGGGTTCGTGATGGGCAAGTTGATCCACGAAGGGCGCATCCGCCGTTCTTACCTGGGCGTCGCCGGTCAGAACGTGCCGCTGCACAGGCGGGTGGTGCGCTTTCACGGCCTCCCCACCGAGAGCGCGGTGTTCGTGGTGACCGTCGAGCCCGACAGTCCCGCCTTCCGCGCCGGGCTCTTGGCCGGCGATCTGATCGTCGCTTACGGCGACAAGCCCATCGCCGGCATCGACGACCTTCACCGCATGCTCACCGAAGAGCAGGCCGGCGTGGGCGCCCCGATGACGATCCTGCGCGACCTGAAGAAGCAGACGCTGCAGGTGGAGCCGACGCTGCGCAAGTAAGTGGGGTCGAGGGTCCATCTGCCTACATGTGGTCTGCGGCAGATTGGCCGATTTGTGGCTCACGGGAGCCGCGAGCATCGGGTCCGGACACGTATGGGGAGATGACTCTTCCGCGTGTCGCGACCGTGCTGCTCTCGCTGGCGGTGGGTGCCGGCTGCGCGGGCGTCAAGGCGAACCCGGCCAGCTCGGGAGGCCAGGGCGGATCCCCGTCCGGAACCGGCGGCACGTCGGTCTCTTCGGGTGGCGGCACGACCGGCGCCGGCGGCACCGGGCCAATCCACACCGGCAACTGCAACAACCTCGAGTGCCAGCAGACGATGTGCATGGCGAGCTCTTGCAACGTCCCCGCCTGCGGCGAGCTCGAGGGCCCCAAGACCACGCTGAGCGGCTACATCTACGACCCGGCCGGCAACGTGCCTCTCTACAACGTCGCGGTGTATGTCCCGAACCAGGCGCTCGCCGCCGTGCCGGAAGGGCTCTCCTGCCAGAAGTGCGACGGGACGGCCTCGGGGCAGCCGATCGCGTCGGCGCTGACCGATTCCACCGGGCATTTCACCATGGACAACCCGCCGGTCGGCAGCAACATCCCGATGGTCATCCAGGTCGGCAAGTGGCGCCGCGAGGTGACCATCCCGAACATCACCCGCTGCACCGACAACGTGATCACCGACGTCGAGCTCTCGCGCTTGCCGCGCAATCAGTCGGAAGGGCACCTGCCGCAGATCGCGTTCACCACCGGACACTCCGACGCGATCGAGTGCCTGCTGCGCAAGATCGGGATCTCCGATTCGGAGTTCACCAACGACGCCGGCAGCGGCCGCGTGCACATGTACTGGGGTGGCGATCTTTCGTCCGGGCCCACCAACAGCGGGGCCGGCGCCAACTCGCTGGCGTCGGGCGCGCAGTTCGCCAGCGCGGCGACGCTGTGGGGCAGCCCCACCAAGCTGGCCAATTACGACATCATGATCCTCGGGTGCGAAGGCTCCCAGTTCGCGGCCTCCAAGACGCCCTACCTGGCGAACGTCAAGCAGTTCGCCGATCGCGGCGGCCGCATCTTCGACGACCACCTGCACTTCGGCTGGATCAGCAAGGGGCTGCCGCCCTGGCCCGCCACCGCGGACTGGATTGGCGTCGGCACCGACCTCGGCGACGTCACCGGGCTCGTCGATACCAGCTTCGCCAAGGGGGCGACCTTTTCCGACTGGCTGATGACCGTGAAGGCCTCGACGACCAAGGGGCAGATCCCCATCGTGATGGCGCAACACTCGGTCAGCGCCGCGTTCCCGCCCGCGTCCCAGCAGTGGATCTACACCAGCGGCGCGACGCCGTCGGTGCAGTACCTGGACTTCAACACGCCGGTCGAGGCGGCGGCCGCCAATCAGTGTGGTCGCGTGGTCTTCACCGACATCCACGTCAGCGCCGCCTCGGGCGACAGCTCGCACCCCGAGACCCCGTTCCCGGGTGGGTGCACGTCGACCACCAAGTCGCCGCAGGAGCTGGCGCTGGAGTTCATCTTCTTCGACCTGGCGTCCTGCGTGCAAAACGTCTTCGACATGCCGATACCGCCGATCATCGTGCCTTGAGTCCCTCCGGGACCAGCGCGCTCGCCTCGCCGGTCACCACCAGCCACAGCTGGTGCGCCGCGCGGGTGACGCCGATGTGGAAGAGGTGGCGGGATTCGTCGTCGCGGCCGTAGCTGCTGGCGTTCACGTCGAGCATCACGACGTAGTCGAACTCCAGGCCTTTGACCTGGCGGACGTCGGTGACCTCGATGCCGGGGCGAAACGCGAACTCCTGCGCGCGCACCCGCCGCAACGCCGGAACCTCGGCGCGGCGCAGCCCCTCGTAATATCGGTCGGCCTGCTCGGGGTGGCGCGCCAGCAACGCCACGGTCGCGCGCGGCTCCCGCGCCGCCAGATCGCGTAGCGCCTCCGCCAGAAACGCCACCGCCGCGCCCGCCGCCGGGAAACGAAAGGCCTCGACGGGCGCCCCGCTGCGCGGCGCCTCGGGCGGATCGGGATCCGCCAGCGGCCCCATCGCCGCCCGCGCCACCGCCAGGATTTCGCGCGTCGACCGGTAGGCGATGCGCAGCGGCTCGATCGCGACGTGCGCCAGCGCCAGGTGCCCGAGCACCGCCCGCCAGTCGCCGAAGCCGTTGTCGAGGAACAGCCGCTGCGAGGTGTCGCCCGCCAGCGTGATCGACGGCTTGGGGGTGCGCCCGATCAGCACCGAGAGCTTCATGGGCGACAGGTCCTGCGCCTCGTCGACGAACAGGTGGGCGAACGGCTTCTTCACGCCGCGCAGAAGCTGGTTCGCGCGCAGGAGAATCGCGACGTCGTCCAGATCGAGGAGCGGCAGATCGTCCTCGGTGCGCAACCCGTCGATGCCGGTCTCGCCCCGGATGTTTTGATCGTCCTCGGCATCGTCGTTGGGATCGACGTCGCCGCCCTCGACGCGCCGGATCCCCTCCGGCAGATCGCTGTCGACGGTGCGCTGTCCGCCCTTCTGCTCGAGCCCCATGGCGGTCCAGTGCATGTCGGGCGGCGGCGCGGATCCGCGCGCGCCGTCGCGGGCACGCCGCTTGCCCCGCCCCTTGCCGTCCGCCTTGTCGCGCGCGCCAGTCCCCTCGCGCGGATCGCGCGCGACGATCGCCGCCACCCGGTCGGCCATGATCCCGTGCGCCTCGACGATGTCGCGCTCGGAGACCGGCATCTCCGCGACGCCCCTCAGGAGTGCCATCAAACGCGGCTTGTCGGTGAGGAGATCGGCCCACAGCTCGACGACGGCGCGCGAGTTGCGCCTGGCGCGATTCTTTGCGGCCAGCCGCTCCAGCTCGTGCAGCAGCGCCGGGTGGCTCTTGACGCGGGTGACGGCCGGGACGACGTCGTCGACGATGTCGGCGCGCAGCCAGGGGATCTCCGCGCGCAGCTCGCGCTCGGCCAGCTCACCGAAGGTCACCACGCGCACGCCCTCGATCCCCAGCGACGGGAGCACCTGGCCAATGTAGGCCGCCAGCGCGACGCCGTGGGTGACCACCGCCAGGCGCCGCGGCGGAAACCGGTCCGGGTAGGTGTAGGCCAGATAGGCGAGACGGTGGAGGCCGACCGTGGTCTTGCCGCTACCGGCGCCGCCCTGGATCACCACCACGCCGGCGTCGCGCGCCGTGATGATGTCGAACTGGCGCGGGTCGATGAGCGCGGCGATCTCGGGGAGGTGGCGGTCCAGGACCTGGCGGCCGGCGGGCGCCGCGCCCAGCTTGCCGCGCGCGATCCGCGGCGCCATGACGCGCTCCGGGCGGGTCGCCGTCTGCTCGCCGCCGGCGAGCTCGTACGTCGGAAGATCCGTGCGTTCCCAGACGGCGGCCGGGCCCTCGGAGCCACCGGCCGTGCCGAGCGTCCGTCGTTCCCAGACCCCTTGCGGACAGGCGACGCGCCGAAGGATCCCGCCGTCGATGGTGAGGATGCGGCGGACGACGATCTCGCCCTCGACGTCGCGATCGCCGAACGTCTCTTCGTAGTCGCTCCCCTCGGTGTAGCGGTAGAAGAGCTGGCTGACGGGCGCGTGCCGCCAGTCGACGATGTTGATCCGATTCGGAGCGTCGACGAAGGTGGCGCGGCCGATCAGGACGTCACGCTCGACGGCCCCGCGGCCGCGCACCTCTTCGCGCAGGCGCAGGTGACCGAAATAGGGGGCGGCCGGGTCGACCAGGATCGTCTGCAGATCGGCGCGCGTCAGCGCCACCCCCTGCAGCCGCTCCATCTGCGCCACCAGCTGGGGGACGTCTTCCAGGCGCGCCTCGCCGATCTCGTCGCGCAGCGCGACCATCTCGTCGACGTAGCCGCGCCGGTAGGCGGAGGTCGCGGCGGCCGGCGAGGTCGCGGTTCCCGTCGGGCCGGCGACGGGACGAACCGCGGCAGCCGCGTGCGCAGCCAGGCTCGCGAGGACGCGCCCGAGCAACCGCTCCTCCTCGGCGGGAATCTCGGGAACGGCGTCCTCCGAACCGGGGGTCGGGGGCGGCGCGAGGTGTTGCGCGGGTTGCGCTAGATCGGTTTCATCCGCCACGCCCCGAGGCTACACGACCGTCGCCCAGATGGGGCCTTCGCAGGCCGTCGGTCAGGTTGAGACCGCCGGTGCCCATTCCGAGGATGGCTTGACGCCATATCCTTCCACGGCCGGCGTAACATCGGGTGCGTGTCTCCTCCCCCGTCGCGGCGCCGACTTCTCGGAGGGTGGGTCGCCGCGCTGGTGCTCGCGGCGTCGAGCCCCGCCGTCGCGCAGAAACCGATCGCCTGGCAAGAGATGGGACCTGGCGCGACGCGGGCCACGCTGCTCGCTAGCGACGGCGTCACCCCGATCCTGCTGTTTCGATTCCGCTTCGACCGCTTCCGCGCGGAGGTGGTGGTGGGAGCGGGAAGCCCGCCGCACGCCGAGACCGCCGCCGATCTCCGTCGCCGGCGTCGCGCGGTCGCCGCCGTGAACGGCGGCTTCTTCGACGAGCGCGGCGCTCCGCTGGGCCTGCGGATCGCGCAATCGCGGGAGCGCGTGCCGGTGCGCCGGAACGTCGACTGGGGGGTGCTGCTGCTGGACGCGGCGAGCGCGCGGATCGTGCACACGCACGATCTCGATCACCGGGACCCGGCGGTGGGCGCGATCCAGGTTGGCCCGCGCCTGCTGGTCCACGGCCAGCCGCTCAGGCTCAAGCCGCAGCGCGCGCGTCGCACGGCGGTCGCGCTCGAGCGCGGCGGCGACGCGCTGACGTTGATCGTCGTCGACGCGCCCATCGACGCCAACGACCTGGCGGCGCGCCTGGCGGAGGGCGGCTTCGAATCGGCGATCCTCCTCGATGGCGGGCCTTCGACCCAGCTCGCCCTCGACGTCGGAAACACCCACCTCGACCTCCCCGGCGGCTACGCCGTGCCGGACCTGCTCCTCATCGTCGGTCGGCCGCCAAGGTAGAACCACGGTTATGGCTTGACGGCCCGACGGCGTTGCGGTGACTTCACCGCGTGCGTTGGTGGACCATCTGCGCGGGCGTCTGGCTCGGCGTCCTGCTCACGACCACCGCGCGCGCCGACGATGACTCGCGCAAGCCAACAGCCGACCCGCCGCCAGCCGACCCGACGCACGAGACGGTGGTGGTCGCTGCGACGCCCCTGCACGGCTCCTTGTTGCCGAGCGATCGCGTCGCCGCGAACGTCCAGACCGCCACTGGCGAATCCATCGACGCGCACCACAACCTCGACCTCTCCGAGTACATGAACGAATCGTTGGGCAGCGTCACCATCAATCAGGTGCAGGACAATCCGCTGCAGGCCGATCTGCAATATCGCGGATTCGTCGCGTCCCCGATCCTGGGCGCCTCCGAGGGGCTGTCGGTGTTCCTGAACGGCGTCCGCCTCAACGAGCCGTTCGGCGACATCGTGAACTGGGATCTGCTGCCGCCCGACGCGATCCGCTCGCTCAACCTGATGCCGGGATCGAACCCACTGTTCGGTCTCAACACCCTGGGCGGCGCGCTGTCGATGGAGACCAAGACCGGCTTCACATCCCCCGGCGCGGAGGCGGAGCTGTCGTTCGGATCGTTCGGCCGTCGCATCGTCGAGCTCAGCGCCGGCGGTCACGGCGAGCACTGGGGCGCTTTCGGCGCGGGGCGCTTCTTCACCGAAGACGGCTGGCGGCAGCACTCGCCGTCCCGAGCGTTCAACGGCTTTCTCTCGACCACCTATCAGAAGGACGGATCGACGCTGGACCTGTCGCTGGTCGGCGCCAGCACCGCGATGGCCGGGATCGGGCCCGCGCCGGTCGAGCTGCTGGCGCAGGATCGCAGCGCGGTCTTCACCTACCCGGACGAAACCAAGAACCGGATGCTGATGGCGATCCTGCGGGGCGATCGGCCGCTGACGGCGACCAGTCATCTCTCGGCCACCGCCTTCACTCGCGTGAGCCGTACGCTGACCGCCAACGGCGATCAGGGGGCGTGGGATCGATGCACGGCAGCCGGCCAGACCGCCAACGTCTGTGCCGGCGACGGCACCACCGTCATTCTCGATCCGGCCGGCGCTCCCGTGCCGTTCGATCCCAAC
>JADGRB010000221.1 GCA_017881315.1 Pseudomonadota bacterium
GCCGCGCCCGCCGGTGCTACCGCCCGCGCCGCTGCCGGCGCTGCCGGCACCGCCGTCGCTGCCGCCCGAGACCGAGCCGCAACCGGGTCCGAAGCCAACCGCCAGCGCGGCAACCAAGAGAATTCGAGGGAGTCGCATGCTCATGGGCACAGCATATCTCGGACCAACCAAGACACACCATCGCGAGCGGCCCTTACGGCCGACGCCCTCAGAAATCTGACGGATGCCCACCCTCCCCGGATCCATCTGTCCGCTCGCTTTGCTCTAGACTGTCCGCGTGCGTCCCGCTCAACCACGTTCTTTGCCGATAAGCGCCGCTCTCGTCGCGTGCGCCCTGACCGTTCTCGGCGTCGGCAGTCCGGCGGCCGCGGACGACGACAAACCGGCCACCCGCGACGAAGCGACCGCGGCCTGTTTCCGAGGCTGCGGCCAGCGGCTCGACAACGATCCGCAGCTGGCGTCGCTGACGAAGGAACAGAAGCGCCTCGTCTGCGACGAGACCTGCGACTGCATCATCAACTCCATGTTCGAGCGCGACGGAAAGCAAAAACGGCCACCCAGCGAGCTGGGGGCCGTCGCGGTCGCGTGCGGGGACAGCGCGCGAAAGAAGGTCATCGCTCGGATCGGCTCGACGGCGGCGCAGGCGAGCGCGACCGCGGCGGCGCCGACCGCGACGGCGTCACCGGCGATCAACCTGTCGGCCGGCCGCGAGATCTTACCCGGGGTCAAATGCAAGAAGGCCTCGCTGCCGGCCTGGACCTACGCGGCTGGCGAGCACCGGGCGCGGATCTCTGGCGTCGATTACCAGGTGCGATTGCCGGCGGGTTGGCAGGCGCGCGTCGAGCGGCCCGAGCTGGTGGTCGTGAGCGCGCCGCAGAGCGCCGGCGGCGTCCGGCCGGTGTTCGAGCTGTTCGTCAGCCCCATCTGCAAGAGCTACGACGCGCCCACGGTCGCGCAGCGAATCGCCGCGCGCGGCCTCACGGAGCTGCTTGCCGTCGAAGCCACCGCCGCGCAGGTCCGAGACGGGCGCTGGTCCGGGGGGTTGGGCGGCCCGGTGGGCGTCAGCCTGATTCTCTACGACGTCGCGCTCGAGACCGGCAAGGGTGAGCGGAAGCTCACCCTCTATGTCACCGACCTGGGCGAGACGAAGAGCTTCGGCGTTCACGCGTCCGCCGTCTGCCCGTCGGCGGGATCGCCTTCAGACGAGGGCCCCTGCGAGAAGAGCTACTTCGCGATGCTCCAGTCCGCCGGGCCGGCCAAGTAGCGCAAACGGCGCGACGCGATCGTCAGAGCGGGATCAGGCTGGCGTCCAGGGAGGGCTTCCTAGGGCCCCCGTCGCAGGTGCCGCCCCCGTCGACCCCGGCGTCGCCGCAAGACACGCAGCTCCCGGCCCTGCACACGCTGTTGGTGTCGCAATACGTCCCGTCGGGGTACACGAAGAGCTGGGTACAGACCGGCATGCCTTTGTCGCAGGCGATCACACTCTCCAAACAACGCCGGTCGGTCCCGCAGAAGTTGCCCGCGGCGCAGCTGACGCAGCTCCCTTGGTAGCAGACCAGGCTCGGGCCGCAGCTGCTTCCGTTCGGGCCCGCGGCCGCCTGCTGGACGCAGGTGGGTGTCCCGTTGGTGCAATTGAGGATTCCGGTGTGACAGGGCGACGCGCCCGGCGTGCAACTCGCCCCCTCCGTGCAGGCGACACAGGTTCCGCCGCTGCACACCAGATCGGTGCCGCAGCTCGCGCCGTTCGGCAGCAGCCCACCGGTGTCGACGCAGAGGGATGATGCCGCACTGGAAGTCTTCGCGCCCGTGTGACAGGGGTTGGCCGGCACGCAGGGGGCGCCGGTCGCGTCCACGGAGCCGTCTGGGTGGCCCGACGCGCAGGCGCCGCTCCCCGCGTCGGCCGGACAGGCGTCTACGCCGCTCGACACGCGGCAACCCTCGAGCGCCGCCGGCAACAGCGACAGCAGCAACGCCAGCACCGCCCAACCGCTCCGAACGCGTATGTCGCGATGCAAGTCGATGTCCTTAGTCGAGCGTCTTGGCGGGGCTCGCCGCGAGCCCGCCCGCGCCGCCGAAGTAAACGTATCCGAACTGGCGCGCGCCGAGAACGGTGGTGACGAAGTCCGCGTAGCCGTCGCCGTTGACGTCCCCCGCGCCGACCATGTTCGCAAAGGGCATGGTTGCGCCGGTCGAATCCGGATTGTTGAGGGTGACGGCCGCGGTGGCGGGCGCGCTCGTCCCCCCGAGGAAGAGGAACGCCCGGCCGATGTTCAGCGATGGGTCCTGCTCGTTCAGATCGCCGATCACGAAATCCGCGTAGCCGTCGCCGTTGACGTCCCCGACGCCCACCAGCGCATAGCCGAAGAGGTTGTCGAGACCGGGGTATGCCAGCGACGGGACGGCCGACGGTCCGGACGGGCTCCCCAGGTACAGGTTCGCGCCCCCTGTCTGGGCGTTCGGGGTCCCCACCAGGAGGTCGGCATAGCCGTCGCCGTTGACGTCCCCGGCGCAGGCCACGCTGACAAATTGGGGGCTGGCCCGGGCGGGCAGGGTGAGCTCGACCGGCGGTGTGGTCGAGGGCTCGGTCGCGCTTCCCAGGTAGACGTAGGCGATACCTGTCGACGACGTGGAAGAGGTCCCGTTGTCGAGAGCGCCGATCAGAATGTCCGCGTAACCGTCGCCATTGACGTCGCCGGCGCCGGCCATGGAATAGGCGAACCCGGCGCCCGGAGGGGTCAGCGAGAAGTTCGGGTTGGCCCGGGGCCCCGAGGCGCTCCCCAGATAGACGAGCGCGGCGCCGCTTTGTTGATCCTTGAGGGCGACGTCGGCATACCCGTCGCCGTTCACGTCGCCGGCGCCGGCGACCGATTTGAACCCGGCGGGAAAAGAGACGATTCCGGCGAGGACGAACGCGGGGTGTGGCGAGAGGCCCGAGGCGCTTCCCAGATAGAGGTACGCGCCGAAAGTGCCGTCCGCCGGACTCGGATTGGGATCCGCGGCCACCAGATCTCCGTAGCCATCACCATTCACGTCCCCGGCACTGGCGGTCGGACTTTGGAAAGCGAGCGTCGCGCCGGAGGACGTGAGGAGCGTGGTCGACGGCAGGGTGGCCGGTCCGTCGGGACCGCCCAGGTGGACATAGGCGCCCACGATCACGTCGGCAACCCCGTCGCCGTTCACGTCCAGCGTGGTGCCCCAGGAGGTATCGACCGGCGCGCTGCGGGCGCCGACGGTGAATTGCCAGGTCGGTGTCTGCGTCGGCGCGGCCGCGTCGCCACCGCGCGGGGTGGCGCGCCAGAACACGACGCCCACGGGGAGATCGTCCGCCGGCGCGCCGCTGGCCCCGCTGGCGTCGAACGAGGTCACCTCGACGGAGCAGGCGCGATCCCGGCAGATCTGCACATGCGCGCCCTCGTCGCCGGCGCCGAGCGCCCAGTGCAGCGTCGGTCGCCGCGAGGTGACCGTGGCGGTCGAGAGCGGCGCGATCAAGCGGAAGGAAGCCGCGACGCTCCCGTCGGCGTCCGGGGAAATGGCCGCCTTCGAGCCACAGGCGCCAAGGGCCGTGGCCGAAACAGCCGCGATGAGAACCCAGGAATTCATGCGTCACGCACCCGGACGTCAGGGCGCGCCGATCACCGGTGCCCTGCGCTGTTCGGCGACGATCTTTTCGAGGGCGGCGATCTTCTGCTCGACGGCTTCCCGGTTCTTCGCCTCGGGCGATCGCTGCAGGTAGCGGCGATAGAACTGGATCGCTCGGTCCGAATCCCCGTCGAGCCGATAGGCCTGCGCGAGGTTGTAGAGCATCACCACATCGCCGTCGATCTCGTAGATCACCTGGTACTCCTCGATGGCCTCCGGGAATTTACCGAGGTCGTAGTCCCGCGAGGCGCGCTGGTAGTGCGCCCGAATCTCCTGCTTCTGCGCCGCGGTGAGCACGCCCGATCCGTCTGGCGCGGGGCAAAGATCGAGCTTCAGCGTCCTGGTCTGGCCGGCGGCCACCTCGATGTTCTCCCAATGCATGATCCGTCCGGGTGCCCTGGCCTTGACCGCGATGGAGCCCGGCGTGACGACGTGCGGAATGCCCAGCGGCACGTTGCCGGTGGTCTGCCCCGCCACCTGGATCTCGACCCCCTCGGGCCTCCCCGACACCTCGATCACCAGATACCCGATCCGCGGGACCAACCGCAGTTCCAGGTCCTGGCAGTCCCGCAGGATGCGGTCGCGATCGGCGAGGTGGCGATCGGCGGTGACGTCGCGGGCGCATTGCTGGGCGTTGAGGTAGCTGTCGCCGAACGCGCCGGCCTCCTCCTGCTCCAGCGCCAGGGCCCACTCGAGCGATGGGGTCATCCCCAGGTCGGCCGCGCGCCGGTAGAGAGCGGCCGCCCTGAGGTGATTGCCGGCCTTGTGGGCGGCGCGCGCCTCGTCGATGAGCTGCGGCCGGGTCGGGGAAGCGCCCGACGACGACACGACCGGGTCCGCCGCGACCGCCCGGATCGCGAGCGTGCCAAGGGCCAGGAGGAGTGCAAGCTGGCAGAGGCGAGTCACCGAAATCGCACAGAGTCTGCGCTATTCGCCCGGCACGCGGCAACACCGCTTTCGTATTTGGTCCGGATCGGTGCTGGATCGTTGGTCCGGTCCGCCCCCCCTCCGTCGGGGGCGCCGACACCGTTCCCGGCGTGCAGGAGCTATGATCGCCGCCGGATGTGCGCGCGGACCACCCTGACCCGGAAGAACCTCCGGGAGATCGCCGAGGAGCTGGAGGCCGAGTTTTCCGAGGAGGACGCGCGCCTCTATCGGCCCCGATACAACGCCGCCCCGTCGGAGACGCTGTGGCTGCTGCGCCAGGGCGCCGACCGCCGGGTGATCGCGCCAGCGATCTGGGGATACCTGGCCAGCGGGAGGCCGCTCATCAACGTGCGCGGCGAGCGGGTCGGCTCGGGCGCCGGGTTTCGCGAGGCGTTCGCTTCCCGCCGCTGCGGCGTCATCTGCGACGGGTTCTTCGAGTGGAACAAGCGGCACCAGCCAACCTGGTTTCATCGCGCCGACGGCGGCCTGATTGTCCTGGGTGGCCTCACCCAGAGCCCGCCCGCCGCGAGCGACATGCCGCGCTTCA
Source organism: Pseudomonadota bacterium (assembly GCA_017881315.1). Classification (GTDB taxonomy): domain Bacteria; phylum Myxococcota_A; class Polyangia; order Fen-1088; family Fen-1088; genus JADGRB01. The sequence goes on from JADGRB010000221.1 coordinate 5,114, forward strand.
CGATCCTCACCACCCGCCCCAACCGGCTGGTCGCCGCGGTTCACGATCGGATGCCGCTGGTGCTGCCGGCGGAGCGAATCGACGACTGGCTGGTCGACGAGGCCGCGCGCGTGATCGACCTGGTCGCTCCGGCGCCCGAGGCGACCCTGATCGCGACGCCGGTCTCGACCCGCGTGAACAGCGTCCGCAACGACGATCCGGCTTGCCTGGTGCCCGTCCAGCCCGGGGCCCAGGATCCGCAGCGCGAGCTTTTCCCCGGCTGACGCGGGCCCGTCCCGGCTAGAGTCGCGTCCATGACGATGGGGCCGACCTCGATGCAAGCATCCCGCGCGTTTCTCGCGCTTCGCCCGCTCTTGCTCGCCGCCGGTGTGGTGGCGGCCATGGGCTGTGGCGGCTCGAAGGCCGCTCCGTCTGACGGGGGCGCCGGTCAGACGGGCGCCGCCGGCTCGGGCGCGGGCGGCGGCGCCGGACAGACCGGAACGGGCGGCGAGACCGGCGGTGGCGGCGGCGCCGGCGGTCAGACCGCGTGCGGCCCGCGCGGAACCTACGGGGGCGGCGAGACGTCGATGTCCGGCGCCTCCGTCACCGCGAAGATCGTCGACGAGACCGGCGCGCCGGTGGCCGGCCAGCCGATCTACATCTGCGGGATCGACATCTGCTCGAGCCCCGGCGTGACGGGCAGCGACGGCAGCGCGTCGATCCAGACCAACCTGACCATCAAGAGAGCCGCCTTCAAGGCCGGCGACTCGGTCACCTACAGCGAGCTGGCGATCCCGCTGACGACGGCGGCGACCGACTTCACCACCGGGGGCCACGCGCTCGCGCTCGCCAAGCTCTCGGACAAACCGGGGACGACCCTCACGCCGGGCACGTCGGTCACCTCGGGCGACGTCACCGTCACGCTCCCCGCCGGCGGGCAGGTCGAAATCAACACGCTCGTCTACGCCACCACCGACAATCAGAAGCTCCGCGCGGTCGCGATTCCGCTGGCAAACTCGGGTCCGGTGCTCCCGACCATGGTGGGCGGCGCCCCGGCCGACTTCGCGCTCCTCTACGGCGTCGCGCCCGCCGACACGCTGCTCTGCCCAGCCGCCAAGGTGACCGTCGCGTTGCCGCACAAGACCACTGCCGCCTACAACGATCTCGGCTGGACGCCAGGCACCGCGGTCGAGTTCTGGATCACCACCGTCGACGTGGGGCAGCTCTTCGCCCCCTACGCCGGGTGGGCCAAGATGAGCGACGGTGTGGTGAGCGCCGACGGGAGCAACGTCGCCACGCTCGACGGCGCACAGGGCGGATTTGTCGTGCTCGAGAACTTCGCGATCCGGAAGGCGCCCTGACGCCGCGAGCCGGCGGCGCCTCGCGGTCGGCCGGACCAAAGCTTGGTCTGCGCGGGTGCGGCGCTCAGCGCCAGAGGTTGGACTTCGCCAGATCCAGGACCGCGTCCCCGCGCCCGCTCAGCACGGCCTTGAGCGCATAGAGCGTGAAGCCCATCGCCTGCTGGCGCTGGATCGTCGGGGGCAACGCCAGCTCTTGCCGGTTCACCACCACGTCGACCACGGCCGGCCCGTCGTGCGCCAGCGCAGCCGCCAGCGCGCCCGGCAGCTCGCCCGGATCCTCGACCCGCGCGCCGTGGATCCCGATCGCGCGCGCCATCGCGCCGAAGTCGGGGTTGTCCAGGGTGGTCCCGAATTCGAGCAGCCCGGCGGCCTTCATCTCGAGCTCCACGAAGCCGAGCGCGCCGTTGTTGTAGACGACGATCTTCACCGGCAGCTTCCGCTGTCGGATGGTGAGCAGATCGCCGAGCAACATCGTGAACCCTCCGTCGCCCGACAGCGAGATGACCTGGCGCCCGGGGAGCGCCAGGGCCGCGCCGATCGCCTGCGGCATCGCGCCGGCCATGCTGCCGTGGCTGAACGAACCGACCAGGCGGCGGCGGCCGTTCATGGTCAGGTAGCGCGCCGCCCACAAGGTCGGCAGCCCGACGTCGCAGGTGAACACGGCATCCGGCGCCGCCAGACCGTCGACCAGCCGGGTGAGGTACTGCGGATGGATCGGCTTTTTCCCCGGCTCGCCGGTCGCCAGCTCGTCCAGCTCTCGGCGCGCCTTGCGGTAGTGGTGGAGCGCCCTGTCGAGGTGCCGGCCGTCGGGCTCCCGCTTCCCGTCGCAGAGCGGCAGCAGCACCGCCAGCGTCGCCTTGACGTCGCCGCATAGCCCCAGATCGAGCCGGCCGCGACGTCCCAGGTTTTCGGCCCGAACGTCGACCTGCACCACCTGCGCCTTGTCCGGATAGAACTGCGGATAGGGGAAGTCGGTCCCCAGCATCAGCAGGACGTCGCAGTCCATGATCGCGTAGTAACCGGATGAAAATCCCAGCAGGCCGGTCATCCCCACGTCGAACGGGTTGTTGAACTCGATGTGCTCCTTGCCGCGCAGCGCGTGGACGATAGGCGCCTCGAGCGCCGCGGCGATCTCCAGGAGCTCGGGGTGCGCGCCCGCGCAGCCGGCGCCGGCCAGGATGGTCACCCGCTTGCCCTTCGCACACAGCAGCTCGGCCGCCTTCGCCAGCTCCGTCGCCGAGGGGAAACGAACCGGCTCCTCCTGGCCCAGCACGAACGGCGGCGCGGCCGGCGCATCCTCGAGGGCGAGATCGCCCGGGATGGTGAGGACCGAAACGCCGCGACGACCGACCGCGGTCCGGATCGCGATCTCGAGGAGGCGCGGCATCTGCGCCGGCGTGCTCACCGCCTCGCAGCTGTGGCTGCAGTCCTTGAAGAGGATGTCCGGTCGCGTCTCCTGGAAGTAGTTGCTCCCGAGCTCGGCGCTGGGGATCTGCGCGGCGATCGCCAGCACCGGCACCCGGCTGCGGTGACAGTCGTAAAGACCATTGATGAGGTGCAAATTTCCGGGGCCGCAGCTGCCCGCGCACACCGCCAGCCGACCGGTCAGGTGCGCCTCCGCGCCGGCCGCGAAGGCGGCAACCTCCTCGTGGCGCACGCCGATCCATTCGATCTTCCCGGACTTGCGAAGGCTGTCCGTCAGCCCATTGAGGGAGTCTCCCACCACGCCATAGATGCGGCGGACGCCCGCGGCGATCAACGTTTCGACGATGACTTCAGCGACGCTGGCCATGGCGGTCTGCTCCTCTCGCTCGGGACGACGTGCTCAGTAGGTA
>JADGRB010000483.1 GCA_017881315.1 Pseudomonadota bacterium
AGACTCGACCAAGCCATTCCGACGGCCTCCTCACAAGATAAGCGAACCAAGGACGGGCGAAGAAACTCGCCCAGCTACTATCTCGCGAATCGCCGCGGGCGCAGAAGGAATCGGTGGGCGCAGAAAGAATCGAACTTTCAACAAACGGATTAAGAGTCCGCTGCTCTACCAGTTGAGCTATGCGCCCGGAGTCGATCGACCTGTTTCGTCTATTTTTCTCGCGAAGATCTTGGGCCGTGCGCCCGAGGTGAGTCGAACACCTAACCCTCGGCTTCGAAGGCCGATGCTCTATCCAGTTGAGCTACGGGCGCAGGAAAGACGCGGAATGATGCTCAGGCGGGTCCTGACTGTCAAGGCTCTCCGACGCCTATCCGCCAGCTATCCGATGGCTATCCGAAACCTTCGGGCGCGGCGCTCGGACGGTTCTTCCCCTCGCCGCGCCTTGTGATACACGATCGAGCCTATGGCCAATCACAGTGTGAGCAGGCGGATGTTCCTGGGTGCGTCGGCCGGTAGCGTCGCGCTGGCGGGCGCGGCGCACGCGGCGAGCAAGGCCGGCGCCTCCAAGGGTGGCGCGCCCTTCCCCAAGGACTTCGCCTGGGGCGTGGCGACCGCGGCCTACCAGGTGGAGGGCGCCGCCGCCGAGGACGGCAAGGGACCGTCGGTGTGGGACGTCTTCTCCAAGAAGAAGGGGGCGATCTTCGACGGCAACACCGCCGACGTGGCCTGCGACCACTACCACCTCTACAAGCAAGACATCGCGCTCATGAAGGCGCTGGGCGTGAAGTCGTATCGCTTCAGCGTGTCCTGGCCGCGCGTGCTGCCGGACGGCGTCGGCGCCTCGAATCCGAAGGGGCTCGATTTCTACAGCCGCCTCCTCGACGAGCTCCACAAGAACGGCATCGAGCCGTTCTGCACGATCTTCCACTGGGACTACCCGCAGGCCCTCTACAAGAAAGGGGGCTGGCTCAACCGCGACTCGGCCGAGTGGTTCGCCGAATACACCACGCTGCTGGCCGACAAGTTCTCCGATCGGGTCCAGATATGGGCCACGCAGAACGAGCCCCAGTGCTTCATCGGCCTCGGCCTCCTCGACGGGGTGAACGCGCCGGGTGACAAGCTCAAGTACTCCGAGTACCTGACGGCCGCGCACAACGCCATGCGCGCGCACGCCAAGGCGGTGCAGGTCCTGCGCGCGCGCGCCAAGGACGCCAAGGCGACCAAGGTCGGCTACGTCGTGGCCGCGCAGATCGCCCAGCCGCTGACCGACAAGGCAGAGGACGTCGATGCGGCGCGCGCCGCGATCTTCGCCGTCGGGCGCCACGAGTGGAACAACTCTTGGTGGATGGACCCGGTTCTGCTCGGCAAGTACCCCGAGGACGGCGTGGCGGTCGCCGGCAAGGACATGCCCAAGTTCAAGCCGACCGATCTCGACGAGATGAAGCAGCCGCTCGACTACCTGGGCCTCAACATCTACAAGGCCGACAACTACAAACGCGGCGTCGACGGCAAGCCCGAGCAGGTCCCGGTGCCGCCGGGCTATCCTCGGGCGGGCTCCGACTGGGAGCCGATCACGCCAGGCTGCATGTACTGGGGCCCGCGGTTCTTCTTCGATCGCTACAAGCTGCCGCTGTCCATCACCGAGAACGGGCTGGCGACGCGGGACCAGGTCTGTCTCGACGGCAAGATCCACGATCCGCAGCGCATCGATTACATGCACCGGTACCTGCTGGAGCTGGCGCGCGCGATAAAGGACGGCGTGCCGGTCACCGGCTACTACGCCTGGTCGCTGCTCGACAACTTCGAATGGGCCGACGGGTACAAGCAGCGCTTCGGCCTGGTCTACGTCGATTTTCAGAACCAGAAGCGCGTCCCCAAGGACTCGTTCGACTGGTACAAGAAGGTCATCGCCAGCGGCGGCCGAAGCCTGCAGGAGAAGGTGGCGTTCCCGGTCACCCAGGTCACGCCGCTCTAGCGATCTCGATCGCCCGACTCGGGTTCGACGGTTCAGTGACCGGCGTGCGCCGCGGTGGTCCCCGCCGCGGCGGCTGCTGGGGCCGGGGCCGGGGCCGGGGCGCTGGCCGCCCAATCGGCCATCGCTTCCGCCTGTCCCTGCGGCGTCAGCTTGGTGCCGTAGGCGACGAACCAGTCGGCGGCCAGATCGGGCTCGCCCCGCAGCAGGCGCGCGCGGTAGACCCAGATGCCGAGCTGCGGATCGGCCGCCAGCCCGCGCAGGGTGGCGTCGTCGGCGACGATCAACGCGCGGCCGCGCACGCCCGGATCAGTCTTGGGATCCAGATAGGGGCGCAGCGCCGAGTAGAAGTCGCGCGCGTTGCGGCGGATCAGGATATCGGCGGCCAGCTTCTCCACCTCCGGCTGGGGGCGGCGCAAGAGGCGCGCGACGAGCTTGGTCGATTCCTCGGTCTTGAGGTGCTCGAGCTCGCGCAGCGACGCCAGCGACGGTCGGGGATCGCTGTCCTTGAAGAGGACATAGAGATCGGCCAGGTTGGTGTCGCCCCCCGCGCGGACGACGCCGGCCGCCGAGGCGGCCCGCAGCTCGGGCGAGGGATCGCGCAACGTCCGCTCCATCGCGATCACCTTTACGCGGCCCGAGGCGGGGCGGACCTGCGCCAGCACCGCCGCCGCGCGCACCGTCAGGTTGTCGTCCTTGACCGCTTCGGCGAGCGCCTTCTTGGCCGCTTCGTCGTCGACGGGGCCGAGCGCGATCACGGCCGCGGCGCGGGCTTCCGGTCGGGCCTTGGTGTTCGCGAGCAGCTTGATCAACCCGGGGGCGCAGGCCGCATCGCCGGCGGAGGCGAGCGCCACCGCCGCCGCCTGCGCGTCGGCTGGGTTCTGGCTGTCGAAGCCCGCCTTGACGATGGGGCAGACCGGAAGCTTGAGCGCCGTCAGCGCGGCCCCGGCGTCCGCCGCCAGCTCCGGGCGCTTGACGGCGGCCTCCAGCCACTTGATCGCGTCGGCGTCGCCGCGCGCGGCCGCCGGACGGGCCATCGGGACGGTCGCCCAGGTCTCCTTGAGCGACGCCTTGATCCAATAGCCCGCCAGGAGGGTGAAGGACGGCTCGACGTGCTGGCCGC
>JADGRB010000484.1 GCA_017881315.1 Pseudomonadota bacterium
GTACGGCGCGAATCATCTCTGCGTAGGGGGAACCTGCCGCGCGGGCGACTGCCGCCAGACTTCAGACTGCGTGGGCGGACGGATCTGCAACACCGCAACCTTCACCTGCGGTCCCTGTCCCGACGATCCGACCTGCGTGGCGAACTACGGCGCCGATCACCTCTGCGTCAACGGAAGCTGCATCTCGGGCAATTGCAGGACCGCCGCCGCCTGCCCGCCCGGGCTGGTCTGCGACCCGAACCTTTTCATGTGCGAGACCTGCTCCGACGACAGCGCCTGCGTCCTCGCCTACGGTCCCAACCATCTGTGCGTCGGCGGCGCGTGCATCGCCGGCCAGTGCCGCACTTCGCCGGACTGCCTGGGCGGCCTGATCTGCAACGCGAGCACCTTCACCTGCGGCATGTGCGCCGGCGACGCCGACTGCATCGCCGGTTACGGCAACAACCACCTCTGCATCGCGGGCGCCTGCGTCTCGGGCACCTGCCACGCGACCTCCGACTGCGGCGGCGGCGAGATCTGCGACGGCGTCACCCACACCTGCGGCGCCTGCGGGAGCGACGCGGCCTGCGTCTCGGCGTACGGGCCGCAACACCTTTGCGTCGGCAACGTCTGCATTCCCGGGAACTGCCACACTTCCACCGACTGCAGCGGCAGCCAGATCTGCGACGTTCCCACCCACAGCTGCCACGTCTGCGGCAGCGACGCGTCTTGCCAGGGCGATCCCTCGTACGGCGTGACCACGGTCTGTGTCGGCGGCGGGTGCGTCTCCGGCGACTGCCACGGATCGTCGGCGGATTGCCCGACCGGTCAGCTCTGCGGCATCTCGACGCCCGACACCTGCGGCGCCTGCTCGTCCGACGTCCAGTGCACCAGCGATCCCCAGTACGGCGCGAAGAACATCTGCTACCAGGGGATCTGCCAGCAGGGGAACTGCCACGGGACCAGCACCGATTGCCTGGGCGCGAACGCCGGCCTCATCTGTGGCGCCGTCGCCGCGAACAGCTGCGGTCCCTGCGCGAACGACTCGCAGTGCCAGGCCGATGGCAATTACGGACCGTCGACCATCTGCAAGACCACCGGGGTGGGGACCGGCACCTGCGTCGGCGCCGCCTGCGCCGCCAGCGGCCCCTGCGCCAGCAACCCCAGTGACTTCTGCTGCGGCAACCTGTGCACCCCGGGGAACTGCTGCGTCGACGCCGACTGCGCGGCCAACCCGCTGTTCGGGTCGATCTACCGCTGCGTGAACAATAGCTGCACCGGCTGCGCGGCCGCCACCGGCAACAAGTACTTCGTCGACCCGGTGGGCGGCAACGACGCGACGGCCACCGGCAGCGGCATCGCGGGAGGCATCGCCAGCCCGAACTGCAGCTTCAAGACGGTGACGCGCGCGCTGCAGGTCTCGGCCGGCTTCGCGGTGGCCGGCACGCAGATCGTCATCGTCGGGCAGTCCGGCCAGACGGTGGTGCTCGATGCCGGCGAATCCCTGCCGATCGTGGTGCCGTCCAACGTCGCCATCGCCACCGTCAATGGCCCGATCCGGCTCAACCTGCCGGCCAGCGCCGATCCGAATTTCGGCAACATCGCGGGCTTCCAGCTGGGTGGCGATCAGGCGTCGATCGTGCCCGACGCCGCCGCGCCGATCACGATCGACGGGTCGGCGCAGACCTCGGGGATCGGTATCGGCGTCTCGCCGGGCGCCGGCAAGACCACGGCGATCTCCTACGTCACCGTCCAGAACACCGGCGGCAACGGCATCTCGGTTAGCAACGGGACGCTCAACCTGGGCCAGGGCGTGACCGTGACGGGCGCGGGGACCGCGCTCAAGAGACGTGACGGCCTCAACGTCGCCGGCGGGACGGTGAACATCAACGTCGCCGCGGGGAAGGCTGCGAGCGCCTTCAACAACAACACCCAGCACGGCATCTACGTGACGGGCGCGGCGGTGGTGAACATCGTGGGCGTGCCGGTGAGCCCGGCCAACGGCCAGGGGACGGTGGTCGCGAACGGAAACTTCTTCGCGGGCCTGCGCGTCTTCGAGGCGCCCGGCGCCGCCGGCGGCAGCAGCGTGAACGGCCTGGTCACCTGGGCCAACGCCCAGAATGGCCTCCGGCTCTCCGGCGGGTCGAAGATCAAGATCCGGAACGGCGTATTCCTCGACAACGGTCTCAACGGTATCTACATCGCGTTCTATGACGGCAGCGCGGCCGGCAACAACCTGTCCGGGATCGATCTGGGCAAGGCCGGCGATCCGGGTCGAAACCAGCTGCAGGCCGCGCTGGGATCGGGTCCCGACCTGGCCGGCCTCTGCATCGGGATGGCGGCGGGCCAGGGCGCGCTCACGCTGGCCGCAGAGGGGAACGTCTTCTCCGGGCCGACCGATTGCACCAGCTCGGGCGCGACCATCGTCCGCTCGCCGGTTTGTGGCGGCGACGTCGATCTGGGTGTGGTGGCGGCGGCGGGAACCATGGTCACGGTCGACCTCGCGACCTGTCACTGACCCGCGGCCCCGGCGTCGCGCACCGGCGGGGCGCCGGCTGCGATCCAGGCCCGGAGGCGAGCGACCAGCGGCGCAGGGAGGCGGCGGCGCGGCGGCATGGGCGGACGGTCCCGGCGTTCGATCTTGGCGACCAGCAGGCTCCCACCGGGATCGCCGGCGACGATGGCCGGTCCCGTGTCGCCGCCCCGCAACAGAGCCAGGTAGCTATCGAGACGCAGACCGCCTTCCTGTTCTTTGGCGCCGTGGCAGGAGACGCACCAGCGCGCGAGCACGGGCGCCACGTCGCCCTCGAAGGTGACGGGCAGCGCCGCAGGCGCCGGTGCGGCCGCCCGGGGCGGAGCCGCGCGCAAGGGCGCGGGGGCCGCGAGCATGAGCGCCACCGTGAGCGCCTGGGCCAGGAAACAGCGACGAGGTTCGCGGCGTTCTTGCAATTCGGATCCCGCTCCTTTAGGGTCCAGCACCTTAGTCCGATGGCCCTCCGACAGCTGGATCTTCTCGCGTCCGGAGCCAAGCCGAGCGCCGGCGGTGGTGGCGGGCGCGGGCGTCGCCGCGGCGGCGCCGGAGGGGCCGGTGGCGGCGAGCCGCCCACGCCGCCGG
>JADGRB010000222.1 GCA_017881315.1 Pseudomonadota bacterium
AATTGCGCATCGAAACCTCCGGGCTCCCCGGCAGCAAGGGCCATGCCGCCCGGATTGAAGCCCCGATTGGGCGGTATCGCTTCAAGATTGAGACAGCCGTGCCAGCCTTCCCTCAGAAGTTTGAGGATCACTCGGGCTAGTCGCGTCCGACGGGCCCTCGCGGCTATTTACGCAGGCTATTTCCGGCGGGGCGCGGCGCGTGCGGGGGCCGGCGCGGCGCGTACCGGCGCAGCGCGCGCGGGCTCCGCGCGCATCGGGGCGCCGCGACCTGGCTCGGCGCGCATGGGCTCGCGACGCATCGGCTCACCCCGGGCGGGAGCGCCGTGCCAGCCGGCCGCGCCCGGATTTCGCCGCCACCCTTCGTTGTGCTGGGCGCGCCAAGCGTTCGGCGCCACCGACGAGCGTCCTCGATAAGCGACGCCCGGCGCGTTGCCGCGATAGCCGTAGCCGAACGAGCGATACCCGCCCGGTCCTTGCCAGTACGAGCGGTAGTAGACCGGGCGGCCGTCGATAAATTCAAAACGCGGCCCGATGAAGAGATACCCCGCCTCTTGCGGGGCCCAATAGCCGGCGTCCCAAGTCCAGTCGTAGCCGGTCCAGTCCCAGTATCCGCCGATCCAGTTGTATCCATAGCCGGGCGGTGGCGGTTGATCCTCGGGGATCGGATCGGGCGGCGGGGCGCTCGGATAAAGCGTCGCGTCCGTCCCGGCGGGCGGAGGACCCGACGGAGGTGGCCCTCCGGCGCGCACGTAACAGCCGGATACCACGAGCGCGATACCCAACGACAGACCGCTTGCCGACCAAAGGCTACGATTCATTGACGTTCTCCTGCGGGGCTGGTTCCCCGTGGACCTTACCTAAAACGCAATCCGTCTCTTTGCAAGTGAGGCCGAGCACCCCCGGCTCTGGGGTACGCTCGCCCGATGGAGATCGCGGTCGTGCCCGCCACGGCACTCGACGAGCCGGTGATGCGCAACCTGGTCCAGTTCTACGCCTACGACTTCGCGGAGTTCATGGCCTGGGACCTTCCCGAGAGTGGACGCTTTCCCGATACCATCATCGACGGCTGCTTCGATGGCACGCATCGCCATCCGTTCCTGGTGCGCGTGGACGGCGGACTCGCGGGTTTCGCGATCGTGGACGCGCGCAGCCACCTCACCGATGACGACCGCGTGCGTGATGTCTCCGAGTTCTTCATTTCGCGCAAGCATCGCGGACGGGGGGTCGGCGGTTCGGTCGCGCGCGCTCTCTTCGACCGCTTCGGCGGGCGCTGGGAGGTGAGGCAGACCGAGAAGAACGTCGGGGCGCTGGCCTTTTGGCGCAAGGTCATCGGGCGATACACCGCCGGGCGCTTCGAGGAGTCATTTCACGACGACGCGCGCTGGCGCGGACCGGTGCAGAGCTTCGTCTGTCCGTAGCGCACGCCCCATCCCCGTGCGGCGGCACGCGGCCCCCACGGATGAGCATCAGTCGCGGGCGGAATCGACCGAACCATTGGAGATGGCGAAGCGGCTTCGGAGCCGTCGCCCACCAACGGTTTTGACGATTCAGAAGGACAAATGCGAATTCTGGGTGAAACGGGTCCGCGACGCCCCCGCGTTGCGTGCCGATGAGAGATCGGGCCGCAGTCGTGCGGCTTGCCCACGGTAGAGGTTCAGGCGGCCGACGCCCCCGGTGCGGCCGATTCTTCGGTCTGGCGGCCGGCCTCCTGATCGCTTTTGGCGCGCGCGGAATCGCGTCCGGCGCGACGGCGACCTGGACCGGGGCCACGAGCAGCAACTGGAGCACCACCAGCAACTGGAGCTGGGCTTCGTGCCCGGGCTGTGGCGCGCCGGGAAGCGCGGGCGGCGCGTCCGGCGCCGACGTCGTGATCAACTCGAAGACCGTCAAGGTCGACACGAACGTGAGCAGCATCGCCACCATCGCGCTCACGGGCGGCGCCGTCACCTTCGGCGTCGGGACCACCCTCACCACGACGGGCAACGTCACCGTGACGGGCGGAACGTTCACCGGGGGCACCGGCACCGTGACCGTGGGTGGAAACCTGAGCCTCAACGAGAACGATGGGCTGGTCGGGTACTGGTCTCTCGACGAGACCACCAGCCCCTCGGCCGACTCGTCGCCGACCGCCTACAGCATGACCTGGACCGGGGCCCCGGCGACCTCCGCCTCCGTTCCCAGCGGCATCACCTTCCCCGACAGCCAGAGCCTGAGCATGACGGGGACGCAGTACCTTTCGGGGGCCGTGCTGAGCGGCGTCGCCAATCTGCGTCCGACGACCGTGTCGATGTCGGCCTGGTACAAGGCGACCTCCGTCGACACCAACGGCAGCGAAATCGTGACCGGCTCGAATACCTACGCGCTTCGGATTACCTCTGCGGGGCTCAGCGTCGTCAAGCGCATCCACGATGGCACGACCGAGGACTGGATTGAGTACCGGGTTCCGGAGGCGGGCATCCTGGATGGGAACTGGCACCAGGTCGTTGGCGTGATCGTTCCCGGCGCCGGCGGCGGGATGAGCGCGTACTTCGACGGCGCGACGGCGGCAGGTACCTACTGGGCGAACGGCACCGGTGGCGCCATGTCGCTCGGCAGCACCCCCGAGACGACCGCTCTGGACTGGAATGCGGCGACGGAAACCTTCGGCTTGAACATCGGCCGGAACCCATCGAACAACACGTACGATTTCGGCGCGGGATGCGCCGCCGGTGCCTGCGCGATCGACGACGTGCGGGTCTATAACCGCGCGCTGACGCTCGCCGATGTGACGGCTTTCTCGTCGGGCGGTCAACCGGGAACCTTGACCTTGACCGGTGCCCTCTCGGTCGCGGGAAACCTGACCGTGACCTCGCTCGGCACCCTCACGCTGGTCGGGAGCGCGGCCCGCGTTTCGATCGGGAGCGGCAAGACTCTGACCGTGGATGGGAACTTGAATGCCTCCAGCACCACCGTCGCCGGACCCACCATCCAGAGCATCTCGGGGACCTACGCCTTTACGATCGGGTCGGCCAGCAACGCCACGCCCAATCTCAACATCTCGCGCCTGGCCGTGAAGAACACCGATTCGAACGGGACGCAGATCAACGCCAACGGGGGGTCCGTCACCAGCTTCACGAGCTTCGACAACATCGCGTTTACCAACGGCACGAGCGGGACGAGCACAGCGTTGTTGCAGATCTTCGCTCCGACGCTCTACCTCTCCTCGCAGGGCTGCACCTTCGATGGGAGCACCAAGTACGCAGTGAAGCTGATCGGAAATGGCGGACAGACGCGCGCCGTGTTCGGCGCCGCGACCTGCGCGACCAACGGCGCGAACGGCCTGTGCGCGAGCAGCGAGAAATCGGACGACGACGCCAACAACGACGGCGTGGCCGACAGCCCCGGCAACGGCGTCAACAAAGGCGCGGTCGTGCAGTTCACGCGCGCGATCGAGGACGACACCGCCGGTTCGATCGTTGGCTTTCCGACCGCCGCGTTCGACTGGAGCACGTTCACCTATTACTCGACCTACGTGGCCTTTCACGACGCCTCCAACGGGACCAACGACGTGGTCTACGTCCGCAGCAGCACGGGCGCTCCCCTCTATTCCTGGACGGTGCCGACGGCGGCCGAAGCGATCGTCGGTACCCCGCAGTGGACCACGGTCAGCTCGAAGCACTACCTATACGTCGCGACCAACGGCAGCGCCGCCGGGAGCGGGAAGATCTATCGGCTGATCGACAACGGCGCGACGTCGCTGGTGGTCGACGCCGCCTGGGGGACGGCCGATCCGTATGTCTGCAACTGCACGATCCAGTCGCAGCTCTCGCTCGATGCGAGCAACCTCTACTGGGCCGGCACCAGCCTGGTCCCGATCCAGCTGCTCTACGGGATCGGCCAGGTCTCGCAAGCTCCCATCAAGACGGGATGGCCGATCACCACGCCGCTGAACGTGACCACCTCGTCGCCCCAGCTATGGACCCGGGCCGGTGTCACCACGCTCTACCTCGGCATCGCGGGCGATCTGGTCCAGCTGGACGTCACCGGCACGACCTTCGCCGTCAACACGCTCCCCGGCGCGGTTGGCGGACGCGTCAGCGTCGGGACCAGCACCTTGGCCGCGACCAAAGGGATCGCCCGGGTCTTCGCCGGCGACGCGAACGGCACGATGTGGGCCCTCAGTCCCACGAACTTCATCGGTGCGAACTTCCTCTGGAGCTACGCGGCCGGCAGCGCCATCAACGGCTCGAGCTACTACGACAACTCGACCGACACGATTCAGTTCGGGACCCAAGGCGGGAAGATCGTCGCGCTGACGGGGGCCGGCAGCGGCACCAGCGGCGCGGTCGTCAACTCCAGCTACCCCTACACGCTGAACGCGTCCGACCCGATCACCTCCCCCCCGCTATACAACGCCGGCGTCCTGGCCGTCGGAACGACACTGGGTAAGCTGTACTTTCTGGATCGCAACACGGGCAACGCCACCGCGCCGTTGGGTGTCGCGATCCTCAGCGAATACGATTTCGGCCCGACAGAATCGGTCTCGGGCGTGGCGTTCGACGGCAACACCAATCGCTACCTGGTGTCGACCTCCTCCGTCGCGAACGACGGCCGCCTCTACTACTTCGACCTCGTCAACGACCCGACCCCCACCTTCAAGTAAGCGCCATGCTCAACCAGACGCGACACTCCAACCTTCACGATGCCGGCCGATTTGCGCGCAGCGCCGTGCTGCTGTCGTTCGCGCTCGCGACGCTGGCGGCGGGCGCGGCGCGCGCCGACGATTGGGCGACGCCCGGCCTGGACGCCGCTCACGCACGCCTCTCCGCGGAGCGCTCGGGGGCGACGTTCTCCGACGGCCACTGGTCGTACACGTCCACGCGCGGTGGACGCGTCCTGGCCAGCCCCGTCGTGTCCGACGGGTTCGCCGTCACCGTCGATCTGGACGGCATCGTGAGCGCGCTGCGGGCCGAGACCGGGCAACAGGTCTGGCAACTGGCGCTCGGCTCGGCCGTGCAAGGGACGCCCGCGATCGCCCGCGGGCGAATCTTCATTCCGACCCTCGGCAACAAGATCGTCGCCGTGCGCTTGGCCGACGGCGCGACGCTCTGGACCGCCGATCTCGGCGGGATGAACGTGTCGTCGCCGACGCCCCTCGACGGCGACCTCATCGTGGGCGCCGGCCTGCCGCAGCAGTTCGTGGTGCGCCTGGACGGCGCCACCGGCCAGGTGGTCTGGCGGAGCCCGGCGGTCATGGAGCAATTCAGCAACACCTCGCCGGCGGTGTCGGGCGGTCTGGTGGTGGTGGGCACCAACGGGGGCCACTACTACGGGTTCGACGCGGCCACCGGTGCGGCGCGGTGGGATTACCGGGCCGACGGCATCGTCAACATCGCCGCGCCCTTGATCGCGGGCGGTCGGGCCTACATGGCGGGCGGCCAGGAGAGCGATCACCTCCACGCCGTCGACGCCGGCACCGGCGCGCCGATCGCCGGCTGGCCCGTGAGCCTCCCCGCGCCCGATCCGGACCTTGCGGGGACGCCGATCTACCGGCGGCGCGCCGTTTCGTCGTTCGCGGCGGTGGGCGGCCGGCTGATCTTGCAGACGCGGCTCGACGACGCGCTCGACACCGACGGCGATGGCGTGGCGGACCAGATCTTGTCGCGAGAGAGCGTCGTCGCGCTCGATCCCGGCACCGGGGCCGTCGTCTGGCAGCATCCGCTGGCCCGCGTCGTCTTCAGCGACGCCAACGATGTCCCGACGTTCGTGGTCTGCCCGACCCCCGCGGCCTTCGGGACGGAGAGTGGCGCGCCCTTGCTGGCGGCGGCGTCCTCGCTGGTCTCTTCCGTGAGCATCCTCGATGTCGCGAGCGGCAACGCCGTCGGAAACTTGTCGGTGGCGGGCCGGGCCCTGGCGTCGCCGGTGGTGGCGAACGGCCGCCTCATCACCGTCGCGGAGAGCGGGATCGTCGAGGGACAGCTCTCCACCGTGAACCACCCGCCGACCGCGCCGATCCTGGCGGCGAACCCGCGTGCCCTCGACCCCGGCGACGTGACCTTGCGCTGGTTGCCGGCTGTCGATCCCGACGCGGAGCTGCCGAGCTACGAGCTGCGCATCGATTCCGACGGTGAGGTGCTGGAGAGCTTCCAGCAACAGCTCTTCCCGCCGGAGGGCGCGACGTCCACACAGGTGGTCGTCCAGCTCACCGCCGGCGTGACCTACACTTTTTCCCTGCGCGCCCGCGATCCCCATGGCGCGCTGTCCCCCTGGTCGGTGCCGGAGACGTTCCAGGTCGCGTCCAACTCTGGCGTGACCGTCGACGGGACGCCGGCCGCGAACCTGCGCGCCGCGGTCGCCGGGGCCACGCCTGGCGCGCTCATCATGCTGGGCGCGGGGACCTACCCCCTGTCCGAGCCGCTGGCCGTGGGGCCGGGCGTGAGCATTGCCGGTGCGGGCGCGGGGCGGACCACGCTTGACGCGACCGGTCTGGCGGTCGGCGTCCGATTCGATGGGACCGACGCCGCCCACCCGGCCGGGCTGGACAAGCTGACGGTGGCCGGAGCCGACACCTGCGTCGCCGTGAGCGCCGGCGTCACCGGCGTTCACCTCACGCACCTCATCGTGCGCGACTGCAAGACGGCCGGCGTCTCGGTGGCGACGGCGGGCGGCGCCGGCATCGTGAACGCGACGCTGGTCGGCAACGGCACGGGCGTCGACTCTGCCGGGAGCACCAGCATCAAGAACAGCCTGCTCACCGCGAACACCGTGGGCCTCGTCGCCGGAACGGCCGGCGCGCTCTCGAGCAGCTACGACGATCTGTTCGGCAACCAGAGCGACTACCGGGGCCTCGCCGCCGGGGCTGGCGATCTGTCGACGGCGGTGGCGTTCACCGATCTAGCTGGACGCGACCTCCGGCTCGCCGGTCCTCAACCCTCGACGGACAGGGGCGATCCCACGGACGAGGTCGGGTTCGAGCCGGCGCCCAACGGCGCACACATCAACCTGGGCGCCTTCGGCGGCACCGGCGACGCGGAGCTCTCCGCCAGCTCGACCGCGATTGGCGGTCCTGACGGGAGGACGCCCACGCCGGTCTCGACGCCCACCTCGACGCCCCCTGCGACGCCCACCGACGACGGTGGGGGCTGCGGCGTCGCCGGCCGCACCTTCCCCAGCGGCGCTCAGCTTCTCCTCGCCCTCGCGATGCTCTCGGCCGCCCTCGGGCGCCGCCGCGGTCGTCGCGGACGCGGGCCGTTGCCGAGCGCCAATTCGTGACTAGCCTCTGACGGAGAGGTCGCCATGTGCTCGAGGCCGTGGCGCACCTCATCCGCAGAGTCGACGGACGGCCGGCCGGACTGCGGGGTTTTTCAACGGGCGGGCGGGACGGTGAAGCAGCTGGAGAAGCAGGCACAGCATCTCGCGAGCGGGCCGGTCGACATCACCTGCTTTGCGGAAGATTCGGCGGCCCGCGGCTGGTTGCGCAGCAAGGGGATCGCCACATGACGATCGCGCCGTCTTTTGACGACATCTTCGCGGTCATGTCGGCGGCCTCGCTGGGAGACAGGACCGCTCGGGTCTCGCTGCCGGTCGATTGCCAAACCGATCAGGTGTCCTCGCGATTTGGGCTCGCGCTCAACGTGTTGCTCGATGACCTGGCGTTTCGGGCCGCTCAGGCCGATGCCGCGATTCAGCTGAGCGAGAAGCAAACCCGACTCCTCGCCGTGGAGTCGGCGCGTTTCGCGCGCCTGTCCGAATCGGGAATCATCGGCATCGTCGTGGCGGACGTGACCGGGACCGTTCACGAGGCGAACGACGCCTACCTGGACATGATGGGGTACACCCGGGCCGAGCTGGTGGGCGTCGTACCCTGGACGGACACCAGCCCGCCCGAATGGCTGGAGCTCGACCGACTGGCCTCCGAACAGCTGAGGGCCACCGGCGTGGCGCCCATGTGGGAGAAGGAGCTGTTCCGGAAAGACGGCACGCGTGTACCCATCCTCATCGGTGCGGCGATGCTGGAAGGGTCCAACTGCATCTCGTTCATCGCCGATCTCACCGTCCGCAAGCGGGCGCAGGCGGCGCTTTGCCGCAGCGAGGAGCAACTTCGCCAGGCGCAGAAGATGGAAGCGATCGGGATCTTGGCCGGCGGGGTCGCGCACGACTTCAACAACCTGCTGTCGGTCGTTCTCAGCTACAGCGAGATGCTGATGCAGGATCTTCAGG
>JADGRB010000223.1 GCA_017881315.1 Pseudomonadota bacterium
GAGCAGCCGGTAGGCGCGCGGATCCTTGGCCATCCGCGAGACTTGGGAGGTCGGATCCTTCAAGTCGCCGAAGACGATCGCGTGCGCCGGACAGGTCGCAGCGCAGGCCGACACGATCTCGCCGTCGCGCAGGGGCCGCCCCTCGAGCTTGGCCTGCTCCTCGCCACCGCGGATCCGCTGGACGCAGAAGGTGCACTTTTCGGTCACGCCGCGCCCGCGGACGGTCACGTCGGGGTTCAGGCCCAGGCTGTCTCGGGGCCCGTGTTTGGCGTCGGAGAAATTGAAACGACGCACGTGGTACGGGCAGTTGTTCTCGCAGTAGCGCGTGCCAACGCAGCGCGAATAGACCTGTGCGTTGAGGCCTTCCTTCGTGTGATAGGTCGCGAAGGTCGGGCACACCGTCTCGCAAGGAGCGTTTTCGCATTGCTGGCAGCCGAGAGGTAAGAACGAGACTTCGGCGGCGCCGTCGCCGCCTTCCTTGATGAAGGACTGAATGGTCAGCCAGCTCATGTCGCGTCCCTTCGCGACCTCTTCGGGGCCCACGATCGGGATGTTGTTCTCGACGTAGCAGGCGGCCACGCAGGCGCCGCATCCGTTGCAGCGATCGAGATCGATGGCCAGGCCCCAGCGGTGGAGCGGGTGCTCGATGGGCGGATTCATCGAGGGCAGCTTTGGCGCCATGGGCAGCCTCCGGGAGGGCGTGACCTCGCGCGAGAGCTCGGCACCGTGCTGCGATTGGCCCCCCCGCACGTGGGGCGGCGAAACCTTCGCGCCCGTCTTGCGCGCCCGCACGCGCGTCCCGAAGCCGAGCGCGCGTTCGGCCAGCAGGGGGATTGCGTATCCGACCGGCACGGCGACGACGCCCTCGCGCAAGCCGATGGTGACGTGCGCGGGGAGCTCGGTCCGGCCGGCAGTCCCTTCGAGACCGATGACGTCTCCCTCGACCACGCCCAGCGCGGAAGCCGTCGTCGGGTGCAGCTCGACCCATCCGCCCCAGGCGATGCTGGTGAGCGGATCGGGCATCTCCAGCAGCAGGGCGCTCGTGGGGGGCAGGCCATCGAGCTGGCGCAACGTGGACGTAACCACCAGGGGCAGCCCGTCCGCGGGCCCGGCGAGATCGAGGGTCGCCGTCGCGCCCCCGAGGACGCCGTCGGCCAGTGTCCGCGATTGGACGGCGGCCTCGCTGAATTTTCCACCGCGCTCCACGTCCTTTGCGTCGAACGACGCGCGCACCGAGTCGGCGAAGGCGCCGTCGGGGAGGCCGGTGGCCTTGCCCAGCGCGCGCGCAGCGACGAGCAGCTCGTCCGCCGCAGCCCGGGTGTCGAGGAGCGGGACCATCGCCGGCTGCTGGATGCCGGTGACGCCGTCGCGCACGGTCGCGTCGGACCAGGTCTCGAGGAAGTGGTGGTCGGGGAGCAGCAGGTGGGCGTGACGACCGGTCTCGTCGATCTGATTGCTGAAGGCGGCCACGAACGGAACCTTCTCGATGGCGGCAGCGAGATCGGCGAACACCGGGCCGTAGCCGTGCGGATTGGCATGGTGGACAATGAGCGCCCCGACCTCGCCGCCCGCGGCGCGACGGATGAGCTCGGGGAGGTCCATGGACGGGCCGGTCCAGGCTCCCTGCGGACGCGGCAAGAACCGGAGCGTGCGCCCGAGGTTCCCCGCCACCGCGTTGAGGACGTAGATCGCCTCGGCGAGCGCGGGCGCATTGTTGCCGGCCACGGCCCGCCCCGGCCCGATGCACAGGCTCGGGCGCGTGCGGAGAAAGTCGCGGGCCAGCCGCTCGAGCGTCGGCGAGCCGATCTTCGTGCGCGCGGCGACCGTCGCGGCGTCGTAGGGCGCGAGCCGCGCGCGGAGTGTTGCGACCCCGATGCCCGCCGGGGCGTCGGGACCGACGAGTTCGAGCAGGCGCCGGGCGAGGCCGAGGACGAACAGGACCTCGCTGCCGGGCTCGACCGACAGCCATTCATCGGCGGCGGCGGCCGTCAGCGACAGCCGCGGCCCGAGGTAGACGAAGCGCCCGCCGGCCGCGCGTAGGTCCGCCAGTGAGCGGGCCTGCTCGACGACCGCGCCCTCCTCGACGAGGTCGTCGCCGATGGAGAGCAACAGCCTCGCGGCGGCGATGTCGGGGACCGGGTTCGCTTCGGCGCCAAACGCTCGCGCCGCGCCCTCGCGCAGCCAGGGGCGATCCATCGGATCGAAGGTGACGACCTGGCTCGGACTCTGCCCGAGCGCCGTGAGCCAGGTGCGAAAGAGGGCGCCGACGCTGCCGAGCTCCGGTCGGGTGAGCACGACGACGAGCTTTTGCGCGTCGAGGGCCCGCTTGAGCCCCGAGCCGAGCGCGCTCTCCGCCGCGTCCCATCCGAGCTGCCCGGTCGCGGCGTGCGGCGCGCCGAGCCGATCGGGCGAGTAGAGGCCTTCGATCGTCGCTTGGCCGCGCGGGCACAATGCTCCCTGGCTGAGCGGATGATCGGGGTTCCCCTCCAGCTTCACCACGCGTCCCTCCCGTACGCGCGCCGTGACGCCGCAGCTGGCCGGGCACTCGCGACAGATCGTCCGGTAGTGGCGAGCGAGACCTGGCACCGCGTCGTCGGGGGGAATCACGTGCGGGATCAGGTAGCGGGGCAGGCGCTTCGAACAGCCGGCGACCAGCCCGGCGCCGAGTGTCCCCACCGCGGCGCCCAGGAACCCGCGCCGCCCTGTCTTCATCGAACCGTCGTCGTTCACTTGTGGCACCCCAGGCAGTCGTGGGTCGCGTTGCGTTCTTTGTGGCATCCCATGCAACGACCCATGGTGAAGGGGTGGCCTTGCACGACGGTCTTCATCGCACCCACGTCGCCGTGGCACTCGGCGCAAGCGACGTTCGCCCGCACGTGCATTCGGTGGGAGAAGTAGACGAAGTCCGGGACCGAGAAGACCCGCTGCCAACGGAGGGGCTCGCCGGCCTCGACGTGTGCCGCGAGCGTCTGGACGGCGGGCTTCTCCTTGTCGACGAACTTGTGGCAGCCCATGCACTTGCGGCCCGACGGGATTCCAGCAACCGGGGACTTGTCGGCGAAGGCGTGGCAGTCGAGGCAGGGGATGCCGTACTTGCCGGCATGGATCGTATGGTCGAACGGAACGTCGCCCACGCCGGCGATCCCGGAGGGCGCCGGCGCTGGGGTCGTGCTCGGTGCCTCGGAACGGGCCGTGGCGATGACCAGGCAACCGACCATCGCGGCGACCGCCAGGGCCAGGACGGACTTGGTGCGAGCGCGGGCCGGCATGACATCAGATTCAGAACGTGATGGCCGATGTCCCGGTGCCGCCACTCACGTCGACGGGAAACTTCTTGTCCTTGTCTGGCTTCTTCAGCTTCTTCGAGAAGACCTTGAGCGCGTAGTGGCCGTCGGGGACGTTGGCGATCTTGAAGTTGCCCGCCTTGTCGGTGGTGGCGAACAGTGGGTTCGATAGCACCACGACGAACCCCTCCATCTCGGGGTGGATCGAGCACAGCTGGGTGTAGACGCCCGTCTTTTTGAACGTATAAGACCGCGTCTCTCCTTTGGCCCAGGTGCCGAGGTTGTAGCTCTCGGCGTCGGGCGAGAAGACGTTGTGGGTGACCGAGTCGTGGTTGAGGAAGTCGACCGTCGTTCCCACCACCACGGGCAACAAGTACGGGATGAACGTCATCTTCTGTTGATCGATGTGCGCGTGCGCGCTCGGGGGCGCGACGGCGCCGGGCGCCGCCTCGACGTAGACGACAGCGGGTTGCGCCGCGCCTTTGATCTTCACCGAACCGGTGATCGTGCCGCCCCAGGCGAGAGGGGCGCAGGCGAGCGTGGTAGCGAAGGCCAGAGTCGAGATGCGCGGAATCATCGGGATCCTCCTAAGCGGGCGTTTCCGGGTACCGGACCCCACTTGCAACGTCCGGGCCGGCGACGACGGGAGCCGTCCCGCGAGGACTTTGCTTCGCGCGCCGCTGTTTGCCCTCGGACGCTTGCGTGTGCCGCGCAGTCTCTGCCGGCGGTCCGCGGGCACGCGCAAATTGTGCGCAGTCCCCGAGCCTCAGATGGTTCGCGAGAAATGCCGCTCGGCTTTCCCGAGGTAGGCGTCGAAGGTCATGGCCAGATTGCGAATCAACAGCCGACCGCTCTCGGTGACCGTGAGCCTGTTCTCGTCGACGTTCACCAGACCATCGGCGGCTGCGCCCGCGAACGCCGCGAGCTCCGGGGCGAAATGGTCAGCGAAGTCGATGGCGAGGGTCTTCGAGAGAGCCCGGTAGTCCAGCGACAGATCACACATGAGGCGCATGATCACTTCACGGCGCAGGATGTCTTCGTCGCTCAAGAACCGCGCCCGCGCCACCGGCAACTGGCCGGCGTCGAGGCGAGCATAGTAGGCGTCGAGCGTCTTGTCGTTTTGTCGATAGTGCGTGGTCGTCTGCGAGATCGAGGACATCCCGAAGCCGTAGATATCCACCCCGGCCCGCGTGCTGTAGCCCTGGAAGTTGCGCTGGAGGGTGCGCGCGCGCTGCGCGACAGCGAGCTCATCGTCTTGCCGCGCGAAGTGATCCATCCCGATGTAGACGTAGCCCCGTTCGGTCAGCGTCTCGATTCCCTGCTTGAGCATGGTCAGCTTGTCTTCGGAGCTCGGGGCCTCCGCCATCGGCAGCAGCTTTTGCGCCGGTTTCAAGCGGGGCATGTGGGCGTAGCTGAACACCGCGAAACGATCGGGCTCTAGCTCCAGCGCGAGCTCCAGCGTGCGCGCGAATGAGGCCGGCGTCTGCCGAGGCAGGCCGTAAATGAGGTCGAGGTTGAGCGATTGATACCCCGTCCTGCGAATCCATTCAGTCGCGCGATCACTGACTTCCTTGGGCTGAATCCTGTGAATCGCCTGTTGGACCGCAGGATCGAAGTCCTGAATTCCGAAGGACGCGCGGTTCGCGCCGAGCGCGCGAAATGCCTCCACCTGTTCGAGCGTCAGCCGGCGCGGATCCAGCTCGACGCCGATCTCGGCGTCCGCTTCCAACGAGAAGTGTTCGCGAAGCATGGTCGCCAGGCGCGCGATTTGTCGGGGCGAAAGAAAATTTGGCGTTCCGCCCCCGAAATGCACCTGCACCACGCGGCTTCCGGGATGGAGCTCCTTCGCCGTCAAAGACAGCTCTTGGTCCAGGTAGTCGAGGTAGGTATCGGCGCGATCGCGGTCGCGACCGATGATGGTGGTGCAGCCGCAAAACCAGCAGAGGCTCTCGCAGAAGGGCAGATGGAAATAGAGCGAGAGCGGCCGCTGGCTACGGTTGCTCGCGCGAAGATCCCGCAGCAACTCATCGTGGGAAAACCGCTCGGTGAATTCTACAGCCGTTGGATAGGAGGTGTAGCGGGGTCCGGGCACGTCGTACTTGCGGATCAGGTCGAGGTCGACGTGAAGGCGGGAGCTCATATGTCAATTCGGCGACCGGTCATGACGATCCTGGAGGGGCCACGCGTTTCGGTTGTGCAAGGCACATGCCGGCGGCCATTCAGGACTGGTGTGATGACTTGACCGGCGGAAACGCGCAATCCTCACGTCGTGATGAACAGCGGCGCTCCATCGGCACCCGAGACGCCACAGCGGGGCGGGGCAGTGATTCGACAATTGCGCTCGACACCCCTGCTGACCAAGGGGTTTCGTCCCTTCTTCTTGCTGGCCGCCGGGTTCGCAGTCTCGATCCTCCCCGTCTGGATCCTCGCTTACGCGGGAGCGATCGATCTCAATGGGTACTTGGACGCGACCTACTGGCACGCGCACGAGATGCTGTTCGGCTTTGCGACCGCCGTGATCGCTGGTTTCCTGCTCACCGCCGTCGGCAACTGGACCGGCCGCGAGACAGCGACCGGCTTGCCTCTCATCGGTTTGTGCATGCTCTGGCTCCTCGGGCGGGTGGGCCTCATTGCGCCACGAGTCTTTCCACACTGGCTCACCGCCATTTCGGACCTCGCGTTCTTGCCCGCGCTGGGCGTCGCCATCGGGCGGCCGATCGTCGCCTCGAACAACCGAAGGAACCTGGTCATGCTCGGCGTCCTCGTGGCGCTTTGGACTGCGAACCTCGTCATGCACCTGGACGCCCTGGGCGTCCTGCCCGGAGGGCGAGCGCGGGGAGCCACGGTTGGGCTCGATATCGTTCTCTTCCTGATCCTCGTCATCGCGGGCCGCACGATCCCGATGTTCACGAGGAACGCAACGGGAGTGCTGTCGATCCGCGCTCTGCCGGCGCTCGACGCGCTGACTCTGACGTCGATGGCCCTGTTGACTGTCTGCGACGCCGCGCTCGCTCGGCGGGACGTCGTCGCGGTCGTGGCCGGACTGACCAGCCTCTTGGCCGTTTGTCGCAGCCTGAGCTGGGGAGCGCGGCACGCGCTCAAGGTCCCGCTGCTCTGGATCCTGCATGTCGCCTATCTGTGGATCCCGGGTGGTCTGGTCCTCCGGACCGTCTCGCTGTTTTCCCCTGCCGTGCCCCCATCCGTCGCGATCCATGCGCTGACGGTCGGCGCCATCGGCGGCATCACGCTGGGGATGATGTCCCGCGTGGCGCTGGGTCACACGGGACGAGCGCTCAGGGCGTCGAGAGCCGCCATCGCTTCCTTCGTGCTCGTCACGCTGGCCGCGATCGTTCGCGTCCTCGTGCCGCTGATCGACATCTCACACTATCGCGCTTCGGTCTTCATCGCCGGCAGTCTTTGGACTGCCGCGTTCGGAGTCCACCTGGCCGTCTATGTCCCGATACTCGTCTCCCGGCGGGCGGATCTGACCGAGCCGCAAGTCGCCGCGGCACGACGCGCCATATGACCGTTGTCATGATCGAAAAGGGCGCAGCCGCGCAATATGGGTGGCGGAGGTTGTCTCACCTTGCCCAGAGCCGGCCGTTGGAATGGAACCCGCCTCGCCGCTGTGGCGATCCTCGCCTTGTCGGCGGGCTGCGCCGG
Source organism: Pseudomonadota bacterium (assembly GCA_017881315.1). Lineage (GTDB taxonomy): Bacteria > Myxococcota_A > Polyangia > Fen-1088 > Fen-1088 > JADGRB01. The sequence continues at coordinate 6,948 of JADGRB010000223.1, forward strand.
GGTCCGCCCTGCGGCAGGACCGAGCGGCGCCGCCGGCAGCGGCCCGCCACTGCGCTGCATCGATCTCGACGGCGACGGGTACGGTGCGAACTGCCCACTCGGGCCCGACTGCAACGATCACGATCCGAATTCCCACACCTGTAGCGGCACGATCGTCATCGATCCCGGCTGGGTGCCGGTGCCCGACGGAGGCGCCCCAGACGTCTTCGTGCCGCCAGCCACGGAGACGCCTACCTGCCCGGCGGGGACGCGGAGGATCCACGTCAAGAACCTCTGGTCGAAGGACGTCGATCCGACGCTGGGCGTGTTCGACACTCCGCCGCTCGCCGTCGTCATCTCGGATGTGACGCACAACTGGCTCGTCCACAACGCGCGCAAGGACGCTTCCGGCTGCGCCTGGTACTCCGACTGCCTCCCGACGACGACCACCACGGTCACCATCGCGGCCATCGATCCGACCACCGGCTGCGTCGCCAACCCGACGTCCGGCAACATCGACCTCAGTCCGTTCCCAAACACCGGCGAGCTGTACATCGACTATGGCGGCGCGAGCGCGACGCTGCCCGCGGACTACAACCGCGGGAGCTTGCGGGTGACGGACGATCCGCGGGCCTCCGGGATCGCGGTGTGCGCGGCGGGGCAACCCGACACCACGACGCCGGTCGGCTTCACCAAGATCCACGTCCGCTGGCCCTGGGGCGATCCCAGCAAGACGGGCTTTCCCGGGACTGCCTGCGACGCGCTCAAAGGCGACGCGACGCCGCCCTATCCGAGCAGCCTGACCGTCAACGCCGGCGGCGGCGTCTGCGTGCAGCCGCTGCTCGAGTTCCAGGACGCACATTGCCCCTGGTACGCGATCCTGATCCCCAACAGCAAGTGGGTGGCGGGCGCCACCTTCCAGGTCGCTTACCCCGACTTCACCGGGCTGCAGAGCGCCGCGCTGACGCTGCCGGCACGCACCGCGGACGAATTTTGGGTCGGCTATGCGGGCCCCCCCGACACGCCCGCCTGCATGAACTACTCTACCCGACCCGACTCCTACCGTTGGTACACCAAGAACCCCGGGCCGGGCTATGCAGGCTGCGGCGGAGACAGCAGCGTGCCGATCGACCCGTGCAACCCGGAGCCGCCGGCGGGGACCTCCGTCATCCACTTCCGGTACCTCTGGGCCGGCCAGAAGACGTTCACCTTCTTCCCCAAGCCCGAGCTCATGCCCCTCTGGCTGATCCTCGAGGTTACC